>NZ_NPEF01000054.1:7808-17465 GCF_002811955.1 Leptospira ellisii
GTCTTATCCTTTCCCCTGCGCAACAGGTTGATTTCCCTCATATCCGAATCCCCGACCAACAGAATGGCAAGTTCACAACGGGAATCGTTCAACTCATTGCGGAAAAGAAGGGAACAATTGGAAAGGACCTCTTCCTCGTTCCACCAGGAAACGGGTCCGTAATCGTTGGAGATGGAGACGATATCCTGGATCAGTTTCCTTTCCCCGCGGGCGTTTTGTTCTGTCTCTGTCCGTTCGAAAACTGCGCCGCGTTTTTCTTCTCCAAAGCCTTGGTCGCCTCCATACTCGGATACTTCGGTCTCGAATGAAGACTGGACAACAACACCTCCTTGAAGGAGGCTTTGATGATCTCGAGATCGCCTAACGTTAGGCCGCATTCGTCCAACTGGTTTTCGGAGAGTTTGATCCCGATGATCTTCGAAATGAGATTGTCCAACGACTCGGGCGTTATCTCCTCGAGCGAACGGGAAGCGGCCTCCAATGAATCCGCGATCATCACGATAGCGGTTTCCTTTCTTTGCGGTTTCGGTCCGGGATACTGAAAATCCTCTTTTTTCAGCTTCTTCTTTTGTGTGGGAGAAAGTTCGGACAAGGCCTTATGATAAAAAAACGCCATCGTGGATGTTCCGTGATGTTCCGGGATGAAGTCGATCACTTCCCGGGGAAGCCTTGCCTTTTTGGCCATCTCGATTCCGTCTAACACGTGATCGATGACGATCTTAGCAGCGAGAGCGGGATTGTTCTTATCGATGTTTTCCTTTTTGGGAATCAAATGTTGATTCTCCACAAAGAATCCCGCGTTCGGAATTTTTCCGATATCGTGAAAATAAACCCCCACTCGGGTCAAAAGCCAGTCCAGTCCGAGATTTTGACAGGCCCTTTCCGACAACGCCGCGACCATAAACGTATGCGTATACGTGGAGGGAGCTTTTGTCAAAAGATCCTGCAATAAAGGGTGCCCCGTGTCGGCCAACTCCATAAGTTTAAAACGCGTAGGAACGTTGAAAAGATATTCGTAGATCGGAAGCAGAAACTGCGCGGCGGTCGAACAGGCGAATCCGTTGATCAGACAAAGAACGTACAATTTGAATATGTTCGATTCGAGCAGATCCCGTATCCAGGAACCGCTCGGAATGGCCACCCAATAATTTCTGGAATCGAAAAGATAACCGCTGGAAGCGATGATGATCTGAACGCCCGCGATGTAAAGCCCCGCCTTGATGAAGTCGATCCGTTTCTTTAGATTCCTTCCGTAACTCGCGGATACGATGCAGGAAACGAATGCCAGCATAAACGAAGCCGGATTGTAATGCGAAGCGGTGAATACGAAGAAGGAAAGGTAAAAACCGATCGCGATGGAAAGCTGTTCGTCGTAGATAAAACTGATGATCAGACAGATCATTCCGACGGGAACGAACAACGCGAAATAAAAGATGGAATCGTATTTGGTTTCGAAATTGAAGAAGATTCTGGATGCGATCGTGCAGCTCAGAACCAAAAACCAAATCAAAGAGAACACGATCACGTTACTCGAAACGTCGTTTAGGCGTTTCGGATTGTATTTCTTCAGAAATATATAGATGATGACGACGAAAACGGTCTGTATCAGCAGGATCGAAACGATCGAAGCGATGTTCGCCCGGGTCGCGTACGTGTTTACTATCTGCAGTTTTTTGAATATTTCCGGAGTGATGATCTCTCCGGATTTTACGATCACCTCGCCCGCCAAAATCCTGGAATTGACGGGTTCCGCACGATCCGCCGCAAAACGTTTCGCCGAGAGAGTTTCCTCCGCGTTATACGAACAGGAAGGATTGGAATAGACGTAACTCAAGGCGATTTTCTGAATGATCGGAAGCACCGCGGAATCCATCCGCGAAAGTTTTTCCTGAGCCATTCGGTTGAGGACGTTCACGGTTTCCGGATCCCGGTAAAGGTAGGATCTGGGGACGATAAAGGAGCCTTCCAGATTAGAAATCTGTTCCTTGATGCCTTGATTGCGGACCCGGGCGCCCGTCGCCTTCAACGTTCCGTAATCCGGAGGCAAATCGCGTAATATGCAAAAAGAAGAAAATACTAAATTAGAGTATTGTTGAACCAGATCCTTGAGTTTTCCCTTTCCCGGAGTCCTATAAAGAAGTTCGATCTCCTCTTTGGAACGATTCTTCCACCTGGGAACCGCGTTCAGAAGTTCCGGATACGCCCTTCCTTCCGCGCTCGGCTTAAAGGATCGGAAATTCTCCATATCCTCTTGAATGGCGTTGTTGATCTGATCCTGAAGCGCCGCGTAGTCTCGGTCGAAAACGAAAGGAGCGGATTGATACGCGGTCAGTTTTTTGGCTTTGGTTTTGTCCTCGTCCTCGTAGACGATTTCTTTCGCTGAGACGATCTTTTCGGGAGCGGTTTTTCCTTCCGAATAAAGTCCGTCGGGCGACAGATCCATTTTATCCTGACCGAAAAAAGGGATGGCCAACATCCAAGTGACCATCAACAAGGTGATGATCACGAGACCGACCTGAAACCTACGAACGAACAAAATCGGACGGACACGGGTCAGTGTGTCCGTGATCCAAGCCATCGCAGATTCGACCTGTTCTCCCGGGCTGGGCATACGATCACAACTCCTCGAATTTACGGACGATCACTTCCACAAGTGGATGCCTGGTGATGTCCTCTTTTCCGAAAAACACCATTCCGATTTGATCCGTGTTTTTGAATAAAGTCACCACTTTTTCGAGCCCCGAACGTCCGTGATCCAAGTCGATCTGGGTAGAATCCCCCGAAATACACATACGCGAATTGCGGCCCAAACGGGTCATAATCATCTTGAGTTGAGCCAAAGTGCAGTTCTGCGCCTCGTCCAGAATGATAAACGCATTCGAAAGGGTCCTTCCTCGCATAAACGCGACCGGCGCGATCTCTATTTTCGTAAGAGCTATGTATTCCTGCGTTTTTTCCGCTCCGATACATTCGCCTAACGCGTCGTAAACGGGACGAAGATACGGGTCGACCTTTTGATTGAGGTCGCCCGGTAAAAATCCGAGGTTCTCCCCCGCTTCGACCGCGGGTCTGGTGAGAATGATTTTGTCGATCGTGCCCGCTTGCAAAAATTTGCATGCGGTCGCGACGGATAAAAACGTCTTACCGGTTCCGGCGGGACCGAGCGCGAAGGTTATGAGATTATCCTGAAAGGACCGGAAATACGTTTCCTGATTGCGCGTGCGCGGAAAGATATGTTTTCCGCGATACGTGGTCAGAATTTTCTCGCTCGGTTTCCAAGGCACGGACCGATCGGTTTCGGTTTCCCACACCTTTTTCTTGCGGAGTTCCTTACCTGCGTCTTTTAGAATATAAGCAAAATCGAATGAATCAGTAAAATCCCGATCCGGCCTTTCCTGATAGTTCGCTTCGAGTTTTTTAAAAAAATCCAAAGCGAAGTCCACCTTCGCGGATTCGCCTTCTAACTGAAACCCGTTCCCCCTCGGGATGATGTCCATCTCGAGTTGTTTTTCGAGAATCTTTACGCCTTCGTCGTTGATCCCGCAGATCTTGCGGTAAAGATCCTGATTCTCGAAGTTGAACTGTTCTTTACGCGTGGAAATGAGTTTATACCTTTACCAGTTTGATCTTGAGTTCTTGAAGCTGTTTTTCCTCCACGGGAGAAGGACATTCGCTCATGAGACACAAACCTTTTTGCGTTTTCGGAAAAGCGATCACGTCGCGGATCGATTTTCCTCCGGTGAGAAGCATGAGCATCCGATCGATGCCGAACGCCAAACCTCCGTGAGGTGGAGCCCCGTATTCGAGAGCTTCGAGTAAAAATCCGAATTTTTCCTTGGCTTCTTCCTCTTCGATTCCGAGAACCTTAAACACTTGATTCTGAATCTCGCGGGAATGGATTCTGATGGAACCTCCTCCGATTTCGACTCCGTTCATCACGAGGTCGTACGCTTTTGCGGTCGCGTTGCCCGCGTTCTTCTGAAGAGTTTCCATGGATTCAAAAAACGGAATACTATCGTCCGAAGGAGAAGTAAACGGGTGATGCAAGGCGTCCCAACGTTTGTGATCCTTGTTCCATTCGAACATAGGAAAATCGACGATCCAAGTGATGTTATTTTCGCCTTCTTTCGGAGTTTCAAAACGTTCGGAAAGTTTCAGACGAAGAGCGCCTAACGAGTGATTGACGATTTCCTTTTCGTCCGCTCCGAAGAAAAGCATATCGCCTTCTTTGGAACCGCAAGTCTTGGAAATCGCGTCCAGTTCCTCTTTTTTAAAACGTTTCGTGATCGTGGATTCCAGGCCTTCGCTTCCGTGTTTCATATACGCCAGGCCTTTGGCTTTGTAGTCGCGGTTCAGCCAAGCGGTATAATCTTCGATTTCCTTTCTGGAAATGATCGAACCGCCGGGAACACAAACGACTTTAACGGTTCCCCCGCTTTTCACCGCGCCCGAGAATACGTTAAAGTCGCAATCCTTTACGATTTCGGAAACGTCCACGAGCTTCATACCGAAACGAAGATCGGGTTTATCAGAACCGTATTCCTCCATCGCGGTTTTGTAGGTCATTCTCGGAAAAGGAACTGCGAGTTGAATGTTAAAAACTTCTTTATAAATCGACGCGACAAGTCCTTCGATCTCGGAAAGGATTTCCTCCTGACTGACGAAGGAGAATTCCATATCTAGCTGCGTGAATTCGGGTTGTCTGTCCGCGCGTAAATCCTCGTCTCGGAAACACTTTACGATTTGGAAATATCTTTCCATTCCCCCGACCATAAGAATCTGTTTAAAAATCTGCGGAGATTGAGGAAGGGCGTAGAACTCGTTCGGATTCAATCGGGAAGGAACGAGAAAGTCCCGCGCCCCTTCCGGAGTGGATTTGTTTAAGATAGGAGTTTCGATTTCGACGAACTTGCGTTTGTTGAGATAATTACGGATTGCGAATATGAATTCGTGCCGTTTGAGCATTCTATTCTTTAATTCTTCCCTTCTGAAATCCAGATAACGGTATTTCAAACGAAGTTCTTCGGAAACGTCGTCGAACTCGTCCAAGGAGAACGGAGGGGTTTTTGCGGCATTCAAAATTTCTAATTGATCCAGAACGACTTCGATGGTTCCGGTTTGCATTCTCGGGTTGATGGATTCCGCGTCGCGTTTTTTGAGAGTTCCCGCAACCGCGAGAACGTATTCGGAGCGGACCCTTTCCGCCAGAACGAACGCGTCTCCGAGCAATTCCTTGCGGGCGACGACTTGGATGATTCCCGTTCTGTCGCGGAGATCGATGAAGATCACGCCGCCTTGATCGCGAAATCGAAAGGACCAGCCGTAGAGAACGATTTTTTTCCCCTCTTGGGATTCGTTCAACTCTCCCGCCCAAGAACGATTTTTATAATTTTCCTGAATCCACTGTTCCAATGATTTCCGTTTCCTATGCGGGACTTAATGAGGTCGCCTAAATTAATCTATATTATCAAATCTGCTGAGCTCGGGCCTAAAGGCAAGATGAAAAGAACCGATCGGACCGGAACGGTTCTTAGCGATGATGATCTCCGCCTTGCCGCGCATCTCGGGGCTGATCTCCTCTTCCCCTTTCACCTTCTCCTCCCGATAGATAAAGGAGACGATATCCGCATCCTGCTCGATCGCGCCCGATTCTCGAAGGTCGGAGAGTTGCGGTTTTTGATCCTTGGATCTTTGTTCCACGGCCCGGGACATCTGGGAAAGCGCTATTATCGGACAACGGGCTTCCTTGGCCATCTGTTTGAGGGAACGCGAAATCGAAGCGACCTCCTGCTGACGACCTCCGTCCTTATTTTTCGGATCGCTCATGAGCTGGAGATAATCCACGACGATGAGACCGATCTTTTCGGTGGTGAGAAGTTTACGGACCCGGCCTTTAAAGTCGTCGATCGTCAATCCCCCGGAATCGTCGATGTAAATCGGAGCCGAAGTGACTCGCACGATGGATTCCAAAAGTTTCGGGGCGTCGGCGCGGGTGAGTTCCGATTTTTTGAGCTTCATCGATTCCACCTGGGAATCGGCACAGACCATCTTAAGAAGAAGTTCGATCCGGCTCATCTCCAAAGAGAAGATGACCACGGGCTGATTGTAGATGAGGGCCACGTTAGACGCAATGTTGAGCGCGAAGGTGGTTTTACCGTTACCGGGACGCGCCGCGAGAATCATGAGCTCGTGTTCCTTGAGTCCCGAAGTGGCTTCGTCGAGTTTGGCGAAGTTGGTGCGAAGACCGGTGATCTGTCCCCGGTTCTTCATGATCTCCATGATGTAATCGGAAAGGGCCGCCTTATCCGAGGAAACGGGCAACAAACCCTTGGCGTCTATACTTCTAGAAATTTCGGTGAGATTCTTTTCGACCGTGTTGAATACGGATTCGTTGTCCCCCGGTTCCTTGCGGATGAGTTCCAAGGATTCCTGAAGAATCTTCGCGTACATTCTCCGTTCGGAAAATCGTTTGATCCGGGTCGCATAATAGGCGAGCGGTTGTGTGACCACCGTATCGCGGTAAAGAGAATAGATATAATTGAATTCTTTTTCTTCGTCTTTAAGAAGGGAATTTTCTTTCAGGAAATTCAGGACGGAAACCGGATCGATCGTGATCCGTTTGTCCACAAGATCCGCGATCGCCCGATAGACCCTTCTGTGAAGATCCACATAAAAGTCTTCGGGAGCGACGGGAACGTCGATGAGGTTGTCCGCTCCTTTGAGAAGCAGGAATCCCAAAAAGGCCCGTTCGGATTCCGGTTCAAATAAGGAGTCGGACTGCATGTCCCTCAAAAAAGAAGAGTTACTCTTCTTCTTTTTTAACGTTGAGCGTGATTACGGGCTGGATTCCTTCCGCAAGACGAATCTTGATCTTGTAGGAACCCAGATTACGAATCGGCTCCGCGATTTCGATCTTTCTTTTGTCCAGTTCGAAGCCGTTCTTTTTCAGAATGGAGGCAACGTCGATCGGAGTCACGGCTCCGAACAGTTTTTCTCCACCGCCGGTTTTTACGAGAATATCGTATTCTTTTCCGTTCAGATCGGAGGAAACTCCTTCCATCGCTTTTTTGCGTTTTTCACGTTTTAGTTCGCCCAACTTTCTTTGATGAAGGGCCGCCTTGGTGTTTCCGTCGTTGGCGCGTACGGCGAGTCGTTTCGGGAAAAGGAAATTTCTTGCGTAGCCGTCCGCCACTTCCTTAACATCCCCCGCGTCTCCGAGATTGATAACGTCTTTTTGTAGGATCACTCTCATGTTCGTACCTCAGTTCACCTTGTAAGGAAGAAGACCGATGCTTCTCGCTTTGCGGATCTCGCGGGCGAGAACCCTTTGATAACGGGCGCTAGTTCCGGTGATTCGTCTCGGAATGATTTTACCTCGGTTGGTGATGAATCTTTCCAGAAGTTCGATGTTCTTATAATTGATTTGTTTCGCAAGTTCGGGGTCGGCGGTAAAACGGCAGACCTTCTTCTTGTATTTGTTCTGTTTTCTCTGCGGCTTTCCGTCCATTTCGGCGGAAGTTTCGCTTTGTTCCGCTCTTTCGGAACGTTCCTCTTTGATTTCGTTTTCACTCATAAGTGTACCTCATTAAAACGGTATGTCGTCGTCGCCATCCGGTGCAGGGCTGTAATATTCCGGAGAGGATGGATATGAATTTCCTCCGGAGGAAGAAGCGCCCGAAGAAGGGGAAGAGGAGGAATCATCCTTCGAACCGAGGAGTTGAAAATTCTCCACAACGATCCGAATCCGAGACGCCTTTTTTCCTTCGGGAGTTTCCCAGGTGTCCTGTTTCAGTCTTCCTTCAATGGCAATCTGCTTTCCTTTTCTGCAGTATTGTTGAATGATATCCGCCGGTTTTCCCCAGACTTCACAATCGAAGAAGTGAGATTCTTCCCTCTTTTCTCCGTTGGACACGTAGGTCCGGCCGTTGGCCAGGGAGAAATTAACGAGAGAAGTCCCGTTGATCGATTTGAACTCGGGGTCCCGCGTTAAGCGGCCGACCAGAGTCACTCTGTTGATATCATTAGCCATTGAGGCGGACAACCATGGAACGAAGAATGTTCTGGTTGATTAAGAATTCTTTTTCCACTTTCTCGATGGCGCCCGGATCGGCACTACACTTGTAGTGATGGAAGACGCCCTGCTCTTCGTGTTTGATCGGATGCCAGAGTTTTCTTTGGCCCCAATCTTCGTCGGAAGTGACGCTCACGGAATGTTTCTTCAAAGTATCCTGTATTTCGGACTTTGCAGATTCCCGCGCGCTCACACGTGTGATGGTGGTGAGTTCGTAGTTTCTCAAAAAGTTTCTCCTATGGTTATAGCCCGCCTGCGGTCGCGACGAGCAGAAGAACCGATAATTTAGCCTATTTTTTGCGCTTGGAGGTCGGGGTCAAGGGAGAATTCGTCGGAAGATCCAGAAATGCCCGATCCCCTTCCACTCTTAGTTTCGTTCCCAGCTCGGCGGAGAGAACCGAAATTTCGTGTAGAAACTCCTGCGCTTGCGGACCGGTAACGGGGCGGATTTTATGATCCTCTTTTTGGAATTTTCCGAAAATCGGAACCAATTCCACCCGTTCCAGAACGTTTCTGCGGATATGAAGGATCGCGATCAGATTGTGGTTTAAGTAGGAATTCCGACTTCCGAAGATCAGATTCCCGAGGGAATACAGAATCACTCCGCCCTTGTATATTTCGATTCCTTGGGGAATGTGCGGATGATGACCGACGACGAGTTTCACCCCCGAGTCGATCAAAGCCTTTGCCGTTTTTCTCTGATCGGGGGTGGGCACGGGAGAATATTCCACTCCCCAATGTAGGGAAACGATCCGAATCGGAGGAGGAATCGTCCTTTTTCTTTCCGAAAACGCGGATTGCAGAGAAGGCATAAAAAACGGAGCGACGCCGGGTTTGGAGACGGTCGCGTAATGAGAGGGTTCGGCAATGGCCGTTACGGAATGGATTCTAAGATCGGAACCCTTAAGACTGAGCGCAAGCGGCTTTACCGCTTCCGGCATCTTTTTGCCCGCTCCCACGTTGAGAATATGATTTTTTTGTAATATAGAAAGGGTTTCCGTCATTCCCTGATAACCGTGATCAAAGGAATGATTATTCCCCAAAAAAACCAGATCCACTCCTAGGAATTTGAGGGAGTCCAGATCCTTTTCGTGGGCGGTAAAGATATAAGCCTTTTTGGATTCTTCGGTTTTGGAAGCGACGACCGGCGTTTCCAGGTTGACCATTCTAAAATCGGCTTCTCCGAAAAGGGATTTTAGACCTTCCACCGGCGCGATCTCGCCGTGTTTCTGAATCGTATCCCGGATTCCCCAGTTGAACATCACGTCCCCTCCCGCGAGAACCTTGAGAAGATCCGGGTCGCGGTTCTGTTCGGGATGCAATACGGCTTCGATTTTTTCCTGGAGAATTTCCAAAGGGGAGGGAGTTTCCACGTCGGAAAGTTCGGATTCCCGAATTCCGGGAAAACAATACGCCAAAAGAAAAAGACTCAGAAGCGCACAACCAATCGGAAGTCGGGCGAGAAAGGGAGGACGAAACGGTCCGGCGGAAGGATTTTCGGAAACGAGACGGAAAAGATTCCGAAATTTTAAGGAAAGGATACGTCGTAAAAACCGAAAACCGGACACGAAGGTAGGGTACGAATG
>NZ_NPEF01000054.1:17491-20070 GCF_002811955.1 Leptospira ellisii
CTCCCATTCGTACCCTACCTTCGTGTCCGGATTGGAAAGATTTTTTTTCGTGCTCCTCCGGGCAGCCCCTTTACGAACCGAAAAACTTCGCCGCAGTTCCGACGATCCCCAGTGATACGAAGCGCGCCCCACCCAGAATCGGGCGGTGGAGGCGGGTCCGTGGGAAAATTTCTTGCCATGCGATTTCCCCTATACCGGAAATTCGGACGAAAAGCAAGCGGAAAGAACCGGAACATTCGTAGGAGTTCCTACAAAACGGCGCGCAAAAAAGAAAAAGACGGATTTCTTTTCATCCCGATCGCGGTCTTCAAACCGAATTTCGAGACGGAGGCTCGGAAAAATATATTATAAAAACATAAAATACGCGAGAACGGTAAGCGATAGACCGAACAATCCGATCGGCAACCCCGCTTTGATCATATCCTTAATCTCGAAACCCCCGACGGCATAGGCGATGGCGTTCGGCGGCGTGCTTACGGGAAGAGACATCGCAAGAGAGGCCGACAAGGCGATGCCCAAACAGATCACCAAAAGATAAGTGGACGACCCCGGTGAGATCGCCGCGGACAAAGGAAAAGCGAACGGCACTAGAAGATTCGTCGCCGCGGTGTTCGACATAAACGTGCTCAAAAGAAGCGCCACTCCGCAGAGAAAAAACAACAATCCAACGGCATATTCTAATTTTGTAATAGGTTTAAGGATCTCGGAAAACCAAACACCCATTCCGCTTTGCTGCAAACCGACTCCGATCGCGATTCCTCCGGCGATCAAAATCAAAACGGACCATTCCAATGAGTTAACGTCCTTCTCGTCCAAAATTCCGAACGCGGGAAAAAGAATCAAAGGCTAAAGCGCCACGACCCCAGCGGGAATTCCGTGAAAATTCTCCGTAAACCAAAGCGCGATCGTACCCAAAAAAATCAAAGCGGTCGTTCTGAATCGGTAAGAACCCGTTCCCCCTTCGGGCTCTTCGAATTCCACCGAAAGCTCCAAACCTCCATCGTTCGGAAATAATTTCAAAAGCAGAATCCAAGCGAACACGATCAAAACGAAGGCCAACGGAACCGCGAACAACATCCAGGTCCCGAAGGAAACGGAAATCCCCTGCTGCCTCAGGATGCTCATCGCGATTATGTTAGGCGGCGATCCGATCGGAGTCCCCACTCCTCCGATATTTGCCGCGAAAGGAATTCCGAGAAGTAACGCCTTTCGAAACGGCTCCTTTTCGGGCAAAACGCGGAACAAAGGAAAGGAAAGCGCGATCATCATCGAAGTGGTCGCCGTATTGCTCATCCACATCGAGATGAATCCTGTGGTGAACATAAATCCCAACAGGACGCGCGAACTTTTGGTTCCGAATCTACGGATGATACGATTCGCAAGGAAACGATCCAATCCGGTTTTTACGCTCGCCTTCGCGAGTACGAAACCGCCCAAAAAAAGGATGATGGATGAATCCGCGATCGAGGAAAGAAAGACGGCGGGCGCCGGATTTTTACCGGTTTCGAATTCGAAAAAGGAAAGTCTTAAGGGGTTGGATAGGAAAAGAATTTCCACGAACAGAATCAGGACCGAAGTGGCGTAACCCGGAATCGGTTCCGCGACCCAAAACACCGCGGCGATCAAAAAAACGGATATCATGATCGCTACGTGGATCGGAATCGAATCGACGGAGGCTCTATACAAAAGAAAAACGAACGTGATCGCGGGAAAAAGAAAAATCAGGGAAATTTTTTTCATCATCGTATCTAAGTCCAACCGAGAATGATCTTTAAAATCGGAAACACAAGCACGAAATCGATTCTTAAACTTCGAATTCTGGACGAAAGGAGTTCGGTTAAAAAATTGTAGTCTCCCTTCTTTCGGCAAGAATCATGGTATTCGATTTAGAAAAACGATATGTCCGAAAAAGTCTCCGTCATCATGCCCGTTTACAATTCCGAAAAATTCATAGGGGACAGCGTACAAAGCGTCCTTCGTCAGACGTATTCGAATTGGGAGTTGATGATCGTGGACGACTTGTCCAAAGACGGAAGCCGGGAATTGATGAAGGAATACGCGAAGTCCGATCCCCGTATCCGCGCCCTGTTCAAAGAGACGAACTCAGGTTCGGCGGACACGCGCAATCACGGAATTCGAAACGCGACGGGCAGATACGTCGCCTTTTTGGACTCGGACGATCTTTGGGACGAAACTTTTTTGGAAGAGCAGATTCGTTTGATGAAGGAAAACGACGCCGCGTTCTCCTTCTCGGCGTTCCGAGTGATCGACGAAAATTCCAATCCGATTCTGCGGCCGCAATTGGTGGGTAAGGAAAGGATAGATTATAAGGATTCTCTGTTTTACAATCGCATCGGTCTTTTGACCGCGATGTACGATTCGCAAATCGTGGGGAAGATGTATTTCGACGTTTCCCTGAAAAGCCTCAGAGACGACTACGCGTTATGGCTGGATATCCTGAAAAAAACACCGTTCGCGATCGGGAATCGAAAGATACAGGCGAGTTATCGTGTGAGAAAAGGGGCGGTGACGGCTAACAAGAAGAAGTTGATTCTTCCGCACTACCGTATGTTGAGGAA
>NZ_NPEF01000540.1 GCF_002811955.1 Leptospira ellisii
GTTATTACCGGCAAGCGATGCAAGAACCGTGACAAGCTGAAGGCAAATTTAATATATTAAATTTACTCTTTAAGTTTTTCATTGAGTAACTCTATCACTGGAGCATCACGAATCTTCTCCTCTGGTATAAAGGGAACGTCACCTTTCATAATAACAACTGAATCCTGATCATGTTTCCCGATTTCCCAAGCGTATCTAACAAATAACTCTCTCTTAATTAAAGATGAATCAAAAAATGGGACAATTTGGTTATTAATAATCTGACAAGGGATCAATTTATACTTCTTTTCAGTCTCGAGTATTGAAATAGCAGTATCAATATTAATTGAATTAGAAGGTCGCATTTCATGGATTCTAGATAGGGCAAAAACAAGCTCACCTTGCTTTAATTTACTCTTTTCTAAATTAGCACCTATTTGAACTCGATACCAATGCGGATTTTCTTTACTAATCCCCTTAATTATTGAAAGGCGTAGGATATCTTCGGTATCTTCAAGACCAAATCGCTCCAGCCAGTTTACAAAAATTTTTTTTGCTGGATCCGCATTTTCAAAACATAAAATAAATCCTAATCCGTGCATCGGATCAGTAATATAGCCGAAACCAGACCATTTTGCTTTATCCCATAAATCGATATCTATTAATGAAATGACTTTACGTTTATTATGCGCAACATGCTCTAACCCGGCACGAGTTTCTTTTCTATTTTCTTGCCTTTGACTCTCAAAAACTTCTTTACGTTTTTCAGAGTTATTAAGTGGGTAATTTTTTTCTTTAGA
>NZ_NPEF01000541.1 GCF_002811955.1 Leptospira ellisii
CGCGGAAAGCCGGGTCGTGTCCAAAGATAAAACGACCTTTTGGCCTTTTCCTTTCACCACTTCCAAACCGCCCACAAAGGTCTGTATGCGGGGACGCATCTGGGAGAACAGTGGATCCATTCCCGCTACAATATGCCCTTCCTGCGGAATCACGTGATGGAAAACGGGATCGGAGTCGATACGATGGAAACGTCCACGACGTATGATCGCGTCCTCACGCTTCACAAGGAAGGGATCGCTTCCCTGGAAAAATCGATTCCCGGATCGATCGCGATGTGCCACATCTCCCACAGCTATCACGAAGGGGCCTGTCTTTACTATACGATCCTATTTCCGATGGACGAAAAAAAACCGGCCGACCAATGGTTTAAGATGAAACGCACAGTTTCGGAAACCTTTTATCAAAACGGGGCTCCGATCTCCCATCACCACGGAGTGGGTTTCGATCACAAACCCTGGTACGTAAAGGCGACATCCCAGCCTGCGTTATCCGGTTTAAAGGCGTTCAAAAAAGAAATAGACAAAAAGGAGATTTTGAATCCCGGAAAACTGTTCCACTAAGTTGGGATCACACACAAATAAAAAAGGCCGGAATTTCCGGCCTTTTTTATTTAAATTCGATTTTTCTAATTTAGAATCTACTGAAATACCGGTCTCCTTCTTTCGAGAATGGATCGCATTCCTTCCTGACCGTTTTTGGAAAACAAGAACACCTCGTATTCGGGCGAATTTTCCATGAGGATCGAGAATTTCGTTCCTAAAAAGGAATC
>NZ_NPEF01000542.1 GCF_002811955.1 Leptospira ellisii
ACGACCGGATTCTTGTGTTTCGCGGAATCCGAATTCTGACCGAATATGTCTCTTCCCGTTCGGCGGTAAGCCGCGGAAAAACGGAGCCGAAACGTTCCAAACATATCTACTTTCACGTAGCGCCCATGGTTTCTTCCGGTTGGAAGGAGGGGGATCCGATTCATGTCTGGGTGGCTTGCGAACGGATGGAACTTCCTACTTGTTCTTGGGGAAATTCGGTTTTCTTTTGGGGAGAGAATCTCAAAAATCATTCCCTTTATCCCTATTACAACATGGCGGTCCAAGACGCCGGAAAAATCTATAAATTCTCCCTTTCCCAACAACCGACGATCTTCCGACCCATCCAGGATCCCGAAAAAAAATTGGTGCGAGCCGGTATGTACGGCGTTTCCGGTCTTTTTTTTCTGAATTATTCCTGGTTCGTTTGTATTTTTCTGGGAAAATTCTTCGGAAAGGGAAAGTAGGGAATGAAGCCGTTTCACGGGTTTTGAAAAAAAACGTCAATTTCCCAAAAAACTTTTTCGTTTGCTAATTTTGATCCTTTATCTTCCGATATTTATACAGAGACGGGTAGTAGAACCAGATTTTCTCTTTATCCGTGATTCCCGTTTTCGTGGAA
>NZ_NPEF01000543.1 GCF_002811955.1 Leptospira ellisii
CGCTCCCAACTGGCCATACAATCTTCCCATACCGCTCTTTCGTACGTTACGCGCTTGGTCCATCATCGCCTTTCGTTTGTCCATCTCCTTCTTCGTCTTCAGAATCGGATAGAATTGACTAAACTGCCAAACTCCATATTCTCCGCCAGGAACTTCGCCCACAAGCAATCCGGAGTTCACAGCAGAAGTCGCGCAATCTTTCACCGATTTGTTAAAACAAGACGTTGAATCTCCGCTTGTCACTCCTTGGACAAAATCATTAAACGCTCCCACCGCATCACTCGGATCAAACAGCCCGTTCTCCAATTCATAGTTGTGAGGTGCATCGTTGTCCAACGTCTTCTTGAAGTCGCTCACCATCTTGTTCTTCGCCAATCGGACCATCACAGATATATCACTCGGGCTCGGTGCGGTTTTGTTCCCGTCTAACAACGCGTCTGTTTTACTCAAATCCCACTCCGTTCCATTCGCATCCTTCACAAGAGGAAAACTCGTAGGTGCCGTATATACAAAGTCGTTGTACGCTGGTAGAATCTGTTGTTCCGTGCCACCCGCTGCGTTCTTGATCACGCGCAAATACATCGCTCCCATGCGAGCAAAACCGCCAAACGCCATCGTACTGTCCAAGCTCTTCTGCGTGGCTTCGTTTTGTTTGTTCACTGCGATCACAAACGTCTCCGGCATCGCTCGCAAACTCTCCAGCGCTTGCAGAATCACCATGTTCTGACTCAGCACGTTCGTCTTCTCCATCAGGTTCTGGAACTG
>NZ_NPEF01000544.1 GCF_002811955.1 Leptospira ellisii
TTCCCGGACGGACGGATATGACGCAGTCTTTTTCCTGCGTGAACGCGCAAAACGCGGAAGCCGAACGGATTTCGCTCACTCAGGTCTTGGGAATTCGATTTTTGGAATACGTTTTGATCGCGTGGATTTTACTCTCCGTTCAGAAATTGCGACTCGAACGGAAAAAAGTGAAGTCGGGCTGATTCCGGTCGACGCGTTATGCGAAATCCTATGATCGCGACCCGAAGTATATCGCACGAATACCGTCGGCCGTAAAAAAAGGAGAATCCCGTCCTCCGAAACCGAAAGACAGGATTCTCAGTAGGGTGCCTTCACATCGGTATATGAGATAATTTGCCGGCTTCCTCATCGCTCACTTTGTAAGGACGCATCCTTTTCAAATCCATAAACAATCCGTGAAACTTCGCGGAACAGACCAAGGCTCCGTCCGATTCACGATAAAGATCCTGAATCGTCAGAACGCGGCTTCCTTTGTGCGCCTCGAATCTCGTAACGAGCCGGGTCGTTTCCGGATACTTCAACTCCGCTTTGTATTCGAGTTCGGCCTTCAGAATGACCGGACCGATATTTCTGCTGCGAAGATCGTTGAGACTCAACCCCGTTTCCGCGAACGCGGCCCTTCTCGCTTCGTCGAAGTAGCTCTGATAGACTCCGTTGTTGACGTGTCCGTTCTCGTCCAGGTCGACCCAACGCACCTTGACCATATGTGTAAAAGATTTGAATGCCTGCTGCGGTTCTGATTTTTTTTCGAGAGTTTCCATTCC
>NZ_NPEF01000545.1 GCF_002811955.1 Leptospira ellisii
AACGTAAAATGTTTTCTTTTTGAAATGCTACAAGTCAATTTTTATTTTAAAATTTTACTTATTGTTCTTTTGATATTACTATCCGTGCCCTATGAGGGAAGGAGAAATTACAGGCTCCCGTACAAGTTATAGTTATTCCACCCGTTGAATAAGAATACAGTGCGATCATTAATGATCTTCGTAACGATCCGCTGGTCGCGTCATCTATACAGTTAACTTGCTCTTCCGTTCTTGGCAAAGTGCAAATAGGATATAAAGTATCAAAGGGTGGATAGACAATATCAGGGAGTTGAGCTAAGGATTCTTCATAATCATATAAATCTCCCATAGAAATGGTTTCTATGTCTTGCTTCAAAAGGCCGCCGACCATCCGTCTTCCGAATCCCTGTTCTAACTCGTTAAATATTTGAATTTTATATTTTCCAGCTTCTGGGTAGTCGAATGTAACGAATATACCTAAACCGTTATTAGAACTATAACCGAAACAGAAAGTGGTCCCACTGACTAAAGTTCCTATATATGGACTTTTGTAGTAGTTTGCATGATTCGAATCTAACCAAACGCCGGGTTCATTGACTAATCCAGGCCTACAAGGAGGAATTTGTGCAATTCCGGCGAGGATTATATCATTTAAATCCTTTTCTAATTTTTTATTCGCCAGTTTTTCGGGATTTTCTAAGCCGGTTTCTAGTATTGAACAAGAGAAGCAGAAATACAAAAGAAATAAAATTTTTTTCGTTGGTATATTTGATACGCTATACATT
>NZ_NPEF01000546.1 GCF_002811955.1 Leptospira ellisii
CCGGCCCAGGTTCCTTCCAAAAGACGTCCGCCGTTTTTGACTTCGTAAACCACCGGATCGGCCTGGCCCCAATCCACCGTTAAAGTGCTGCCTTCCAGCGTTCCCGTTCCGGTAAACGTTTGTCCCGCCACGGTCCAGGTGAATAGATACTGACCGCCGGATTGCGAGATCGTGACCGAACCTCCGTATGACGAACCGTCTGGATTCGTTCCGGCGACCCTGTATTTACCGGAAATGGACGCGGGGTTGATCTGACCGATTTGCGCGCTCGCCGCGGAGACAAATCCGAAAATCAAAAGGGCGATAGAAATTTTTGAAATGATTCGAAACATCTGCGAATTCTCCTCTCGTAAAGAGTGGGAGAATTCTGCTGGTTTCGACGAAAAAGTCAATAAATTATTCGGCAAAAATAAAAAACCTCTCCTCCGAAGAAGGAGGCGTTCGGGCGTCTCTTTCGCAAAAGAGTTTGATTTCAAAATCGATTGATGAAAGATGCGAAAGACCGGGCTTGCTCCGCGCTTCGGCGTATCGCCTTCGGTCGTCCCTTCGGTACGACCGCTTTCGCGCGCTACGCATCCCTGACGCGGAAATTTCCGTATTAGAAAA
>NZ_NPEF01000547.1 GCF_002811955.1 Leptospira ellisii
AATTCAAATCGAGTTTGGGGGACGCGTTTTGGCTCGGGGCTTGGAACGACTACAAGGACAAACTTTCTTCGGCGCAGTATTTGTTCGAGGCTTCGACTCAAACGAAGCTGGAAGCGTTGAAGGAAAATTCCTGGGAAGTGTACAAACGGAATTTGGCGAACGCGTATTTGACGAACCGAGTGGGAAATCCGATTTTGCCTGAGTTTTTGAACGAGCTGCGTGCGGGTAAGTTCAACGTGTTGGTTCCGAATCAGGGTGTGGTGCAGATCAATTCCAAGTTTTTGGGCTCGGCTCTTTCGGAAGCGCAGATCCAAGAGATCGGTGCGTTTTTGAAACTTCCCGACGCGAAGGCGATGATTTCAAGACAAGGGATCATCGCGGACTTGGACGATTTTTTAAAGGACCAGGACCCGGCATATATGGGTGAGTTGCGGGATGTTGCTCTTGTGAGTTCGTATGCGGAGTTAAAATCGGGGATCGCGCAAGGTGGTGTGTTTAGCGACCGGGATCTTCCCGCCGAACTGAAGGACTTCGCACTCATTAGCTCTTTTGAATATTATTTAAACAACACGACGAAGGAAGTGATCACGGGTGAGGGTGCGTCCGCGGTGAAGTCGTTCGTCAAGAAGTTCGACGTTTCGAACGCGGATTCGAGACGTGCTGCGATGTCCGAGTTTTTGTTGAAGCTGGGTCCGGTTCACAAGAAGGGCGCGGACGGCAAATTGGTGTTAGACGGCGCG
>NZ_NPEF01000548.1 GCF_002811955.1 Leptospira ellisii
AGATCGTTAAACGACATCTCGTTCGTGTTGCTCGTCTTCCAAACCAGATCCTTGAGGCTCGTGCTGCTCGAAGTTTTCTTTTGGATCATCGCGATGTCCGCAGCAGACAAACCGTATTCCGGCGACTTTAGAATATTAAATAATTGTGTAGAATCGTTGATGTCCGTCAGATATTGGAGTTCCGCGACCTTGTCCTTCAAAGCCTGTCCTTGTGCCTTGATTTGAGTCACCGCATCCGCAACCTGACCGTTCAACGTACCCATCTTACCGACTTCCGCCGCATATGCCAAACTAAACGCACACATCCCCATACAAATCGCGTCGATCGAAGTCAAAAACATCATCTGCACGCCCATCACCGTCGCCGCTTGGTTGTAATACACCGCGTCAAAGGTGGCCGCATCGGGGGAATTCGCCCTCGCCCAAGCCGTAGGAGGAGCCGCACCGAACAAAACAAACTGAACCTGATTGTAGGCTTGTTGCGAAAGCGAAGGACCCGCAGCATTGATGTCACCGCCGTATTTTTTCAAAAAAGCGCCCACGTCATACTGAGGCATGTTTGCACCCGCAGGTGACGGATTCGACATCGCACCGGAATAATCCGCCATCGGACTCATGATCACGTCCATCGCACCGATCTTGCCCTGGATCATACCTTCCACCATACGCATACGATCCCGGTTCCACGCTTCCGTCTTCAAATACGCATCGCTGTTAAAGTCCAAAGCCCCGTTC
>NZ_NPEF01000549.1 GCF_002811955.1 Leptospira ellisii
GTTGTTCGTCAGCTTTAAACCCAGCCCCTCCAAACCGGTTACGTTCACCTTTACGAAATAGGAATTCGTAACGCAGGTATATTCCACCGTAACTGCCGAACCGGAAACGGTTCCTTGATACGGAACGGAACCGCTAATCGAACAACTCTGGTTCGGATCGAGCGGATTCTGATCCACCAGAACCCGATAACTTCCTCCGTCGATCACTCTCGTAGGAAACGTATAAGTCGCGGTTGAAGGAGAAGCCGGAATCAATATCTGTTCCGAGTTATTCTTAAGAATCGGTCCCGTAGCGGTACCCGCTCCCGCAAGACCGATCAACCTCACTTTCACGTCATACGAATTCGTGGAACAATGAACCGAAACCGTAACGTCGCTTCCGTCTATACTTCCGGAAGCGGGTGGATCGATCGGGGGAGTTCCGACGACGGAGCAGGTCTGATTTAAACCGGGAGCGCCGGGTTGTTGCGGAAAACCGATACTATAAGCGGCCAAGTCGGCCAACTCGGTAGGGAAAGAATAAATACCGTTAGACGGAATCGCAATCTGTTCCGAATTATTCTGAATTTTGAGATTGTTGCCGGCCAACCCCGCAACGTTCAGATGAACCTTATACAAACTCACGGAGCAAATCACCTGGATCGTAACGTCCGCGCCCCACACAAAACCGATTGCGGAACTCGGAGCTTCCACGGAACAGGTTTGGTTCAAACCGGGTCGACTCGG
>NZ_NPEF01000055.1 GCF_002811955.1 Leptospira ellisii
CCTTTAAAACTTTGGAACTTACCAACTTCGGTCTTTTGAAAGTCGGGGATACGGTCAACTTGGAACGAAGCTCGCTTCCGACGACGCGACTGGGAGGACATATCGTAAGCGGGCATGTGGACGGAACCGGGAAAATTCTCACGCTCGAAGAAAGGGAAGGGGGGGCTGTGGTTTGTTATACCGTCGGGAACGATCCTTCTCTTTCGAAATACGTCGCCCCCAGAGGAAGTATCACCGTAGACGGGATTTCGCTGACGGTTGTGGATTCCAGACCGGGGGAATTCGACTTGGTTTTGATTCCGGAAACTCTCAAAAAAACGAACGCATCGTTTTGGAAACCGGGCTCGATTCTGAATTTGGAGATCGATCTTGTGGCTCGTTATTTGGAACAACTTCTTACGTCTCGGAAATAGTTAAGAAAACGAACTAATACTTCTTGAAACTTGGATTTGATTCCAAACATTTAAGTTTCTGTAGCCAAATTTCAGTCCAATAGAAGAGATGGTAAGTAGAGCTATGATCCAACCTATTGAGAATGCAATCGAAGAAATCAAATCCGGAAGAATGATCATTCTTGTGGATTCGGAAGACCGCGAAAACGAGGGTGATCTCGTCGTGGCGGCCGAGTTTGCCGATAAGGAAAAAATCAACTTCATGGCGACCTTCGGCCGAGGTTTGATTTGTATGCCGATGGAAGCGGAGCGTTTGAAGAAGCTCGGGTTGCATCGGATGGTGGACGATTATTCTTTGGGAGACAAACACGGAACCGCGTTTACCGTTTCCGTGGACGCAAAACAGGGGACTTCGACGGGCATTTCCGCGCAGGACAGAGCCGTTACGGTTCAGGTTTTGCTGGATGAAAAAACGGTTTCCGGCGATTTGATGCGTCCGGGACATTTGTTTCCTCTGCAAGCGGTTCCCGGCGGGGTTCTGCGGAGAGCGGGACACACGGAGGCATCCGTAGATCTTTCCAAACTTGCCGGTTTATATTCCGCCGGTGTCATTTGTGAAATTATGAACGACGACGGGACGATGGCCCGTCTTCCGGACTTGGAAAAGTTCGCCGAAAAACACGGATTGAATATTTATACCATCGAGGATCTGATCCGTTATCGGAGGGCGAAGGAGAATCTGATTCGTCTTGAAGTGGAATCCAAACTTCCTACCGAGTACGGAGAATTTACGATTCGTGCGTATTCCACGATGATCGACGATAAGATCCATGTGGCTCTCGTAAAACGCGAGATCAAAAAGGACGAATCTGTTATGGTCCGCGTTCACAGCGAATGTCTGACCGGGGATATTTTTTCGAGCAATCGATGCGATTGCGGTCCGCAACTTCATTCCGCTTTGGAGATGATCGCCAAGGAAGGGAAGGGCGTTCTTTTGTATATGAGACAGGAAGGACGAGGGATCGGTCTGATTAATAAATTAAAAGCTTATAATATTCAAGATAAGGGATATGATACCGTGGAGGCCAACGAAAAATTAGGCTTCGCTCCCGATCTGAGGGATTACGGAATCGGCGCTCAAATCCTTCGGGAGATCGGCGTAGGTAAGATGAAAATCCTTACAAACAATCCGCGGAAGATCGTGGGATTGGACGGTTACGGTTTGGAGGTCGTGGAGAGAATTCCGATCGAGATTCAACCCGGTTCCGACAATCACGGATATCTGATGACCAAGAAGCTGAAGCTCGGCCACATGCTCGGTTTGGGATAGGCTCGAAGAACCTACTCCAGCCGAAGAATCCCAGCCCTCGATTACCGGAAATTTTGTCGTAATTCCTATGTCTCTCCGTCGTCCGGCCGCGCCCCCGCCCGAGTTCGGGTGGTGGAGGCGGGTCCGCGGGAGAAGTCCGGGATCGTTTTCCTATCACGGAATCGCTGTTTTTGCAATCGAAAATCTTTTCGGGTTTTTCTGTCGTAACTCCTACATGAGAAAAATCTCGTCCCGAGCGCCGGCCGTTTAGCCGGCGAGCTTTTGTCTTTTGCGGGTTTACAGATTATGGCTTATGGCGGCGCGTATTATTTACCGCTTCGCGTTTTCCATTTCTTGTATATAATGGAACTATAATATAGGATCGTTCCGACTATCAAAAGAAAGGGCAGCCACCAAAGCAGATAATAGGTTAACTGCAGGAATACGTTCAGGATTCCGACCAGGGCGTTTTTGTATTCCGGAACTTGAACCGCGTCGGCCGGCGTGGGAATTCCGTAAGAAACGGAAATCGTGGCCCATTGGACGCGGTCCTTGATTTTCCAAGTTTCCTGTTCCGCCAGATCCAACTCGTCTTCGCTGCTCGAAACGGATTCTTCGATCGCTTCCCAATTTTTGGCGCCCGCTCCGATCTGATTGTTCGCGTTGTTTCTTCTCGCAAGGCGAATTTTTTCCCGGGTCGTTTTACGTTTTTGCCAAACCATTCCCTCCGTATGATCGACCGTGGAAATTTCCTCCGATAACAACAATCCTAAACGATCCAGTTCCTGTAAGGCTTCGTAAAGTTTTGCGGAACGGACGTGCATCCGTACGCTCATCGAAGGAAGTCTTCCGTTGAACGCGGAACTGTTCTCGAGATAGCCGTATTTCGAAATGAAATTCAAAAGTTCCTTTCTGGTTTTTACGAGATCCTCGCATTGATAGGAAAGTTGAATATTGTATTCCAACAGACGTTCGACCCCGATCGCGTTTATCGGAGCGAATACGGTTCCGAGTTGATTGTCGGCTTGGTCCTTAGCCTCTTTGGCCGGAGCGGTTTCGCCGGAGAGATCGAATTCGGCTTCCCGTTTTTTCTCCGCATCCTTACCGGCGCTGGGCGGTGCTGGTGCGGTTTTGGAAGAGCGGGAAAGGATTCCGTCTTCCAAGAAAGGTTCCGAAGGAGCGGAGTTTTCGTTTTGCGGTTCCTTTTTGCCGCAGGCGATCGCGGTCGCCAAACATAAACTTAGAACGAGCAGTAAAAAACGATTTTGATTCAATGGAATTCTCCGGAATGTCACATACGTAATCTAACATCCGGGTGGACCCGAATTCCCGTCGAAAACGTTCCCTCGGTCCGGATAAAATCGGACTCAGGGAATGAATTTCCGGTTTCGGGGAACGATCGGATTCGTCCTAATACGAAGGATGGTTCGCGCGTTTTATCATGGAATCCGTTCCATTAAAGATCGGATCCTCTCAGAATTTTTTCCATGGACTTCCCTTTGGCCAATTCATCGATTAATTTATCCAAATAACGAATGTTGCGCATAAGTTCATCCTCGATCTCCTCCACGCGGTATCCGCAGATCATACCTTTGATCAGGGAGACGTTTTCATTGATTTGCGGAGCCTGGTCGAAAAAATCCTCGAAACTCACCTCGTTCTTGATTTGTTTTAGGAGACTCTTCTGATCGTATCCGGTCAGCCAACGGACGATCGTATCGACTTCCGCTTTTGTCCTTCCTTTTTTCTCGACCTTTTGTATATAAAGCGGATAAACGCTGGAGAAAGAAGCGGAGAATATTCTAGGTTTTTTTTCGGTCGTTTTCGAATCCGTTTTTTCTTTTTTCATTCCGGGCTTTGACTCCATTGGGGAATTTTACATCGAACCGAAATCCTTGCGTTCCGGCCAAGTTAATTTAAGAATGGGATCGTTGTCGCATTTTCTTTCCCTTTCCAAAGCTTTTTCGTATAGATCGTAAAAATTTGCGATCAAAATTCCCTGTGCGGAATCGTTCGACGGGTCCCCGTCCGTCGCGTTTTCCAAAAGTGCGAAAAGCGTAAAATCCCACTCCGTCGTTATATAGTCCAGGTTTTCCCTGCAGTTTTGCCTTTCTGCATCCGCACAACCGAACAGAATCGATACGACGGCGACCAAAATCGGAAGTCTTAACATACTGTTTCTCTAATATTCTTTTTTGGATTACGCTTTGGAATCGGACGAAGAACCGAAGCATTCTCGACGGATCGTTTCGGAGCGGAACTGTCGTGTGCCCGAATATCGAACGAGCGTGAGCGTAGAAGGTCTAATTTAGTTCTTCCGCCAGCGCTATGATGAAACCTTCGGGGCTACGTACGTAACAGAGCAGATAACTATTCTCGTACTGTTCTACTTTGCCGATGAGTTGGGCTCCATGGGACTGTAGGCGGGTAAGAACATCCTTGATGTCTTCGACGGCAAACATGATACGACGGATTCCCAGAGTGTTTGCCGGTGCGTTTTTAGGTTCCGCCTGTATGGCCGCCGGTCTGACAAAACTCATCAACTCCAACCGGCCGGGACCGCCGGGTATACGCATCATCGCGATATCGACCTGCATACCTTCCAGTCCCACGACGTGATCGGCCCAGGATCCTTCCACGCGCATTTCCCCCTCCAATTCCATCCCCAACTCCGAGAAAAAAGCGATCGTGGCCGCGAGATCCTCTACGACGATGCCTACGTTGTCCATCCGTTTGAGCTTCATGTTTTCGTGTTCTCCGTTTTATTCGTATAATTCGTGTTAGTCGTTCCCGCAGTGTAACGGTCTAACCTATGTACTTGCGGGGTAGATAGGAACTTGACGTCGGATCGACGCTTCCGCACCTGTGGTTTCTATTTTATACGAATTCGGACTCGAATTCAAAACGTTTACGGAGCGACCCGGAACTTTCTCCAAAAAAAATCGGAATCGGGATCCGCGTTTTTTTCGAATACGATCCGATCGTGAAGACGGCTTGCTCTCCCCTGCCAGAATTCGATACGTTCCGGTCGGACCGCATAACCGCCCCAATACGAAGGAAGGTCGATCTCCTTGTCTTGGAGTTCGTTTTGCAGTTTTCGGAACCGTTCCTCCAAATAGGAGCGGTTCGGTATCTCGTCGCTTTGCGGAGAGGAGAGAGCGCCGATCTGGGATTCCCTCGGTCTGGAATGAAAGTATTCCTCCGATTCCCTTCGGGAGACTTTGGACACGCCGCCTTCGATACGAACTTGTCTTTCCAATTCGGGCCAGAAAAAGACGAGACAGGCCAACGGATTCTCCTCAAGCTCTTTTCCTTTTCTGCTTTCGTAATTCGTAAAAAAGACGAAGGTTCCGTTTTCGATTCCTTTGAGAAGCACCGTTCTTGCGTCGGGTTTTCCGTCTTTACTCGCGGTCGCCAAAGTCATCGCGTTTACCTCGAAAACTTCGGACAATACCGCTTCTTGAAACCACTTCTGAAAGAATACGATCGGATCGTCTCCGGTATCGGCTACGTCCAAGGAGGATTTCGTGTAATTGGTGCGTATGGAGGAAAGATCGGATTTCATATCTATAATTTAGATCGTATAATCTTCCACATAAACCTTCACTTTTTTAAATCGAATGTGTACGGTTTCCCCCGGAAGCAGATTGAGCGTCTGGAATTCGGTGGAATTCAGCTGCGATTCGAGAATCGCTCCCGTATCCAATCGTTTGAGATCGATCTTTACGGTCCTTCCCGTGGAATGGATATATTGGATCTCGGCGGGAATCGTCTGCGCTTCGATGGGTTCTCTGAGTATCTCCACGTCGTAAGGTCGGACGTAACCGACCGCCGATGCGTTCTCCACTTCGGAATGTTCCGGCGTGTCCACCTTGATCTCGCCGAGCTGCGTTTGTCCGCCCTGAATCCTTCCGTGAAACAGATTCACATCCCCTAAGAAGTGGAATACGAAGGAATTTTTCGGATGATTGTAGACTTCGTCCGGAGTTCCGACCTGTTCTATTTTACCGGAACGTAATATTACGACCTTATCCGAAACCTCCAGAGCCTCCTCTTGATCGTGCGTTACGAACACGCTCGTTATGTGGATTTCGTCGTGAAGTCTTCGAAGCCAGTTTCTCAATTCCTTTCTCACTTTTGCGTCGAGCGCTCCGAAGGGTTCGTCTAACAGTAAAAAACGGGGTTCTATCGCGAGAGCCCTCGCCAACGCGACCCTTTGTCTTTGTCCGCCGGACAACTCGGCAGGATAACGGCCGTGGAAGTTCTCGAGTTGAACCAGTTTTAAGAGGCTCATCACCTTTTCGCGTATCGCTTCCTTGTTCGGTCTTTCGGAACGTTTTCTCACCTGAAGACCGAACGCGATATTTTCGAAGATCGTCATATGTCTGAAAAGGGCGTAGTGCTGGAAGACGAATCCGACTCCGCGGTCCTTCGCGTTCTTTTTTCCCACTTCGTTTCCTTCGAAGATCACCTGGCCCGAATCCGCGTCCTCCAATCCGGCGATGATTCTCAGCAAAGTCGTCTTTCCGGAGCCGGAAGGTCCGAGTAAGGCCACCAAATCCCCGGAAGGGACTTCGAGCGAAAGATTTTCGATCGCGGTAAAACCGCCGAATCGTTTGGTGATGTTTTTGATTTCGATTCCCATGATTAAATCTCCTCTTGGAGCGATTCTTCTTTTTTCGTCGTTTTGATCTTACGTTCCAAGATCTGCTTCGCGACGAGAGTGATCAAAGATAAGAATACCAACAACGACGCGGCGGAGAACGCGGCCACCGAATTGTATTCGTTGTACAAAACTTCTATCTGCAAGGGAAGGGTGTTCGTTTGTCCTCGGATATGTCCGGACAACACCGAGACCGCTCCGAATTCTCCCATGGCCCTCGCGTTACAAAGGATGATTCCGTATAACAGTCCGTATTTGATTCCCGGGACGACGATCTTGAAAAAAACCTGAAGAGGCGAAGCGCCGAGTAAAAGTCCGGCTTCCTCTTCCTCGATTCCCTGCGACTCCATAAGGGGAATCAATTCTCTGGATACGAAAGGAAGAGTGATGAACACTGTGGCGATCACGAGGCCCGGGGTGTTGAACACTATCTTCAGATCCATTCCCTCGAGCCAAGGACCGAACCAGCCCTGTCTTCCGAAAAGAAGGATGAAGACGAGACCGGAGATGACGGGAGAAACGGAAAAAGGGGAATCGATCACCGTCAATAACCAGCTTTTGCCGGGGAACTCGAAACGCGTTATCGAAAACGCGGAGATCACTCCGAAGATCGTATTGAGGGGAACTGCGATCGCGACCACGGTCAGAGTCAGTTTTAAAGCGGAGACGGTGTCCGGCTCGCTGATCCCTTCCCAATACGTTTCCAATCCCTTGGAGAATGCTTCGTATAACACCGTATAGATGGGAAGAATCAGAATCAGTCCCGTGAAGAACAACACGGTACCGATCAGTAGGATGCGGGTAAACAACGATTCCTGTTTCATCCGCTTCTCCTCGCCGAAATGGTCTGAAGTATATTAATTCCCAATAATATTCCAAAAGAGATGACAAGCATGATAAACGCGATCCCGGTCGCCTCTTCGTATTGGTATTGTTCCAGTTTCGTCACGATCAATAAGGGGAGAATCTCCGTCTTACCGGGCAGGTTGCCGGAGATGAACACGACGGAACCGTATTCGCCGATGCCTCTCGCGAACGCCATCGCGGTTCCGGTCACCAAAGGCGGAATCAATTCGGGGAGGATGATTCTTCTGAATATCTGCCATCGATTGGCTCCGAGGCAGTAGGCGGATTCCTCGAGTTCCTTGGGAAATTCCTCCAATACAGGTTGTACGGTTCTTACCACGAACGGGAATCCTATGAACACAAGAGCGATCACGATTCCGATCGGTGTATACGCGATTTTGATTCCGTACGGATCGAATAATTTTCCAATGATTCCGTTTTTGCTGTATATGGTTGTCAACGCGATTCCCGCCACGGCGGTGGGTAAGGTGAACGGAAGATCCACGATGGAATCCAGCAGCGATTTGCCAGGAAATTCGTAGCGGACCAGAACCCAGGCGAATAAAAATCCTATGAACAGATTAAGGACTGCGGCGACCGCTCCCGCCCCGAAACTCAGAAAAAGCGCTGCGACGATACGTTCGTTGGTGAGAAGTTTTAAAAACCCTTCCCATCCGATGGAGGAACTTTTAAGGAAAAGAGCGCCTAACGGAATCATTACGATCAAGCTGAGATAGGTTATCGTGACCCCGATTCCGAGACCGAAGGACGTTTTTCCATACGGTTTTGTTCTGAAGTTTAAGGAAAACATGATATAGTATTGAAGGTGTTATTTCGCCGTTATCTGATCGAAGAGCGCGCCGTCCGCAAAATGTTTTTCCTGCGCGTTTTTCCAGGAACCCGCCGCGTCGCGGATGGCGAATAGTTTCAAATTATTGAATATATTTTTGTATTTGGGAAGGATTTTGACGTCCGTAGGACGGTAGAAATTGCGCGCTATCACTTCCTGAGCTTCGGGCGTATACAGGTATTTGAGGTAACTTTCCGCGACTTTGACGGTTTTGTGTTTTTCGGCGTTTTTCGTTACCACTGCCACCGAAGGCTCCGCTAAAATACTCACCGAAGGAAACACGATTTCCACCCCTCCATTTCCTTCCTTTGCGGTTTCGTGCAACGCGAGATGAGCCTCGTTTTCCCAGGAAATCAATACGTCCCCGATTCCCCGTTGAACGAAGGTGGTGAGGGATCCCCTCGCCCCGGAGTCCAACACGAGCACGTTCGCGTATAATTTTTTCATGAACTCTTTCGCCTTTTCTTCGGATCCGTATTTCGCTTTTGCGAATCCCCACGCCGCGAGATAGTTCCACCTCGCGCCGCCTCCGGTTTTCGGATTGGGGGTGATCACTCCTATTCCGGGTTTTGTGAGATCGTCCCAATCTTTTACGTTTTTGGGATTTCCCTTGCGGACCAAAAACACGATCGTGGAAGTATAAGGGGAGCTTTGATGAGGAAGCAGGTTTTCCCATTCGGTGGACAGCAGTTTCGCCTTTTCGGCGATCGCCTCAATATCGTGCGCTAGGGCTAAGGTCACCACGTCCGCTTCGAGACCGTCGATCACGGCTCGAGCTTGTTTGCCGGATCCGCCATGGGATTGGTGGATGATCAAATCCTCGCCGGTCTGCTTTTTCCAGTGTGTGATAAAAAGTTTATTGATCTGCGCGTACAATTCCCTTGTGGGATCGTAGGACACGTTCAAGAGTTTCGTCTCCGAAAAGAGCCCGTTTCCAAAAGCGGAAAAGAGGAGGAATAATAAGGAACAAAGAAAAAGAGCGGAGGATTTGGATTTCATTCGGATATTCCTTTGAAAGGATCTACAGTAAAGTGAACAAATATCTAATTTATTAGATATTTCTATCCAAGAATCGAAAATATTGTTTGAAAGTCAAGAATTTTGTCGGCTTCCTTGGCTTTTTCGTTTTTAGTCAGAAGGATAAATGATTCTCTTTTATTGAATTCAAGCGATCTTCTGCAAAGAAAATCCCGAGACGTAGCCCGATTTGGACATATCTCGGGATTTTGCTCTCAGCTTATTTTACATACAATTGGTCGAAAGACGCTCCATCCGCAAAATGATCTTTCTGCGCCTTATGCCATCCTCCGAAGTGGGAGTCGACCGTGATCAATTCCAGTTTCGGAAATTTGGATTCGTATTTTTTGAGAATCGCCTGGTTTCTCGGACGATATCCGTGTTTGGCGATGATCTCTTGAGCCGCTTCCGAATAAAGCGACTTCAAATACGCTTTAGAAGTTTCTAATGTTCCGTGTTTTTCCGCGTTTTTTTCCACGATCGCAACCGGAGGCTCGGCCAGGATGCTGAGCGAGGGGAAAACCACCTCGTATTTATCCTTTCCGAATTCCTCCAGGATAAGGAAGGATTCGTTTTCCCAGGCAATGAGCACGTCGCCGATTCCGTTCTGCGCGAAGGTGTTGCTCGATCCTCTCGCTCCCGAATCCAGAACCGGCACGTTCTTGAACAAGGTCTTGATGAAGTCGTGGATTTTCGAAACGTCGTTGTTGAATTTTTTCGCGGCAAACGCCCATGCGGCGAGATAATTCCATCTCGCTCCTCCGCTCGTTTTCGGGTTCGGAGTGATCACGCTTACCTTGGGGCGCACCAAGTCGTCCCAGTCCTTTATTTTTTTTGGATTTCCTTTGCGGACCACGAATACGATCGTAGAAGTATAAGGCGTGCTGTTGTTCGGAAGACTTTTGAGCCAGTCTCTCGCGATCAATCCTTTAGACGCGATGATGTCGACGTCGTATGCGAGCGCCAGGGTCACGATGTCCGCCTCCAAACCGTCGATCACGGAGCGGGCCTGTTTTCCTGATCCCCCATGCGATTGATTGACGCGAACGTCGTCTCCCGTTTTCGACTTCCAGTATCCTGCGAAAAGTTTGTTATACTCCGCGTATAATTCCCTCGTTGGGTCGTAGGAAACGTTGAGCAGTGTCACGTCCTTCGCCGAAACGGAAAACGTTAAGACGGAGAACAGGAGCACGGTTATGACCGATCTGATTTTGTCTGTTTTCATAAAATGTACCTAACTTCTAAATTATATTGATATCACATCGCGAATTGAACGAACAGAAAAAAACTGTAGGCCTTGTTGTCCAAAGTATATCTGTCGTTCGGGTTCGCGGCCCAAGGGTTTACGCGCGCGTTTCGGACGGAATCTCCTGCGAGAAGATAAGAACCGCCGGTCCAGATGGAGACGTAGTCCTTTAGATAATACTGATATACGAAATCGAATTCGTAGAACAGACGTTTGCCCCCCCTTTCTCCGCGTTTATATCCTCCATAGGCGGCTCCGCTGACGTTTTCCGTCGTCAAACCGGTGTTAGCCGTTCCTCCGGAGGAATACCAGGCGTCGTTTTCCGAGGCTTTTTGCACGTCGTATGCCACGAAGATGAATCTTCCGTATCTTTCGGTGTTGTACATCAGGTGGATGGATTTCGATTTCGTGTTGGACCAGAAGGTCGCGTTTGCCAAGCCGTTGCCGGAATCGAAGTAGGGGAATCCTCCCGATCTCGTCGCGAATGACGCGTCGTAGGTGGCCACCTTGTTGTCCGTTCTGTTGGGATCTCCCGATCCGAAGGAATACTGGATTCCCACGCGGAATCTGTCGAAGAACGTATATCCGGTCTGCGCTATGAAAAATCGCGCGTCGTATTCCACGTTTTCGGTGTAGATCCGCTGGCCGGTCGGTTTTCCGTTTACGGTTTGCTGAAGCGTATCCCAACCCGCGTTGACCCTTTGTCCGTTGCGTCCGAACTGCCAGGAAGCCTCCAAAGTCCAGTCCCAGGATTTGGTTTTCGGCAAACGGTTGTTATCCGTTCTGTTGGAGAGTCTGAATCCGACCGTATTCAGATCGTCCCTTTGTCTAGTCCGATCCTCGCTCGTTTTCGGATTCGGTCCTTGTTCCCATTTTCTGTCCACGTTGAAGTAGTAGAGATCGATCAGAAAATCCTCGAACTTTAGAGTATTATATAATCCTGATAGATATGTGTCGTTTACCGTTCCTCGTTTCACTCCGTTCGCGGTGTTGTTTCCGCTTCCCGCGTTGCTGTCCTCAGCGATGATCGAAGTGAACGCCTCCGAATTGAAGTGTTTGGACGTGTATTTCAAACGTGCACCGTCGAAGGAGTTTCCGGTCTGACCGTCGTTTCTTCCCCCTACGTATCGGTTGTCTCCGAAACCGAAGATCTGTCTCCCGAGGTAGAATTCGAAACCGTCCGCGAAATTCTTGAGTTGGACGAAACCTTCCCGCAGATCCGTGTTGTTTTTGATGCTATAGGAATTGTTCGCCGTCGGCGCGGAATTGAGTTCCACTCCCGCGGAGTTGGAAAGTCCCAGATAACCGAGTTGTCCGTCCTTTCTGGATTGTTCCCCTCCGAACACTCGAACGTCCTGAATCGTAACTTTGGCGGCCACGTAAGGATTGGGATCGATGATGAAGGAAACCTGCGAGTTCTGAGTCGCGAAGTTGCGATCGTCCTGGGTGCGTTTGTCGAAATCGGCGTTGTGGCTGTAATCGAATCGGGGGCGAAGTTGGAATCCCACGCGAAAGATATCTCCGAGCCAGAGACGTTCCACTTTCCGCACCGCGTCCTGATGATCAGGTGCGAGAAGCATGGGTTTCATAAATTCACCCGGAAGTTTTCCCTTATACGGACTTTTATAAGGTTCCTCTTTCGCCAGTTCCTGTTGTATCTCCGGAATCCCTTTTCCGTCGTTGGGTTGTTCCTCGTATTTAACGTCCGAAGGCGGATCCAAGTTGATGATGGGACTTTCTTTTTTGGAGGTTTCGTTTCTCGTTTTGTCTTTTTTTACGTCTTGGGAAAACAAGCCGAATGAAATCGAACAAAGGAGAATCCCTCCCCAGATAATTTTCGTCATGGTGTTTTTCATTCAATTCCTCCTTTTGAGAAATTTTTAACCAGGGAGACGGAGGTTCGCACTATAGTCAACAAGAAATTCGTTATATTGGATATTCATTCAAAATTAAAGACAAAAATCCGGTTTTTTAAGGCTTATTTCCGGGAAAAAAGAGAAGTTTCCGGAACCGAATTCGATTTTAAAGGGTAAAAACGAAAAAGAATTTGAATGCGTAAACTCGATCCTGCATCCTCTTCCTTCTATGTTTGGAAAGAATCCGGGCGCGGAATCGGACCGCATCCGAGCGAACAAGGACGGGATGTGTCGAAGACTTTCGTATCCCTTAGTAGTTTTATATATTCTAATTTTCTTATATTCTTGCTCCGAAAACCCGGCTCCGATCGCCGAGTCAGGGGTTTTGGACGCGTCTTCGTGGAATTTCGACAAGGGCGGTCTCGTTTTGCGCGGCGAATGGACCTTTTACTGGCGGCGTTGGAAATATTTTTCCGAACACAACGCCGCGGAGAACGAACGCGGGGTTTCGGAGATCGTCTACGTCCCTTCCACTTGGAACGGGGATTCCAGGAGCGGAAAAGGGTTCGGAAGTTACGTTCTGGAGGTGAAACTTCCGGAGGTTTCGCGTCCTTTGGGGTTGATCCTTCCCGATCAGAGTTCCGCGTACGAACTGTTTTTGGACGATAAACTCGCCTACGTTTCCGGAAGGATCGCCCGGAACAAGGACGGAGGCGTCGCGGATGTGGAGGAGGGAATCCGTCCCCGGGTGCTGGAATTCAGACCTTCCGGGAAAAACCTCAAAATCGTATTACAAATCGCGAATGAAGATCTCAGGCTCGGAGGATTTTGGTCCCCGATCCTTCTGGGAGAAGCGCAGTCGGTACGGGATCATTGGAACCGTTCCCTGCGTTCCGACGCTTTTCTGGCCGGGGGACTTTTCGTAATGTCGTTTCTTCATCTGGTCTTTTATCTCATGAGGAAAAAGGAGACCCATTCGCTTTATTTCGGCCTTTTTTGCCTTCTGATGGGGATCCGCTGCGTTATAGCGGGAAACCGCTTGGTTCTCGAATACGCGGAAATATTCAATTATGAGAATATTCTTAGAACTGAATATCTTACTTTTTATCTTTCGGTTCCGGTTTTTCTGAACTACGTGCTTTCCCTGTATCCTAGGGATCTGAAACGGGTGTTCGTCGACGTGCTTTGGTGGATTTCCCTGGTCGCTTCGGGGGTGGTTATTTTTTTTCCGATGAGGATCTTTACGCATACCATCCCTTTGTATTATCTGAACGCGTTCGTGGCGGGAAGTCTGGGGTTGATCACTCTGATCCGAGCGGCGCACAACAAAAGGGAAGGATCCAGGATTCTTCTAGTCGGTTTCGTGTTCATCTATTTGGCGATGATCAACGATCTTCTCTACGTAAATTATTTCGTCGAAACGGGTTATTATTCGTCGATCGGAACCTTCGTATTTCTGGCGGCACAGTCCGTTTCCCTGTCCGTAAGGAATTCCAAAAACATGCAGAGACTTTTGGAACTCTCCAGAAATTTGGAGAGGATGGTGGAGGAACGGACACTACGTTTGAAAAACGCGTTACGCTCCATCGAAGAGGATCTCACCATCGCAGGAAAACTGCAGATCGATTTTTTGGAACTGCCCGAAAAGGTTTTTCTCCAAAGGAACCGGATCAAAATACGCACGGTATATCGTCCGATTTCGCAGGTCGGCGGGGACTTTTACGTGGTCCGTCGCATCGGACCGGAAAAGATGCGGATATTTTTGGCGGACGCGATCGGACACGGGGTTCAGGCTGCCCTCGTGACGATGGTGATCCAAAGCGAATACGATTCCATCTTCGACCCGGAACTTTCTCCGGGCGATCTTCTCACCGCTTTGTCCGAACGCTTCTCCGCGCGGGTGGGAGATATGAGTCCTTTTTTTTCCGGTATGATCGCCGATTTGGATCTTAAGGAGAATCGAATCCGAATCTCGAACGCGGGTAGTCCCCCTTGTATTCTGTTTCAAAACGGCGAGGCCAAGACCGTACAAAGGATCGGACCATACGCGGGTATGATTCCGAATCATCGATACGAGGAAACGATCGAAACCCTTTCCTCCGAATTTCGATTGTTCTTATTCACGGACGGTTTGCCGGATCGATTCATTTTTTCGGAAGGGGAATACGAAAATTTTTCCATCGAACGAACGATTAAAAATCAATCGAAGGAAAGTTTGGAAACGATCTGCGGAAATCTGACGGAGTTGGCCGATTCGTTGGGGTTGCCGGATTTTAAAAAGGACGACATCACTTTGCTCGGAATCGAACGATCAAATTCCGGATGATTCCAGGTTTTTGGATTTATGGAAAAGGCGCTTCCAAAACCATGACAATCGAAGCCGAAGAGAACGGAAGTTCCCGAATCGATTTCGGTTTTTATATTCGGAAGAGTTCAAGGAGTCGTGTATGGCTTACAAACTGGACGGAGCAAAATTCCCCACCTTAGAAGAATTGATCGCGGCCTTATATCCGTTGTATGCGGATCGGATGTCGGAAGCGGAGTTCAAAAAATACGTACAGGAAAACGCGAAGGAAGAATAGAATTTTTCGCCGAATCCCCGGAAAGCGCGATTCGCCTGATTCGTTTTGCTTGTCAGAAAATCGGCTTTCCTGAAACTATCATCCCATGCAAATCTTTCGGAGGAAATGGAAAATTCCTCATGCCGCGAGAAAACCTCTTGTATTCTTTCTCGTATTCCTGTTTCTTACGATAGAATTCCGCTTTTTGATTTCGGATCGGGTTCCCGATTCGGTCTCCTTACAGAATCAATTCCTGATCGCACAGGATTATCAGACCCTGTTTCGGAATTTTCTTTCCTCCGGTTACGATCGTTTTATGCAGGGAGGAAGTCCCACGTTCTACTTTCAATCCCCGTTTTTCTTTTTTCTCGTTTCCTTTTTCCATACGTTTTTTCTTTTTTTTCTTCCGCTGGAAGTTTCGTTTAATTTCGGAATTCTTCTGACCCTGTTCCTATTCTCCTACGCGTTTTTGAAGCTCGGATTTTATATACTCACCGAATCCAACCTCAGTCCGGGGAACGCGCTCCTCGTTTTGACGGGATTGTTGTTTTACTTTTTATATCCGGGAGATCGAACCGTCGGCGCCGGAATCGTGGGCGTGTTTCAGAACTCGGTCTCCTTCAGTCTGGGTTTGGGGTTTTCGATTCTCGCCTTGTATTATCTGGAGAAGTTCCGTCATACGGGAAAGATGTCCTCGTTCGCGAAAAATCTGACCGCCGGGGCTCTCGTGTTTTATTCTCATTACGAGATGTCCCTGTTCTACGTGATTTCGCTGGGGGTTTATTTCCTGTTTTATAAGGACGAATTTTCGATTTCCGAAATTCTTCTGATCTTCTTTCTTCCTTTCGTATTCGCGTTGCCCGTTTTGTGGAATTATTTCGCGTATATCCCGTTTCAGCAGAACCCGCCCGTGTCCTTCCCGGTGAACGGCCTCTTATCGTTGTTAGGCGAAGAATTCTCGGATTCCATCTCCAAACCCGAAACGCTTCTGCACGCGGTAAAGTCCGTATTTTGGGAGCAGTATTGGATCCACCTTTTGTTTCCCGTGCTTTTCGTCGTGGGGATCCGTCTTCTGTTCATACGAAAACTTCTGCCTCCGATTTCCAGATTTCTGATCTTCGGAACGCTTCTGTTTTACTGGATGGCCACTGATTCCTCCTTGGCGATGATCTTTCCCTGGCTGCACGTTAAGTGGTATACCGCCCTGAACGTCTCCCTCGTTTTTCTAACGTTTTCCGCGCTCGTAACCGCGCGTTTTTTTCTGAAGAACCTTCCCCCCGGAAGATGGAAACTGTTCGCGGGGTTGATCCTGTTTTTGCTCGGCACTTTCCGTTTTATCATCACGATTCCTGGATCCTCGTCGGGAATGGAGGACATATCGCAAAACCCCTCCGAGGTCTGGAAACAGCGGGAGGAATGGAACCGGATATTTTCGAAAACCCCCGACGGCGTGTTGATCGCCTCGGAGGACGTTTCCGGAAAGTCGGACGCGGATTCGAGGTGGATTTCCGTGCTGATCCGCAAGACATATCATAGAAATTTAATATTACAGAATCGTTTTGAAACTGCGCCGCCTGCGTCCCCCGAGGAGATCGTGAATCTGTTTCCTTCCCAGGGACCGAAACAACCTCCGCAGAAAAATCGGACCTCCGAAACGCACCGGGCGTATGAAAAGGAGAATCTGGCGCGTTTATTCCATCGCCTCTTGCGGGACCGCGGCGTTTCCTACGTCGTCTTTCGTTCCGAGGCGCTGCATCGTATAGCCGCCGCCTCTCCCGAATCCTTTGAGGAAACGGAAAAACGCGGAGAGTGGACATTATGGAAATTGAATGTGACTCGCCCCGCCGTGGAAGTTTTGTCCCAAAAACCGGCGGCTCTTTTGCCGAGCGCCGGGTCCGAAGCTGGGAGGGTTTCCATGGAGGAATTGTCCGAATTTCTTCTCGTAACCGATATGGAAGACGCGATCCTGCAAAACACGATCAATCCTATCCCGGTCACTCGGGAGGAATACGAGGCGGATCGGGATTCCTTCTCCGGCGCCGTTACGATCGAAGAACGGGGTTCGATTTTTTTCCGGGAAGAGGAAGAAAAAAAGAAGGGGCCTAAATCGAAGGTCTTCGCGGCGGTGAAAGCCTTCGATCTGTCCGATAGGAAAGAAAACCGAACGATTTATCCGTATCTCTGGGACAATTCCCGGATCGTTTGGAGTTCTCCGCTTCCTGCGGAAAAAGTCTCCGAAACGGACGGAGGTAAGGTCTGTTCTCCGACCGTGATACGATCCGGATTTTTTCCGCTTTGGAAATCCGTTTTCGGAGAGACGGTTCACCGGACGTTGGAGGGGCAATCTTATTTCTGTTCGCGTTCCCGCGATAATACATTCGTATTTTATGATATTCGATCCTATTTCGTCACCCTGATCCAATTTTTGCTTCCGATGCTTTTTTTGGGAGCGACGTTTTTGAATCGAAGGAAATCTCAAAACTGATGTCCGTTTCCTCTTCGGGTTCCGAAAAAACCCCGTATAGGAGAAGACAACTTTTATCCCACCTTCTTCTGGTCCTTTTCGGGAGCGGAATCGCGCTCCTTTCGTTTTGGGGATCCGAATCTTTCTGGTCCAAAATTCTGCTTTCGGCTCTGGAAGGCGGATTGATCGGAGGTCTTTGCGATTGGTTCGCCGTTTGGAAAACGTACAAAGCCATCGAAGAGGACAGCGCGAAGCTGGCGTCGGAGATAGGAAACTGGGTGGCGGGGGATCTGTTGCATCACGAAGTGATCCGGTCCAGGATCCGATCCGTGTTGGAGGATTCGAACACGAGGGAGGACGTTCATCGCGTCTTATCCGAAACGTTCGGAAACGAGGCGAAGACGAGGGAGGTGCTTTTCGACCTTTTCGAAAAGGTGGAAGAAGACATCATCGATTACATCGTTCATTACGAATTCTCAGGCACCGACGTAGCGCTTCTCAAAGAGCTGAACCGCCAGAAGGAAATCATGGATACGATCAAACTATTGATCGGAGAATCCATGATCCGAGTGGCGGACACGGAGGAGTTCCGTTCCCTTCTCCAGGAAATATTAGGAAAAATGAATTTAGTCGCGCAGGTCGTGTTGAATCTGGTCGTCGATTTCCCGAAAAAACTCAAGGAATACGGGAACCACGTCAAACAGGGATTGGAGATCGAATCGAAGGACGAGAAGACGATCGAAAAGTTGGTCAATCTGATGGCGGCCTCCACCGAAACGTACATTTCCTCCTGGAACGAACTTCCCCTGGAACAAAGGGATAAGGCGGTCCGTTCTCTGACGGGTTTTTTGAAGGAGCAGGCGAGTCGTCTTTTGGTCGCTCTGATTCAGACTCATCTGAAGGAGATCGGAGAGATATCCACTCTGCAGGAATACGCTCCCCTTCGTTCCGTTTTGGAGTTCGTGGAAAAACGGATCGACGAAGGAGTCTCCGGTTATATAGGAAAACAGATCACTGCGCGTCTGCAAAGTCTGGATCCGAAAGACCTCAGAAAGAATCTGGAATGGAAAACGAGGAACGTTTTGGAAACGATCCGCATCAACGGAAGCGTTCTCGGTTTTTTTCTGGGATTCGTAGCGGGATGGATCCGTTTTTTATTTCTCTAAATTCATATTCCGAAAAATGAATCCATATTTCTCCTCGGATCCGTCTAATCTGCAAGGAGAATCATGGAAACGATCTATCACGCGCAGGAAACCAGAGGAAAGGCGGACTTCGGATGGCTCAAAAGCAGACATTCGTTCAGTTTCGGCTCTTACTTCGATCCCAACCGACTTCAGTTCGGAAAACTCAGGGTATTAAACGACGACATCGTCATCGGAGGAAAGGGTTTCCCTCCGCATCCGCACGAGAATATGGAGATCGTATCGATCCCGTTATACGGAAGTCTGGAACATAAGGACAGCGAAGGGAATCATTCCGTCATCCGTTCCGGCGAAGTGCAGATCATGTCCGCGGGGACGGGAATCGTTCATTCCGAATTCAACGCCTCTCCGTCGGAGGAGGTGAACTTTCTGCAGATCTGGATCCTGCCCGAAAAGATGGGAATCGCTCCCCGTTACGAACAGAAAAAATTCGATCCCGCCGAACGGAACGGCAGGTTTCAGACCGTGGTATCCCCGAATTCGGAGGACGGAGCGGTTTGGATCAATCAAAAGGTGAGTTTTTCCCTGGCAAAGGGGGAAAAAGCATCAAAAATCCATTATATTCCAAAAAATGAAAACGGAGGAGTCTACTTTTTTTTGATCTCCGGCGCCGCCGAGATAAACGGGAAAAAATTTTCGGCACGCGACGGACTCGGTTTCGCTTCGTCCGCCGGATTCGAGATCGTTTTTTCGGAGGAATCCGAAATTCTCGCGATCGACACGCCTCTGTAAGACGGATAGGTTTCCTTAGATTTCCCCGACGAGGATCCGGAACGTTCTGAGGGAACCTTCCCGCAAAACCCGAATGGGGAGTTCCCTGCGGATCGTCGATTCGTCGAGGGTTCTGTGCATATCGTCTATGGAAAGTACGGGTTTGTCGTTTAAGGAAAGAATCATATCACCTTTTCTTAATAGACTGGAAGCGGCCGGAGCGGAGGATTCTATCTCCAGGACCAGAACGCCCGAATTCTGCTCCAGTTTATTAAAGATCTTTAATCGATTGGGCACGTTCTGGTTTTGACCCGCGATTCCGAGATAACCGCGTTTGACGAATCCGTCCTTCATCAGACGTGTGATCACGTATTCCGCGGTGCCGGAGCCGACCGCAAAACAGATTCCCTGCGCGGAAGGTATGATCGCCGTGTTGATTCCGATCAATCTTCCTTTCGAATCGACCAAGGGACCTCCGGAGTTTCCCGGGTTCAACGCCGCGTCGGTTTGGATCACGTCTTCGATCAATCTTCCCGAACGGGAACGCAGACTTCTTCCGAGAGCGCTGACCACTCCCGCAGTGACCGTGGATTCGTAACCGAGGGGATTTCCGATCGCGATCGCAAGTTGACCCGGTCGTATGGAAGTAGGATCGGAGAATTGCAAATACGGATATTGGTCGCTCGTCACTTTGAGCACGGCGATGTCGGTCATCGGATCCTCGCCGATCTTCATCGCCTTGAGGCTTCTTCCGTCGGGAAACTCCGCGCTTATCTCCGCGGAGTTCTCTACTACGTGCTGATTGGTTACGATAAATCCGTCGGGCGAAATCAAAAATCCGGAACCCGAACCGCCGCCGGATCGATTTCCTAAAACCTTGAGATGCACCACGGCGGGACTTACGGTTTCGACCGCGCGCATGACCGCCTTGGAATAGGC
>NZ_NPEF01000550.1 GCF_002811955.1 Leptospira ellisii
TTATTATTCTTCAATCGACTATTTGTCATGCCTATCGATCTTCTCTTTAAGATATAGATAATCCCCTACCCTATTGTGTCGGCACGGAAAGGTTCGCCGCTTTCAGTTCTGTCGTCCATCTCTTGTATGAATGGAATTGGGTCAGCTATGATTGGATTTAAAACCAAATCGAATCCTTCTTCTTTTGCTTTAAGTTTCGAAAGGATTTTATCGTAATTCTTAAGCTGTTCAAGTATGTCCACAGATTTTAATGAAGGGTTGGTCCGCCTGCCCCATTGAACTGGCAATATAAAAGTTTGAATAGTCCTTCCGGAGTTCATCAAGTTTAAAAATGTCTGAGCTTCGTTGACTTTCTTAAGTACTTTTTTAATAGTTCTCGTCGACCATTTGGACGCTTATCTCCCGCAGGATACCAGGCAATTGATCCAATGCTTCCACCGACCAATCTTTTTAGTTATGCGCTCGCAAAGATCGTTGTCAATGCAACTTCTATTTCCGGAAATTCAGTACAAGTTGGTGGTGGGACATTTGAATCCCCTGCCTTTCGATATACCGAGGCGACTAAAATTTTACCGGGCGATATCAATGGAGACGGAAAAATGGATTTTTATATCGTTGAGGACTACGATCTGAATTTAAAACTCGCGATTTCTAACGGGTCCGGTTTTAATCTTGTGGAAACTAATATCCCGACTTATATGCCTCGTCCCGATAAAAAACGATGG
>NZ_NPEF01000551.1 GCF_002811955.1 Leptospira ellisii
AAAACGGATTCCAAAATCATTCTGGATCAAAACGGAGCGGAATCCCTGCTCGGAAAGGGGGATTTTCTTTATAAGTCCCCCACGGCCGCGGATCTGGTCCGGATTCAATCCCCGTATGTTTCCGAAGAGGAGATCGAAAAGATCGTGGAGGAAGCTCGTAAATTCGGCAAACCTTCCTATGTCGATTTCGATCTGGACGAGGAACCGGAAAGCGCGGCGGTCGACGAAGAGGACGAGGAACTGTTCGAACAAGCGTGGGAAATCGTACGTGTGGACCGCAAGGCTTCCGCGAGTTATCTTCAACGAAGAATGCGGATCGGTTACAACAAGGCCGCCCGTTTGATGGAATTGATGGAGGAGCGGGGATACGTAAGTCCTCAGATCGGTTCGAAAGGAAGGGAAATCCTTAGGGCAGGTTGATTTCGATCCGCGTTCCTTCTTTCTCCACACGGAGATTTCCTTCCCGTTTTTCGTAGAAACATACGGAGTCCGTGTCTTTGCGATTTTAGTTTTACTCGCATTCCTGATTCGAATCCGAAACTTTCCCCTTTTTGTTTGGATCGGTCTTA
>NZ_NPEF01000552.1 GCF_002811955.1 Leptospira ellisii
CACCGCCACCTGACCCGTAGGAACACCCAAATACGATTGATAACTGTTGAACTTGACAAGACCCTTTTTGTAATCATTCAAATACCGCGATTTTCTCACGTCCGCGTTAGCCGCAACCAGCTCCTTCTGCAACCGAACCGATTCGCCCTTCAAACTCTCCGCCAACTCCTCGAAATCCTCGGCATATGTAAAGTTTTTCGAATATACTTCTTTTGTAATCAAGCTCGAAGGATCATACTGCCAAAGACCCCAAGCGTCCGCGACACCACCGCTCAAAAGACGGAATTTGTCCTTCTCCGCCGTGGTCAAAGCGCCGACGCCCAAATCCCCGAACACAACGTCCATCTGAGAGAAATAACCCTTGCCGCCGGAACCGTAAAACTTCGCAAGCTCCGGATTTTGAGCCAGATCCTCCGCCTTCAAATCCTCCGTGTCCTCGCCCAAATAATTCGAAACCAAAAAGTCCAACCGAGCCGCATCCAAAATCGCAGCCTCCGTCGCCGGATCAAACTTCGCTTCCACGATCCAGTCCTTAAGAGCGTCCAAGTCTTGATAACTCAAGATCTCTTTTTTTTCGCTCTCCGGAATCGAAGAATCGTTTTTCCTCGAAACCCGTAACTCCTTCTCCTTGAAAAACGCCTCCCTGCCCTCGAAGTCCTTCAAAATCTGGGAACTCAAAAAACTGGAAGGATTTTTGGAACCGTAGTTCGTCAA
>NZ_NPEF01000553.1 GCF_002811955.1 Leptospira ellisii
ATATCGCAAGGATGACCGTACAAATGTACCGGCATAATCGCCTTTGTTCTTTCGGTCAACAGAGGCCGTATCGTTTCAGCGGACAAATTCCAGGTTTTAGGATCTATATCTGCTAAAACGGGAACGGCTCCGGCGTATAAGATCGCGTTCACCGAGGCCGCAAAAGTGAAGTTAGGTACGATCACTTCGTCCCCTTCTCGGATACCCAAGGCAGCGAGCGCGAGATGAAGGGCGACCGTGCCGTTACTCACCGCCAACGCACCCGCCACTTTCATCTTCTCTTTGAATATATTTTCGAATTCCCGGACGTATTTTCCTTGCGACGAAATCCAAGAAGTTCGAATGCACTCGGTCACATAAGCCAATTCGTTTCCGTCCAGTTGAGGCGCCGCAACCGGAATCTGACGTACTTTTTTATTCGTGGCGAAGTCGACGATACATCCATCGGCGTCGATAAGCGGAATAATCCGGATCTGCTCCGAGAACGAAGACAGAATCTTCTCGTTATCGGTTCCGACCGGCAACGAGAAGAAATTTCGATTCATGACGGTAACGACG
>NZ_NPEF01000554.1 GCF_002811955.1 Leptospira ellisii
ATCTAAACATTCAAATATAAAATTAGTTTGCTGCGATCGCGATCATAATTTTGAAACTGTCTCCCATTTAATTGATAGAGAGCAATTTATATATGAGAATATAAACGACTTATCGTTAAATGATATTCAGTCAATTTACGATTCCATCCCTGATGGCCTAAAGAATAAACCGCTTAAAACAAAAACAAATGACCCACATTCTGATACACCTTCTATTTTCGAAATAATTTCATTAAATATAAATAGACCGAGTATCAATAGTAGATATAGATCAGTAATTACCGAATTAGAAAATTCCGATCCCATTCTCACAGACTTCATAATGATGTGCTGCTATGTACACTCATGCAGAACTCCCGTTTCCTTTGAAATGGCTTATGTATTTCTATCTAATCAAATAAATGACTATTCTGAAGTATTTGAAATACGCAAAAGACTCGGAAGCATGATTCATGAATATTCGGATTTAACTATCGACGATAATGAAATCGATTACTATACCCCAAGATCTTCTTACGCGTCAGAAGCATTATTAAAACAGTGTCCGCCTGAAATTTTAAAAAGAGTATATTTGAAATTTATAAAATCTGTTCAGCCAATAAGAATTGTGCAGTATAGGACTTTTCAGAGAAAAGCATATGATAAAGATAAAATGCTAAGAGCGTTCCCTTCCTGTGAGCGTTGGGATCGGTACTACAAAAACA
>NZ_NPEF01000555.1 GCF_002811955.1 Leptospira ellisii
CCCTTTCGACCCGGTGCCTCGCCGAAAAAGGAAACTTCGCCGTAATTCCGACGATCTCTCCGTGACCCGCCGCCGCCCCACCCTCGTTGGGTGGTGGAGGCGGGTCCGTGGGAGCAAATCGTCGAATTTTCCTTTACTCGAAAACGCCGGTTTTGGCGATCATTTTTCGCACGTTCTTCCGTCGTAATTCCCGCAAAGAACTTTCAAAAAACGGAATAGACATCTCCGTAGAACTCTCTCTTCCCGGATTAGGTTGACAAATTTCGGCGAAATGAGGAACCTAAAACCGAGAAATTCTTTCCAACGTCAGACAATCGAGGGTTTTTATGAGAAAAAACAAATTTATCGCAGCATTTTCCTTTTTCACGTTAGTCGCTCTTTGTGCGTTCTCCGTACAAGCCGGCCCGGAACGTAAGATCGAAACCACGGTGCACGACTTTATGGAAGATTATCCTAAAAAGGCGTTAAAGGCCGCGAAAAAAGGCAACCCGGAGTACATAGAGAAAATCCTCGCCGAAATTCCGAACTTCGCGCTCGACGAGCAAAAGGAAAAATGGACCGAAATTTCGCAGGAAGCGATCAAGTCCAAGGATTACGAACAATCCTGCAAAGCCTGCCATAAGGACTTGAAAGAAGGCGGTCGTATAAAGTTTTCCTAATGAAAAATTACTCGGATCCGGAAAATCTATGATCA
>NZ_NPEF01000556.1 GCF_002811955.1 Leptospira ellisii
ACGTGCTCCATCTTTCCGCGGAATTGGGATTGGACTTCTTTAAAAAAACCGTTTCGGAGGTAATGTCCACTTCTCTTACGACCATGTCCCCGGAGGACGACGTGGACGAACTTCTTTCCGTAATGTTGAAAAAGAGAATCCGTCACATGCCTATCTTAGAAGACGGACAGTTGGTCGGAATCATATCGATCGGGGACGCGGTAAAGGCGAAAATCGAAAAAACGGAAGAGGAAAATAAAAACCTGAAACAGTATATGTACAACGAAAACGGTTTTATCTAATCGAAATCTTACGTCCGCCCTCCGTCCGTACATCTCAAACGTAGGAATCTAAGTTCTTTTCTCCGAATTTTTTCAGATTGCAGGAAACTCCGACCGGGTCAAATTAGAACAAGCGCATGAAACTGATCCTTTTTCTTCTGATGACGTATTTGGTCTATCGTGTTCTATCCCGTTTTTTTTCGGCCCCCTCGGAACGTCCTTCGCAACCGCAATGGAGGACGTTTGATACCCGAACGGACGATTTTCGGGAAACCGATTCTCCCCGTGAGAAAGATATTTCCGCACGATCCAGGGTGGTGGATTCCACTTCTCCCGGAGAAAAATGAAATCGAATCCGAACCTCATCCGCGTCCTCGTCGCATTTTTTTTTCTAACGACGATTTCCTGTCTAAAGCCGAGCGGGGATT
>NZ_NPEF01000557.1 GCF_002811955.1 Leptospira ellisii
GCGTATTCTTCTTTTCATTCCCTTTTTCGGGAATAAAAAGGGAAACGAGGTCTTACACGTGGGTTCGGAATCGTTAAAGAGAAAGGAATTATGGAAGCGGCAGGCGTTTTGGTCCGGCGCCTGGAGGGACGCCGTTTCGGGAAAAACGATCCGAGTGATCGATCCCGCTACGGAAGAAATTTTGGGAACCGTTCCTTCGCTCGGTAAAATCGAGACGCTTGAGGCGATCGAAACTTCGAAAAAGGCGTTTGTGGATTGGTCTTCACGGCCGGCAAAGGAACGATCTTTGCTAATCCGAAATTGGTCCGATCTGATGCAGAAAAATCGGGAGGATCTGGCCGTTCTGATGACCTTGGAACAAGGGAAACCCTTGAACGAAGCCCGGGGAGAAATCGATTACGCCTCCTCCTTTTTGGAATGGTTCGCCGAGGAAGGCAAACGAACCTACGGAGATATCGTTCCGAGTCATAGAACGGATTCGAAGATAGAAGTGCTGAAACAACCCGTCGGAGTCTGTGGAATTCTTACGCCTTGGAATTTTCCCTCCTCGATGATCACCCGAAAAGCGGGCGCCGCTTTGGCCGCGGGTTGCACCGTCATTTCAAAACCTTCCGAGCTGACTCCGTTTTCCGCGCTTGCGTTAGTCGCCCTTGCACGGGAGGCTGGAATTCCCGACGGCGTTTTC
>NZ_NPEF01000558.1 GCF_002811955.1 Leptospira ellisii
TTCGAAAATGCTCGAAACGCATGGAATGAAACTCGATGACTTAAGCGATGCGACAAAGAGTGCGGCCGCAAGACAGGTTCTTTTAAACGAAACACTCAGAGAAACGGAAGCATTTCAAGGAAGAGCCGCAGAGCAAGCAGGCGGGTACGCCGGAGCGCTCGGGCGACTTGACAAATCGGCAAACGAAACTCAAGTCGCACTCGGTAAACTCTATCAAGAATCTTTGGTTCCGATTCTGGCTTTAGGAAGTGAAGGCGTTTCCTTTCTTCCCGGACTTTTTTCAAACGGAGAAAAAGTTAAAAAGTTAGAAAATGATCTCATACTTCTCAGGGAAAATTTAGCTCGTGTTCCCGAAGGCTCGGACGAGTGGAAACGAATCGATTCTCAGATTCGTAAAACACAAATTGAAATTGTAAATACAGGTCCTTCGATTGCCAATTTTGGTAAATCGTTTCTTGTCGCCGCAACCGCCGGTATAACCTTCTATACCTCACTTATCACGATCACAAAAGGTCTTGAACTTGCAGGCGTCGCAGGCGCGGCCAACTGGACCAAAATACTTGGACCATTCGCATTAGGCGCCACAGCACTCGTCTTTACGATCGATATTGTAGAAAGGTATCGAAAAGAAGGGGAACAAAAAGATACCGAATAAAAAGGACCAAGACTAAAAGCAAGATTC
>NZ_NPEF01000559.1 GCF_002811955.1 Leptospira ellisii
TCTCCAGCTTTTGCGCGTGTAACAAACGTCTTTCTAATTCCAGTCGATCCACTTCCGCTTGTTTGCGGCCGGTGATATCCGTTCCCACGCTGATCGTTCCGATTATGTTTTTATCCGCATCCTGTAGGATCGTATTGTCCCATTGAATCAATCGCCTTGCGCCGCTTCTTGTCTTGAGATAATTTTCGTAATGAAGAGGAAGCGTTTTGTTGTGCATGGCTTCCATAAAGTCGGATCGTGTTTGTTCTTTCTCTTCGGGAAGCAGAAAGTAGTCGAACCAACTTTTACCGATGATTTCCGCCCTGGTCCAACCGCTGAGATTGAGAAGATAATCGTTGCAGAACGTGATGTTTCCCGAAGAATCCAAGCCTAAGCCGATCAGATTTATGTTTTCCAAAGTGACCCTGAATCTTCGTTCCGATTCGATCAACGCGGCCTCCGAATTTTTTTGATCCTCCATTTCCTTTTTAAGAAGGGTGAAATAACGGTTTAGAACGAAAAAAAGAAGCAGGGTGGTCGTTCCCACGAAGGACCACCCTTTGTACGTCTGCATCGTCGTGAGTATATAAGGATCGAACGAAAGAAGACCGATGAATCGATCCGAAAAAAAAATCCAAGCGGAAGCCAATAGAAGATAGACCAGAGAGATGCGGGCGGGTGCGGAAACGGGACGATTAG
>NZ_NPEF01000056.1:0-14352 GCF_002811955.1 Leptospira ellisii
GTTGTTCGATGCCTTTGCGCGCGAGTTCCATTCTTCTTCTTCCTTCGAAGGAGAAGGGAAGCGTTACCACTCCGACTACGAGGCATTTCATTTCCTTGGCGATTTTGGCGATTACGGGCGCGGCTCCGGTTCCGGTTCCGCCTCCCATTCCCGCGGTCACGAAAACCATGTCGGCTCCGCGCACCGCGGATTGGATCCTTTCCTTGTCCTCTTCCGCGGCTCTGTTGCCGAGTTCCGGATCTCCGCCCGCTCCCATTCCTCGGGTGACTTTGGTTCCTAAGATGATTTTATTCTCCACAGCGGATCGAAGCAGGACCTGTTCATCCGTATTGAGAATCGCGAATTCGACCCCTTTGAGAGTGGAGTTGGACATCCGCGTGACGGCGTTCATTCCGCCTCCGCCGATTCCGAACACTTTGATGACCGCGGGACTGGTTTTGGATTCCTCTTCAAATCGGATCATATTCTGTTTTCCTAATAAATCTGGCTCAAAGATTGTCTTCGATCCATCTTTTGATTTTTTTCGTCCAACCTTCGGATCGGTCCACGGATTTTTGATCCATGTCCGTCATTCTATCTGCGTATTTGATCATTCCTATAACCGTGGAAAATTCGGGAGAGGACGCTTTTTCGGCGAGCCCGCCGATTCCGCCCGGTCTCGCCCTGGATGCCGTTAGACGAAACACGTCTTCCGCGAGGGTATCGATCCCTTCGAGAAGACTTCCTCCTCCGGTAAGGATCACGCCGCCCGCGAGAAGCCCTTTTTTTCCGGATTTTTCGAGTTCCTTATCCGCCATTTCGAAAATTTCCCGCATTCTGGGTTCGATGATGGACACGAGTTCTTCGCGCAGTACCTGCCGTGCCGGTCTTCCGCTTATGGGAGGAATTTCTATCGTTTCGGTGGGATCGATTTCGGAAAGGATCGTATGGCCGTATCGTTTTTTCAGAAGTTCTGCGGTTTCGAGCGTGGTTTTGAGTCCGATGGAGATGTCGCTCGTTACGTTGATTCCTCCGAAAGGGATCACCGCCGAATACGCGATTCCCCCGTCTACATATACGATCAGATCGCAGATCCCCGCGCCGATATCGAGGACGGTCGTTCCGAGGTCCTTTTCTCCGGAGGTCAACACGGCTTCGGATGAAGCGAGACTGGACAACACCATCACTTCACAGCCGAGCCCGGAGGATTCGATACATTTTTCTAAATTATGAATCGCTGTTATACCCGCGGTCACGATGTGTACTTCCGCCTCGAGACGGACTCCGGTCATTCCGATCGGATCGCGGATGCTGGTTTGATCGTCCACGGAAAATTCCTTGGATAGGACGTGGAGAATCTGTTGATCCGCGGGAACACGGATCGCCTGCGCCGCTTCGATCACGCGGACTACGTCCGGTTCTGCGACGGTTCGATCACGGTTCGTAATCGCCACCACCCCTTTCGAGTTGTCCGCTCTTACCGTTTTTCCGGTTATGTTCACCGCGACGCTTGAAATTTCCTGACCGGACATGAGTTCCGCTTCGCTCACCGCTTCTATGATGGAACGGGTCGTGGATTCTATATTGATGATGGATCCGTTTTTGACTCCGGAAGAAGGATAGGCTCCGGTGCCGATGATTTCAACTTCGTATTCGGAGACGGGGCGGGCCACGACCACTTTCGTCAAAGAGGTCCCGAGGTCGAGTGCGGCGATGATTCTGTCTCTGGGTTCCGACATATCAATGATAGACCGCGTCTTCTCCTCGAATATCCACCAACTCGGATCGAATTTTATCCTTTTCGAAATAAGCCAAAACCGCGTAGAGTTTGCGGATCTGATCCTTGTGAAGAAGGGTTCCGACCTGGATTCTTAACGGAACGGGTTCGTCGGCGAAGAAGAAGATTTCTCCGTCTTCCTGTAGGAGGACCTCCGAAATCCTCGGTTTGAGAGCGGGATACATGCGAAATGCTTGTTCCACGGATGTGTAAAGATCGCGGAAGCTGGCGTCCTGGATTGTGCCGTTTTTGATCGGGAAATTCCCCGATAAAATGCAAAGGTCCTTTTCTCGAACGTCGTCTTTGGAGAGGACGTGGAGATCGGAGTCGATTTCATAAAGATGACCTTCGGAATTTACGATGTAGGAGGACTTACGTTCGGTCAGTTCGATGAGAAGTTGATCTTCCGACTTTTTGGTGATGCGAACGGAAGCGACTCGGGGATGTCTGGAAAGTTTTTTTTCCAGAAGGTCCAGATCCAAGGTATCAAAGGAGGTTCCGGGTTGAATTTCGAGCATCCTTACGATTTCTTCCGTCTTAAGTTTTTCATGCCCCGTAATGATTAACTTATTCAATTCCCGGGGAATTCCTTGGAATCGAATTCCGAGAACCGCTCCCAGGCCCAAAATACAGACCAAAAGAGCCAAAAGGAGAATGTTTCTCCTTTTCTGTATCAATTCTCGTAGAAAGTCAATCAGATTATGTCTCATCGTAATTTCTGTCGGGAAATTTCTTCTTCAGTTCCAGTATCGGGAATCGGATCGTAGTGTACACCTTGTTTTTTGGTGTGGGAACTCTTACCTTTTCGAAAAGCGCGGGAATTGTGAGAGTTCCCACATTTTAGAATTCGGGAGGTGGAGCTGGGTCAAATTCGGATGTGGTTGGAGGGAGTTCCCGTAAAATGCGGTCTACAGCAAATTGTGCGATCATTTTCTTGGAACGGGGGAGTTCCCACATCTAAGGGGGATTTTCGGGAATTCTCCTCGGGTTTTGGCAAAGTCCCCCAGCAGCCATTTTTCACAAAGACTTTCGAATCGTTTTTCGGATGTTAAAATTCCGACTCGTATGATAAATTGAAAAAAAGAAATTCCAACCGGAACAACCGGATTCTAAACTCCGATCTTAATATTATAAAAAGTAATCGCTCATGAATCTAACGCGACATACGGCAGTCCTTACCGGAGTAATTTTCTTTTTGTCCTTCGCCTTGGGAATGTATATCTCCATCATCGAAAAGGCGGGGACCAAAGACGACTACCCCTATACGATGAAAATCTATTATCCTCGTTTGGAGGGAATTCATCCCGGGGCTCCGGTGAGAATTTTGGGAGTGGAACGCGGAATCGTCCGAAGTATCGACGTTGTTCCGATCGAAGAGGTCGGCGATCAACGTTTTCTTAAAAAAGATCAAACCAAAGCGATCGAAATCGTCATACGGCTGAAGGAACCGATCACGCTCTGGGACAACTATAAGATCACCTTTCAGACCAACACGATTCTTTCCGGACGGACGATCGACATCGATCCGGGTTCTTCCGAAAAAGAGGATACGACTTTTTTTCAACCGACGTATTTGGAGGAGGAACAAAGACCTCCGGATTTTCTCCCTTCGGCGGATTATTTCGAGGATTTTTTCGCGGCCTCCACGGGAGTGATCCGGGAAAACCGGGAGGATATCCGCGTTTCATTTAACAATCTTTATGAAATTTCGGAAAAACTCAAATCGAGACGGGGAACCATTCCCCAGATGATTCATTCTCCGGAAACCTACGACAACGTGATGGAACTTTTAACCGACGCGAGAATTTTCGGGAACGACGCTCGGCGTTATGCGGAAGGTTATCGGAAACTGGAACGTTCGGCGCCGACCCCGTTTACGATCAATATGTATCGACGAACGACTTTGATCGGAAGCGTTTCCAACGATTATTATTTCGGTAAGTTATGAATTTCTAATCCTTTTCGGACCGGATCGTTTTCCGAGGACGGTTCTTTTTCGTGAAGGGCGCCGGACGACCCGTCCTAAGAAGGAATCTCGTTTGATTCGGGGAGTTCCTACATTTTCCGTGTAACGTCGCGCTCCGTTAGAGTTCCTACATTTTCCGTGTAACGTCGCGCTCTGTTAGAGTTCCTACATTTTCCGTGTAACGTCGCGCTCTGTTAGAGTTCCTACATTTTCCGTGTAACGTCGCGCTCTGTTAGAGTTCCTACATTTTCCGTGTAACGTCGCGCTCTGTTAGAGTTCCTACATTTTCCGAAAACCGGGCGGAAAGCGCGTAATTCTGCCGATATTTCCGGTATGAAAGTTGCGATCATACACGACTGGCTGAACGGAATGCGCGGGGGAGAACTCGTCCTCGACGCCCTCTTAAAAATCTATCCTTCCGCCGATCTTTTTACGCTATTTTACACTCCCGGAAAACTAAACGCACGCATAGAACAAAGAAAGATCGTCACCGCGTTCACCGATCGACTTCCGTTTAAGACTTCCAAATATCGCTGGTATCTTCCCTTGTTTCCGACGGCGATCGAATCCTTGGATCTCAAAGGATACGATCTCGTGATTTCGTCCTCTCACTGCGTGGCCAAAGGCGTGATCACCGATCCGGACGCGGTTCATTTCAGTTATGTACATTCTCCGATGCGTTACGTTTGGGATTTATACTACGATTATTTTCCGGCGCGCAAAGGTTTGAAGTTTCTCGCGTTTCAGGCGATTTCCAATTATCTGCGGACTTGGGACGCAGCTTCCGCAGCGCGCGTGGATTCGTTCTGGTCCAATTCGGAATTCGTTGCGAGGAGAATCCGGAAATTCTACCGTAGAGAAGCGAAGGTGATCTTTCCCCCTTGTCTTCCCGAAAAATGGAAGGTCGTCTCCGAAACCAAAGACGATTTTTATCTCATCGTTTCCGCCTTCGCTCCATACAAACGGATCGATCTCGCGGTCGAAGCCTTCCGCAAAAACGGCAAAAAACTGGTCCTCATCGGCGGAGGACAGGAATTCAAAAAGATCGCTTCCGATCTTCCCAAAAACGTGGAACTCATCCCCAATCTGAAACGGGAAGAGGTTTTGGAATATTATAAAAAGGCGAAAGCGTTCCTTTTTCCGGGAATGGAGGACTTCGGGATCGCGCCGGTGGAAGCGCAGGCGTATTCCACTCCCGTGATCGCGTTCGGAAAGGGCGGGGCTTTGGAAACGGTGGTTCCCGGTAAAACCGGACTTTTTTTCGCCGAACAAACCGCGGAATCGTTAAACGAAGCGATCGAACGTTGCGAAGGAATCTCCTGGAAAACCTCCGAGTTTCAAAAGAATATAAGCCGCTTTACCGAGGAAAAATTCATTATCGAAATCCGCAAGCAGGTCGAAAATAGAATCGGAACTCCAAGGAAAAAGGGATAGTCGTTTGATTTTACTTCACAGGTTGAAAGGAGACGAATTCGTTCTCAACGCCTCTCATATAGAGAGCCTCGAAGCGAATCCCGATACGACCATCACCTTGTCGAACGACAGAAAATACGTGGTGAAGGAATCCGTTCCCGAAGTGATCGATAAAATATTGGAATATAAAAAACGGATTCTCGTATTTCCTTTGGGATCTGCTCCGGATCAGTTCAAAAGGATGGAATAGAACAACATGGATTTTGGAACAATAGTCGGTTTAGGTTCGGCGATCGTCCTGATGATCTTCGGGATCATCTCGGCAGGTTTAAGCCCATTGGACATTTTTGATATTCCTTCGGTCATCATTACGTTCGGAGGAGCGACCGCCGGTACGATCATGGCGGTTCCTTGGGAATCCACTCTCGCCGTGGGAAAGGTCACGCAGAAGGTTTTCAGAACCGAAAAGGCGGATCTTATCGAACTCATCAAAACGTTAGTCTCCTTTTCCGAGAAGGCGAGAAGGGAAGGTCTTCTCGCGCTCGAAGACGACGTGAACGAACTTCCCGACGAATTTCTCCGGAAGGGAATCACGCTCGTCGTGGACGGAACGGACCCCGAACTTGTACGGAACATCATGGAAACGGAGATGGGAAACATCGCCTCACGTCACAACAACGGAAAAGCCTGGTGGGAAAACTGGGGCGCCTTGGCCCCGGCCTTCGGGATGATCGGAACCCTGATCGGACTCGTTCAGATGTTGAAAAACCTCGGTTCCGGAGACCCTTCCGCGATCGGAACGGGGATGGCCGCGGCCTTGATCACCACGCTTTACGGATCAATGGGCGCGAACATGTTCGCGATTCCCGTGATGAAAAAACTGATGCGCAAGTCCGAAGACGAACTTACCATCAAACAGATCATGATCGAAGGAACCCTTTCGATTCAATCCGGGGACAATCCTCGGATCGTGAAGGACAAGTTGTCCTCGTTTCTTCCTCCTTCGGAAAGGGACGTACTCAAAGACGACAGCGAATAATAAGATCGGTTTTTTATCATGGCAAAAGCAAAATGTCCCGAATGTATCCAGAATATTCCCGAGTATATGCTTACCTACGGGGACATGGTGACCCTGCTGCTTTGCTTTTTTATCATGCTCTACACCACGGGGAAGACGAACGCGATCGAGATGCAGATCATCCTTTCCGCGTTTAAAACCACGACTGGATTTTTCGACGGAGGACAAACCCTCTCCAAGGGAAGGCTCGAAGAGATGGGGATGAACATAGAAAGTCTTCCTTCCCAGACGACGGGAAAGGCTTTGTCCAAGTCGAAAAAACTCGCGACCGAACTTTTTAAACCCGAAGTGGAAGCGGGAAAGGTCAAGATCACCGAGGACGAAAGGGGGCTGATCATCTCCCTCGTCAGCGCGGATTATTTCAATCCGGGATCGGCGATCCTGACGGATTCGATCAAGGTCGCATTAAAAAAGGCGAGTTCGCTCATCAAGGAACTGGATCGTTTCGTGCGGGTGGAAGGGCATTGCGACGCGGACGCGGTCAACCCGGGAGTGGCTCCGGGAAAGGAAGAGCGCGCCTACATCAACAACTGGGATCTGGCCGGAGCGAGAGCGATCAACTCCACGGATTACATCATCAACGCGGAGAAGTTGGATCCTTCCTGGTTTCAGGCGGTGAGTTTCGGAGCGTTCCGGCCTTTGGTCGTGGAATATTCCGGAACACCAGAGGCTAAAGCCTACAATCGAAGAATCGATATCGTAATCATGACAGATAAGTCTACCAAAAGAAGTCCTTACGAAACCAACTTCGGACTTCCCAAAACGAAAATTCCCGGCTCAGAGTCGAGTGTACCCGGCAAAGAGTGATCGGAAGAGCAACTAACGTCAAAATTCAGGAGGCAGAACGATGGGTGATGCGGAAATAGACGAGGAAGAAGGCGGGCTACCCGCCGCCGAAGGCGGCGGAGGCACATCTCCCATTATCAAATGGCTTCTCTACGTTGCGGGGGCCATCTTCGGAATCATCATCGTCGCGATCATCGCGATGGTGGTCGCCAAACAGACGGCGACGAGCACGTTCAAGCAGATGAAGAACGTCGCCTTGGTGAAACCTCCTCCTCCTTTGGCGAACTACAATTTCACCGAGGAATTCCGGATCAACACTTCGGATAAGGGAGAGGCGCACTTCGTAAAGATGAAACTCGCGTTCGGGATCGCGAAAGAGGATCAGACCTTATCCGCGGAACTCGCGGAAAGAAACGCGCAGATGCGCGACTTGATCAACCTCATCGTGGGAAGAAAATCCAAAGACGAACTGATCAACATCGAGGATCAGCTGGATTTGCGCGAGGAAATCAAGGCGCAGGTGAACCATATTCTCACCGAAGGGAAGATCCAAGAGGTTTACTTTACAGAGTTCATCGTAAACTGATGGGAAAAATTCTCGGAGTCATTCCGGCGAGGTACGCGAGTTCCCGTTTTCCCGGAAAACCCCTGGCGAAGATCGGCGACAGGACGATGATAGAGTGGACGTATCGGAACGCGTCCCGGTCTTCCGCCTTATCGGAGTTAGTCGTGGCGACGGACGACGACCGGATCCACGGCGAGGTTCTGCGTTTCGGAGGGAAAAGCGTGATGACGAGAGTCGATCATCCTTCCGGAACCGACCGCATCATAGAAGTGGCCGATCAATTTTCCGAATATTCAATAATTGTAAACATACAAGGCGACGAACCCGGAATAGAACCCGAGCTGATCGACGGTGTCGCCGGTCTGAAGGCGGCGCATCCCGAGTGGGCGATGAGTACGGCCGCCGTTCCCATTTCGGATCCGTCTCACGGACTCGATCCCAACCGTGTGAAGGTGATCGTGGATCGAAACGGCAAGGCGATTTATTTTTCGCGTTCCTTGATTCCGAGTCAGTTTAAGACCGCTGTTCCACTCCGCAGGCATTTGGGGATTTACGCGTATGACCGCGATTTTCTTCTGCGATACAATTCCCTTCCGAAAAGTATTTTGGAGGAATCCGAATCCCTCGAACAGCTGCGGGCCGTGGAAGCGGGTTACGGAATCGGGGTTTATACGGCGAAGGAGGCGGGTTTGTCGGTGGACACGCCGGAAGACTTGGAACTTGTGGTCGAAGATTTTAAAAAACGGAAGTGGATTACTTAAGGGCTTCCTGCAGGGAATTGTGGATCAAAACGAAGTCCGTCAATCCTACGATGTCCATCACTTTGCGGAAATGTTCGTTTAAACCGGCGAATTCTATTTTGCCTTTGGTCTCCGAAGCTCTCGTGATCAAACTGATCAAAGTCGCGATTCCTGCTGAATTGATGTAGGATGTCCCCTGAAAGTTTAGGATCACTCTACTTCTCTTTTCCTGAGGAATCGATTCGTATTTTCCCACGATTTCGTCGTCTGCTTCGGATGTGATTTCTCCTTCGATGTGAATGATCGGTACGGAAACGGAGAGATCTACGAAAATTTTGAAATCGTCGGACATAATCGAATCTTTCAACTAAAAACAGCCAAATTCCATTAAAGTCAATCGAATTACGTATAATTTCCGAGTTCGGTCGGAGACAACTGGTCAAATTGTCTTCCGCATTTTTTGCAGTAGAATTTGACCGATTTCGGCTTGGAAGAAATTCCGAAAAGGATTAGAAAGATCGCGAATTTTGAATACGTTTTTTCTTCTCGCGCGTTCGGAGAAGTTCTACTGATTCCGCAGTCTTCACCGCAGGGAAGGGATTGGTTCGAGGTCACGAGATTAAGATCCTGTCGGAGGGTTAAAAATGCCAGTCGAAAATGCGGAGGTCGGAAAACAAAACGTTCTCCGACCTTCCGACAACTCTTAGTTTTGAGAAAGGTGAACTACGTATTTCGCGAGCAGTTTCAGATTCTCGTCGCCTAAGAATTTGTAAGCGACCATCGGGCTGTTGGGAATTCCGTTGTTCAGGGTTTTGAGAACGCCTGCTTCGGAATTTCCGTTTTTCCACTGAGACGCGGGAGCTTTGTAATTCCGAGGTTTCGGATTCAAACTCGCGGCAGCGGCGCCGTCTCCGGCTCCTTTTTCACCGTGACAGGAAGAGCAGTTCTGCAGAAAAATTTCCTGTCCTTTTTGTAGTTCGGGGCTGAGAGCGGAAGCCGTTTCAGCGGCCGCAGGAGCGGCGGTGGTTTCAGCCGGTTTTTCGGACTTATCTCCGCAGTTCAAAAAAAGAACCAAGGAGGTAAGAGCGATCACGATGGAAAGAATGATATTTTTGGAGTTCATCGAAAATCACCTCTATATATGCGGCCAGCTTATCGGGCGATCCGATTTCAAGATAGGATTTTTTTGTCAGACAAATGTCACGGGACTTGATTTTTCTCAAGTCCGACGAGGATAAAAATCAAACGGGGATAAAGATAAAGCCGATACCCGGTTCTTCGTTTCGGAATTTCACGTTTAAGCCGATCTTCACCGATTCGGTTACGGGAGTTCCCGCAATTTCCCCTTCTAAGATTCCCATCGTTCTGATTCCTTCCTCGAGTTCTACGACCGCAAGAACGTAAGGCGTCCGTTCGGCGAGAGGACCGAATCCTACGTGAACCACAGTGTAGGTGAAAATTTTCCCGTTTCCGGAAAATGCGGTTTCGGAAACTTCGGAATTACCGCAGTTAGTACACCCGACGGGAGATTCCGTCGTTTGAAATCCGCAGGAATCGCATTTTATTCCTTTCAAAATATGGAATGTAGTTTCGGACATCTTCGGTCCTCCGGATAAAAGATCGTCGAATCCGAACGTCGGGCCGTCGTTTTACCTTCGGAATCCATAAAGAAAGGATCGATGGCGCCTCGCGGATACGCATCTCTTTTTTAAATCGAATTTTCCCGTTTTTACGTAGGAAACCCGGGATACGAATCGGGATGAAAATTCCTAAAAACGATAGACTGCGCCCGCGCTGACCGATTCCGAATTCTTATTTTTGAGGTATTCAAGAATGAGACTCGCGTCGCCGAAGGCGAATTCCATTCCGATCGTTGCGTACCAATTTTTATGACTGACGAAAAGATTCCGCTTAAGATCCAAAAACGCCAGCGTTGGATCCGTGACGAAATCCTCTTTGTCTTCGGCCGAAGAAAGCGCCACGTTCCGTTCCACCCGGATGTCCACGGTTCCCTGGTTGAACATGGCCCCAAGCCCTGCGTACGCGGTGAAAAACCCGATCGTTTTTCCGTAACGGACGTCGAGAGTCGCGGAATATATATTAGAATTATATGTTAGATCGTTGACGCCGATCCATTTTCTTCTTTGTCCGGATAGGTTTACGTTCGTCGGTCTGCGATCGTAGGAATGAAGGGAGATCGTTTGTGCGGATTGGAACAGACCCAATCCGACGGAAAAACCCGAGGAGTTTTCCCCCGCCGTCGTATTTCCTTCGTAAAAGGGAAAATAACGCAGATTCAAACCGAGGTTCGTCACCTTTCCGTTGAGATCCGTCTTTCTCAATTTCAAAAAGGGAACGTTCTGTTCGGAAAGGTCGTAGGGAAAATAGTGAAAGTGAAGATTCAACTTGGAAAGATAGGGACTCGGTCCGGTGAAAAAACTTCCCAAATTCGCCCCGACGACGACGGAAGGGGAGGCCGCTATTCCTTGATTGGGGAGTTCCCGCAATTCCGAGTTTTCGAAGAAATAGTTCCTGGGACTGAGGTTGGTTCTCGCTACCGAATATCCTGCGCCGATCCTTACCCGGTTTATCCGAGACGCTCCCATAAGTGAGGAACTGACGTTCTGTAAAACGGCCGCCTCCGCCATGGAAAGTAGGAACTCCTTTGTGTAAACCGCGTCGAGGGCCGGGTCGATCAGATTGGCTCCGAAAACGACCTCGGGAGGAATGTCGGAACACCGCGCGCCGACGCAGAGTGCTTCGGAATAAGAATTTTTTGAAAGGATGAATAAAAAAAGAATTATAAAGACGTAATGTTTCAAGATTGGGAACACTTTATGAAGAATCGCTTCTTAGGAAAGCGTTTTTCGCAACTTTGGTTGCGCGGCTGTTCTTCTCGATTTTAGAATCGGATTCGGCCGGTTTTTAACGAAGGAATCAAAGAAAAATCGCGTTGAAAGAATAATATTTTTGAACATGTTCAAAAATATTATTGATGGAAGTCGATATCCCGTTAAAATCCGGTTTTAGACATAGGCGAGTTTTGCGTTTTTCAAAACCCGGACGGTTCAGGAGGATTCATATGAAATCGGAAAATCGAATTTCTAAAGCGGCAAAAATCGCCACGGCTTCTGTGATCTCGAGTGCGCTTCTCGCGTTCCTGATTTCCGCTCCGTTTTGGGCCTTAAATGGAGAATATGGCTTCGTTCTTTTTATCGCGTATCCGTTCTCATTGGGAGCCTTGAGCGGATTTCTCATTTCCATTTTTACGAAAGGCGTTGCGCGGACTTTCGGTTACGTTTTCAAAATCACGCTCATACTTACGTTCGTTTTGATTCTCGTGTTTTTGGTTTACGCAAAGGAAGGATTGATCTGCGTTTTTATGGGGCTGCCCATCGTTTACGTCCTGCTCTTTACGGGAACCTTATTCGGTTCCGTGATCTTTCGGGCGGCTTTTTCCAAATATCTGCTGTTGTTGACGGTTTTATTCTTCAACGTTTCCGCGTATCTTTACGACTACGGCGACCGGGAACCGGATTTGCACGAGGTCCGGACATCGGTCGAAATCGGAGCTTCCAAAAAGGAAATCTGGGACGGACTCGTCGCCCCGTTCGAGTTCGGAGAGGCCGATAATTTCTTCCTCCGCAACGGGGTTTCCTACCCTCTTTCTATGAAGATTACTGAATATAATCATAAAAGAATATTGGATTGCGATTATACAAACGGGTCCGCTTCCGCCGAAATCGATTCCTTCGTGAACGGGGAGAATATATCATTCTCCTTTCCGGAACCCCAGATCACCATGAAGGAGACGTCCCTTTACGGAGAAGTGGAGCCAAAACATATCCGAGGCAAAATTTGGGCCAAGTCCGGCGAGTTCCGATTGGTGGAAATTTCCGGAAGCAAAACGAAACTCGTGGCCGCGACGAAATACGTGAACAATCTAGGACCGAAATTCTATTGGGAGTTATGGGAGAATTATCTGATGGACGAAATGCATCTTCACGTCCTGAATAAGGTCAAAGAAAAGCTCGAATCGAAACGGCATCGGTCGTTCTAAAAATCGGGTTCGTATTATAATAAAATAAAAATATGATATTGTCGGGCAACTTCGAGAATCAGAGAAGGTTTTTCGACCTGTTTTCGAAAAGTTACCATCTGATGGAATTTTTTACCTTCGGATTGGCCAATCGAACCAGGAAACGGTTTTTGAGGGTTTTGAATCCTTCGAACGACGGAATCGTATGCGATCTGATGTGCGGAAACGGAAACAATATAGGAATTCTAAAAAAGGATTTTCGTTGCAAAAGAATCATCGGCGTGGACGTTTCCGAAGGAATGATCCGGGTCGCGCGAAATCGTTTCGGAGAAGAGGACGTTTTTTACTTTACTGAAAACGCTTTGTCCTCCTCCGTTCCTTCCGATCACTGCGATTTCGTGAGCTGTAGTTTCGGACTCAAAACCCTACAACCCGAACAAAGGGTTCTTCTGATTTCGGAAGTGTATAGGATTTTAAAACCGTCCGGGACCTTCGTCTTTATGGAGTTGTCCAAACCGTCCGGTTTCGTTTCCGTATTCTGGAAATTCTATTTTTCGTTTTTTCTTCCTCTGATGGCGAGATTGTTTTCGTATCCCTTCGTGAAGAGAAAATATTTGGCGGATTCGATTTCCGACTTCGGTAGCATTTTTTCGGAAGAGACGCTCTATCGTTCCGTGTTTCCGAAGTCGAGATTCTTCCGTTGGTACGGAGGAATCGTAACCGGAGTTTCCGGAATGAAGTCTTAACCGTCTAACAGTCGTTAATTCCCGTGTTCGGTTCGTTCGATTACGTTCGTAAAGAATTTCCTACAAAAGAAAATCGCCGGTATAAGACGACTCGGCCGTAAAGACGGGCCGAGTCTTGTGAAGCGGAGATCGAAACGAATTCTTCCCTCCGCGTTGAAACCTTACATTCCGATGGCGGCTCCGCCGTCGACTCTCAGATAGGTTCCGGTGATGTAATTGGATTGATCGCTCAGGAAAAACTTCACGGCATTCGCGATCTCCTGCTGCGTTCCGGGTCTCCGTAAAGGGATAAACATCGGGTCGGTCAATTTCTTCTGCACTTCCTCCGGAAGAGAGGAGGTCATGTCGGTTTGAACGTAACCCGGACAAACCGCGTTTACGAGAACGTTTCTCCCCGCGAATTCCCTCGCCGCCACTTTCGTAAGCGCGATCACGCCCGCTTTGGAGGAGGAATAGTTGGCTTGACCGGGTTGTCCCGTAAGTCCCGAGACGGAGGAGATGTTCACGATTCTTCCGGATTCCGCCTTGAGAAGAAGTTTGGAAGCGTATTTGGTCATCAAAAAAACGCCCTTCAGGTTTACGTCCACCACGAAGTCGAACTCCTGCTCCGACATTCTCATAAAAAGATTGTCCTTGAGTACTCCCGCGTTGTTCACGAGAAAGTCGAGTTTTCCGAACTTATCCTTCACTCCCGCGATCACCGCGTCGCAGTCGTCCGGTTTGGTGACGTTGCAGGGAATTCCCAACGTTCTTACGCCGAATTCTTTGGCGATATCGGTCGCGGCTTGTTCGATCTGTTCCTTGTTTAAATCGACGACTACTATGTCGCCTCCCTCTTTGGCGATCGTATTTGCGATCGCTCTTCCGAGGCCGCGAGGAGATGCCGCTCCGGTAACGAGTGCCACTTTCCCTTCGAATTGTTTAGACATGATTTCCCTCGTATCGAGATTCTGATTGGCTTTCCATTTCCGGGATGGAAATGGAATTGCCAAGTAAAAACTTTCTTCCGAATTTCCTTTGCCTTTCTAAATCGAAACTATATCCTTGTTAGATGAACGTTCTTTCATTCCGTTTTTGGAGAATTTAAACATGCAGTCCTCTTACAACCGTCCCTTGGAATCGATCGGTCCCGTCGAAGCCGTTTATCTTCCGGGAAACCCCGAAGCGTATACGGTGATTTTGTTTCACGGATACGGAGCGAACGCGTACGACCTTTCGCCTTTGAGCGCGTATCTGGATCTGCCGGAAGGAACCAATTGGATT
>NZ_NPEF01000056.1:14417-19986 GCF_002811955.1 Leptospira ellisii
ATTCCCGTCATGCCGGGTTATAACGGAAGGGCTTGGTTTCCCATAGACATGGAGGTTCTTCAAAAGGCGATGACGACCGGTGGTTACCGAGATTTCGCCGATCGTTATCCCGCGGGTTTGGAAAGCGCAAGGGAACAAGCGCAGGAGATGATCCGGACTTTGGGAGTTCCGATGGAGAGGATCATACTCGGCGGTTTCAGTCAGGGCGCGATGCTCGCGACTGACATCGCGCTTCATTCCGAAATTTCCCCGGCGGGATTGTTGATCCTTTCCGGAACTTTGATCAGCGAAACGGATTGGAAACGTCTGGCCGAAAGGAAAAAAGGTTATAAGTTCTTTCAAAGCCACGGAAGAATGGATCCCGTTCTCGGATATCCCGCCGCGAAAAAACTCGAACAATTGTTAATCGAAGCGGGATGGAACGGAGAGATGATCGCGTTTCCGGGTGGACACGAAATTCCGGAAGTCGTACTTAGGGGTATGAACCTGTATCTCAGGAACATCACCGGATGACGAAATTAGTAGAGAAATACATCGCGCTTAAGAACAAATACCGCAACTACGATACCAAGGAAGCGTTAAAACGGATGCAGGCTTTCCGCATCGCGTTGAAGGAATTGGAGGAGAAGGGATTCCACACCGGAGTCGAGATCCTCGGATCGATCAATTTCGGAATCGTGGAAACCGTCTCCGATATCGATTGTATTCTTCTGCATTTCTGCGATCTTCATAAAGAGGTGGAATGTCCCGAATACTGTCCGAACTTTCTCTACGAAACCGAAGAGATCAAAACCTCCCTTCGTAAACGTCTGAACGACGAAAATCTCAAGGTCGAATTTCTGGACTGCATCAATCTGCGTATGGTCGAAAAGGCCATGGATAAAAAGGAAAATCTCAACGAAAGCGATCTGCTCAAACGTCTGATGTTTTATCGGACCATCGGAAGACCCGTCAATCGTCCGTTGTTCATTCCTTATTGTGAGAAGCTCGAGGAAAACGAGGAATTTATACAGGACATTTTGGATTGGGGTTCGGAGGCTTTGGAGGATTATCTCAGGACTTCCCGGCATAGGTTTTCGTTTAACAAATACAACGAACGGATCGAAAGTTCCGGTCTTCAGCTTCCTCCCGGACTTAAGGAAGAGCTGAAAAGTTATCTGGACGAAGTTCCGGAAACCGGATAGAATTCGTCTCGTTCGGGTCTAAATAAGCGGACGGAATTTCCCGTTTCAAGATCCGTCCCTCGTCGGACCTGTTTCGGATCGATTCAACCTTCCGAAAAAAGGAAATTCCTGCGAAATGGATTTTTGGATTCAGAAATCGATGATACACTTTTTCTTAGATCGGGTTTTTAATACGAAGAAGCGGAAACGATTCGATTCGAACGTTTAAAGGACTTTAAACTTATGTCGAAAAAAGCAACGATCCTAATTCCGATCCTGTTTTCCGTTCTGCTTTTTGCCAAACCGAACGGGGACGTCACGGGCGACGGAAAATACAGCTACTACAACGTAGGCGTTCAAGATCAATTTACGTATCTGGAGATCAACGGGCAGATCGAAAACCTTTCGGGGAACGATCTCGCGGAAGCGTTCTTTACGATGAATTTCTACGATAAGGACGACATACTTCTCGAATCCTGCCGTTTCGCGGTGCAAGGACTTCCTGCGGGTCATAAAAAGGATTTTTACGCCAGCGCAAAATACGTGGATCCGAAACTCATCCGGCGTTTTACGATAGAATTCGAAGGCAGTAACTAAATAAAAAAGGAATATAAAAGTTTATGAATAGGAAAAAATTCTTCGTCGTTCTCCTTTTGTTCGGAACCCTGAACTGCGGCGCCACCGTTCGTCCCGGAGAGATAGGGCTTTTTTGGAAACCGTTCGGAATCACCGACGTGGGTTTGAGTAAGGATCCGGTGTTGAACGGATTCTACTGGCTTTTACCTTGGAACGACATCTATACGTACTCGACCCAGTGGAATTCGTACAAGGAAAAGGTGGACGTTCTCACCAACGACGACCTCAAAATCGACGTCCAGGCCGTGATCATCATGCGGCCGGTCCGCGACGAGATATTCCAGCTTCACGTCGAAGTCGGTCCCGAATATTATAAAAGTATAGTACAGCCGGAGTTTCGTGCCTCGATCCGGAACGTGGTCTCGCATCATCAGATGATTCAGATATCCAAGAACAGCGCGGTCCTTGCGAAGGACATCAAATCCGCGGTAACCGAACGGACGAGGGGAAAACACATCGAAGTATTCGACGTGATTCTCGACGACGTCGAATATTCCCCCAATATGCTGCACGCGATCGAAGCGAAGTTGACCAAACAACAGGAATTGGAGCAGCAGAAATACGAATTGGAAATCGCCGAAAAGAATATCGAAATCGCGAAACGTAAGGCGAAAGCGGACGCCGAGGCGCAATTGATCCGTGCGGAAGCGCAGGCGAAATCCCAGACGATCATCAACGATCGGCTTACGACGAAATATCTGCAGTATAAGGCGTTTGAAAGTCCGAACTCGAAGATGATCTTCGTTCCGCAGGATAAGAACAATCTTCCGATCGTGGTCAATCCCAAGGATTAAGGCCGTTAAACGGAAGCGCGATAGGCGGGAGCGTTCCCGCTTTTTAATGAAGGGCGACTAACGCGTGAAATTCCGGATCGTCCCGGAAGTGATCGAAATCGCTGTCCTTAAAATCCGTTTTGGGTTTGCCCAGGCTGAGGGCCAGTTTCGTATAACGGATCGTGTTTTCCTTGTTTTTTTCCAGGGAATTGAGACAGGCCAGGTTGAAGGCCAGGCGTCCGTCCCGAATTTCGGAAGGTAAAAGATTCTCCACCAACGGAAGAAATTTTCCTCCGCTGTATTTCGCGATATAAACGATGATGTCCCCCGCGAAGTATTCGGCTGTGTTGTACGAGTTTCCGGTCACGTTGCCTTTTACGATCGAGTTCCGATTGACGCTCAGTTTCGGAAACAGTTCGTAATAACATTCCAAAACCCAACGAGCGAGCGCGGGTTTGTTCGATTGTAAAAAACGGTTTAAGGCCATGGAAGATATCTGCATCGCCAGATCGTCCAGGGAGCGTTTCGAATTTTCGTCGGAAACCTTTTCCTTATATTCCAGAACGCGTTGGAATTCCCGTTTGTAACGATCCTGGTATTCGGCGAAATTACGGTCGAGCCGGTCTACGGATTGTTCCATCGTGGTTTTCCAAACCCAGGGATAATCCTCCATCACGTCGCCGGTGACGTCGTCGATCAGCTCCTGCTCCTCTTCCGAGGTTTCCCGTTTTTCCTTCCCGTCCTTTTCGTTCGGAAAGAATTTTTTAAAAAAGGAATCCTCCTTTCCTTTGGAGGTGTGAAACGCGACTTCCGCCTCCTCGTCGTGGTAGTGTGAATACGCGAAATAAACGCCGCTTTCGTTTTTCGGTACGGATTCGAATTCCTTTCCGCCCATGATCGAGATCGCATTTTGAATCGATAGATACGCGAGAATATCGCGGACGATCCGGTAGTTGTCGCCCAGGATATCCAGAACCTCGCCGCCTTGGAGTTCTGCAGGATTCAAATTTCCTAATATTTCCGCGTAAAACGGAGTGAAATCCAGGATGTATTCGATGAAATTGGCCCCTTCCGAAACCGCTTCCTCGTAATCGTTTCCCGCGTGCCAATCGAATCCCAAGAATAGGACTTCTCCCGCGTCGTCCCAGTAAGAGTCGATCACGAGAATGTCGTCGTTGACCGCATCCTCCTGCGTCAAAAAAAGAACCCATTTGAGGATCGTCGCGTGTACATACCGGGCCAGAGAACGCCAGTTATACTCTAACAGACGTTTGGCGATTTCGGGTTCGTCCTCCGACAGTTCCACGGCCCGATGTGCGACGTATTCCTGAAACGCCGCGTCGAAAACGGGGCCGCCGTCCGACCACGAAGCGGCGTCGGATTCCGGACGGATGTCGCGTATCCAACCGCAGATTTCCCGTAGTAAAAATCCGCCCAAGCCGTATCGGATTTCGGGAGTTTCCAGGTCGCAGGTTCCGTGTTCCACGCAGGTGATGGCCGCTTCTCCGTATTTGTTTTTGATGAAAGGATGATATACGAACCAGTTTTGACTGTCGTCATACGTTCCGAAGGATCGGACGTCCGAGAAATCCTTTCCTACGACTTCCAGAGGTCGGATCCACCAGCTTTCCCCTTCCTCCAAAATGTCCTCTTCCCAACCGTAGTCGTCCAGAACACGCGCCGATTTGTTGGAATCGTCGGGCGATCCGACGCCTCGGATCGCGAATGTCGGATAATCGTTGTCGTCGTGTATGATTTCCATTCCGTTGAAAACCGATACGAAACGGCCCATGGAATGCGGGACGGCGGAATGAATTCTTCCCAGAAAAGGAGGACTCCAGACGAGATGTACGGGAGTTTCCTCGTCGTGCGACCAGGGCAGGGTCAAAACGAATCTGCCTTCTTCGTCGATCTTTGCATCGGTGATCGTATCCAGAATCCGATCCCAGAGGGTTTTGCATTCCTCGGTTTCGGTCAAAAAACGAAAGTGATCGCGTAGCGCCTGTTTGCGGTCGGAAGCCCCGAGTACACGTTTCCAAGTTTCCGAATAGTCCGGATCGCCCGATAAGGGTTTGAGCGCCGGGACGATTTCGGATTCCTCATATCCGCGTTTTAAGGTTTCGGAAACGAGGTCCGCAAATCCTTTGAGACAGGATTCCCGATTCGGAAACGTCTTTACGGCCCGTCTACCTACGGAACCGGTTTCTCCTTCGGAGAGTAAAACGGAATATCCCGAAATTTCGATTTGGCGAAACCGCTCGAAATCTCCATCCGAAAGTAGAAAGTGTTTTTTCATGTCTGCACCTTGGTTTTGGGATGATAAAGAACACACCCGGCAAGTATAAACGATCCTTTGTCCGAAGACTTATCAGGTTATATCCTGATGTCGATCGAATTATCATAGGTTTTTAGAATTTGCGGTTTTTATAATAAATCAGAAGAATATCGAATCAGCTCGTTTTTGCGATCGCCTGTACGGGATCGGAAACGTGGCGGATATCCATTCCCGTATTCAGACGGACCAATTCCTCCGCGATATTCACCGCGTAGTCTCCGGTCCTTTCCAAACAGAGAATCAATCGATATACGTCCGCGAATTGATTTTTGTCCAATCTAGGATCCATTACGAATTTCAGGAACGCGGATTGACAGAGATTGTTGATCTCCTCCTCCACGGAATGAACACTTCCGTAGAATCGGTTTTTTTCCTCGACCAAGGATTCGACCGCCATTCCCACGATGGTGATCACTCTCGAAAGAAGTTTGTTGAGAATCTCTTCGTCGCAGAAAAATCTCTGCGGAATCAATCCTCTGCGAAAACATTTGGCGCAGTTTACGATCTGATCGCCCATCCGTTCCAGGTTTCTCGTGATGCGGATCGCGGAAAGCGCGAACCGCAGAGGATCGCGTTTTAGGATCACTTCCCCGTCCACCTGATCCATTCCCATGGAATTGCGGTTTGCGACCGCTTCGAGAATCGCGTTCTGAGATAAGTTG
>NZ_NPEF01000560.1 GCF_002811955.1 Leptospira ellisii
GCTCCACCTTCATACGCTCCGCGCATCGCTTTGTACGCGATCAGAGCAGGCACCGTAATCGCAGCAGCACCGGGAATAAAGCTCGCGACTACCAACCCGGACGTGATCATGAAGTCTACGATGGCGTCGTTCTCCTGCATCTCCGCACCTGTGCGAGTTCCTAACTTGTTTAGGTTTTCCTGATATTGATTCCCGTTTCTAAACTTTTGAAGTTCGTAGTTCCCTTCGTTGTATTTACCTGTTAACCCCGTATTCTGATTGTTCAAGCTTCCCAAAGTTAGAATGCTAAGAACCGAATCCGTCGCGATTTCAACTCCAAGCAGCACGATGTCCACGATACCGCTCATCGCATAGATCAAACCTTGAACCGATTTCTCCAATGCCTGAGACATCTGTTTTTCGCTCTTCGCCGCTTCTTTGTCTGCCTTTTGAAACGTGCTCTTACCGTATTTCTCCACACCTTTGTAGTCCCCGATCATGTAGCTGCCGTATGCCTTCAGACCGTCTTCTCCGGCTGATTTCACGATATTGATGATCCCCTGAACTCCCGCTCCGACAAACTCTCCGATTCCGTTCAGCGTCGCTCCGATACCTTCTCCAATCGCTCCCAACTGGCCATACAATCTTCCCATACCGCTCTTTCGTACGTTACGCGCTTGGTCCATCATCGCCTTTCG
>NZ_NPEF01000561.1 GCF_002811955.1 Leptospira ellisii
GAATTTTTCCTAACCCGGAACGGGAATCGAAGCGCAACCGGTCCCAATCCTTAGTTGACAGAAAACGGAAACAAGAACGAATATTTTAAAACGCGGAGCGCGGATAAAAAATCATGAAACGTATTTCTCATTTCCTTGTAAAAACCGCATTGGCATCGATTCTTTTCGGAATTCCGGCTTCCTCCTTTTGGGCTCAGGATGCGGAACAAACTCCCCCCAAAGAAAAGATGGTCTGTCAAAAGATAGAATTGATCATCAACGGACAGGTTTACGACGACGGACACAAATGTGTCTCCCCCGATGCGGTCTGTTATTTGGTGGAAGGTTTGTCTTTGAGTTGTTTCGCTAATCCGAAACCCCATCCGGATCCGAACCGGAAACCGAAGTGACGGCATTTCGGAATTTTTACGAACGCGAGCTTGGATCCGCTTCGGGGCGCGAACGTAGATTAAGCCCAACGGGAAACATACAATAAAAAAGGCGTCTTTGAAAGACGCCTTTTTTATTCGACGAGAATGTCGATTTTAGAATCAGAGGCTGCCCAATACGGCTTGGTATCTTTGAGCTTCTTTTTCCAAAGCTTGTGCTTGTTTCCGTTTTCTGTCAACTAAGGATTGGGACCGGTTGCGCTTCGATTCCCGTTCCGGGTTAGGAAAAATTC
>NZ_NPEF01000562.1 GCF_002811955.1 Leptospira ellisii
GTCTCCGCAAATCGTCGAATCCGCGTCTTAAATCCGGATTTCATCGGCGGAATCGGACCCGGGCGAAAAGGAAAATCATATTCGAAAAATTTAAAACGAAAGGATATTCTTTTCGTACGATAGCGCATAAGAATAGCCTGTTTTCAAGTTATTCCGATATTCGAGAAGGCGGTCAGATTTTTGCCGGGGCGATCGTTCAGGCAGGGGCCAAAATCGGGGAAAACGTGATTTTGAATACTTCCGCACGGATCGACCACGATTGTAGGATCGATTCGCATTGTCATATTTCACCCGGCGCCATCCTCTGTGGGAACGTCTTCGTGGGGGAGAACACGCATATCGGCGCGGGCACGGTGATACGAGAGGGAATTCTAATCGGTTCCATTTGTATCGTCGGCGCGGGTTCGGTCGTCGTGAAGGACGTGCCGGACGGATCTCTTTGCTACGGTAATCCGGCGGTTCCGGTCGGAAAGATATGATCGGTTGAAATGATCGCGGCGCTCCGTGCGATCCCTCGAAATGTCGTCGAGGCCGAGCGGGTCTAAAAAGACGGACGTACTAGCTAGCGGATGAATCGAGTCGCCTTTTTTTCAGTCATTTTTCCGAAAAATATTAGATTTTTTGAATATTTTATCGATTCTTTAAAAAGACAAAGTTATTC
>NZ_NPEF01000563.1 GCF_002811955.1 Leptospira ellisii
GATTGAAGCCAAAGGCGATAGTCAGAAAGAAGCCGCTGTAAAATTGAAACTTACACCTACCGGATTGAATGGAATTGTTCAAGGACGAGTTGAATCTGCTTCGCATTCTTTTTTATCGATCCTCAAAGAAGAGTATAAACCAGATTTTAATTGGCTTTTAAATGACTCGGTTCCTGTTCTTCCAATCAAATACCTTTCTCCGGAAGAGGAAGATAAATTGGTTTCTAAAGCAGATCAGGATAAAGTCTTACTGAGCCAAATTAAAACTACAAAAGGGTTAAGAGAAATTATTCAAAACCTAATAAAGTTTTCTAATCAAGAAAGAAAAGTAGTCGGCGATATGATCGCCGAATTTACTAAAAACAAAGATTAAGATTGCTATTAGTAATCGTCTCCGCCGTCCTTGGCGTCGCCGATTAGACTTCGGGGCGCGGCACAGCAGATAACTAAAAATTGTCGCGGCGCTTCGGGTTCGCTCATGCGACCCTCGCTTGGGCTTCGCCACATTCCGCTTTGTCACTCGCCTTGCAAAGCAAGCTTCGCGCCAAGTCCTTCGGACGCGCGGAACGTCGACAATCACTTGGAGTTAAGCGACATTCGCCTAAGTGCATCCAGCTAAAAATGTTGCAGAGCAAAAGCGCGGTGAGGGTTCGGTTATTC
>NZ_NPEF01000564.1 GCF_002811955.1 Leptospira ellisii
CACGAACACGATGAGGATGAAGCCGAAGGTGTGACCGCGTTTTCGGACAAACTCAACGCGATCTTTCAATTCGAAGAGAACGAACTCGTGTTTTTCGGATTTAGTCCTTTGTTTAAGGACGATTCCATCGATTGGCCTAAGTATTAATCCCAACGACTTACGATTTCGAATCGAAACGCCGATTTTCCGAAAAATTCTGTCCTGATTCGATCCGTTTTGGTATATTATATTATAAATCAAACGGAACGTTTCGAGCATGAAATTTCGCGCTATCGTCGGTCGTATCTTATTTTTGAGCGGATGTTTTTACTCCTGCCACTGCGCTTATTTGAACGTCAATCCGGGATTGGTTTCGGGTGCGGAAGCCAAAAACATCATTTCGGATCGACTTTTACTCAACCAGACGATCTATCTGATCGGTTTGACCCAGCCGGAACCGATACGCTCCAACGCGGTCGCCGGTTTGGGAATGACGATCATAACGCCGGATCTAGTGGGTATCAACGAAAAGAACATGTATCAAAAAGACGCGGTCGAAGAATGCGCCGATCAAATTTTTTTCGTCTCCCTGATTTCCACGCCTTTGTCGGCGTTCGTATGTAAGGCGACCGATCCTCCTTTAAGCATTCCCTTGATCAGTAGAAAGTTATAATATAC
>NZ_NPEF01000565.1 GCF_002811955.1 Leptospira ellisii
GATATTGTATAAAATTAAGAAGAATCCTTTCGACGCGGAGAATGCTAACAAGACTTCCGCGGATCGCGAGAAGCGTTTCTCCCGTTCGAAACGGATCCCCGTCCTTTTTAAAATGTTCGGTCTGGATCGTGTTACCGGTCAATATATTCAAAACTTCTAATATACCAGAGCCGCAAAGAATTCCCGGTTCCCTCGCGTTCAATTTCGCGCTCGCCTGCAAATCCGGAGAAAAAAGGGAAATCGAGGTGATATCTTCGTCGGGACAATCTTCGGCCCAGGCGAGTTTCGCGAGAATTTCGTAATCTTTGTACGATACGGAGGAAATCGGTCGGGTGTAAGCGCGTTTCATTGAGATCCAAAAGGAAGTTTTACAGCGGGAAAGCGGTAATCAAGTGAATTTCTCGGAAGAACGGAAAACAGGTCGGAACTCCACAAACAAAAAAGGCCCGGTGGATTAGACCAGGCCCTTTCTCCGTCGGAAGTTTCCGATTTTTACTGGAGAT
>NZ_NPEF01000566.1 GCF_002811955.1 Leptospira ellisii
AAATAATCGATCGAATGTATTCGGCAATTACATCATATATATCTTTATTTTGGTCATATAGCTCTTTAAACAATGCCAATGATGCTATTAGATTAAGATCCCTTCTTTCCATTCCAAAATCCTACCTTTTAAGAAAAAGACAATTTAGTGTCACCTACCTGTAGTGCAAGCATTCTTTATATTATATTATTATAACTTAATAAAGTTATTGAAAATAAATTAACTATTTTTGACGTGACATAAAATCATTCAACCGCGAGTGAGCCCGTATTGTTAATTAACGTAATTCAATTGCCACTTCCGATAATGTGTAATTCTGTCCCGAATCAGCAATTACCCTTCTCTTCCGCTCTGCTCTTCCTTCAACCGAAAAGAGATCGCGTTTTCTATATGTGGAATTGAGTTATTTAAAGATTTTGAACACTCCGGAGAGGTATATTCACGAACCCACTTTATTCTATCTTTAATGTTTTGTAATTCCGTTAGTGCATCGACTTCATTCATATAATCCTTCCTTCGATTCCAACTATTCGATTTCGTTTTGGATCGCACGCCCTACCGAGAGCAAAAGCAAAATTTCACATAAATATTGAAATCACTTCCTCTACTTTATAAAATCGAAACAAATTATCATTTTCTATAGATCCATTGC
>NZ_NPEF01000567.1 GCF_002811955.1 Leptospira ellisii
GAGTTTAAATAATTTGTGGTAAAATCATTTTTACTTTCAGAAGAAATCGGGACCACTGATTTTTACCCGACTGTCGGAGAATATGTAAACTATTACAACTTCTGGAGGCCACATCTCGCTCTGAACAAAGATTCTCCTTGTCGGAGGGCCACGACTTTCCCTTCGCCTACCTCCAAGATTATCAAACGACAAGTTCTAGGAGGATTGCATCACATTTACTTTCATTCCGAGGTTCAATATGGCATTTCCGCTTAACAAGTGTTAGCTGTGCAATCGATGCACACTTAACAAATGACGGTTTTTGGACTAGGACACCCACTGTTGAGCCTGTTTGTCGGCGCGTTGTTTCTTTGGCCGCGTCCCTGCGGAGCCGATCCGTTGAGAGGCAAAACACTGAGTTGCGCCGGGTCGCGCTCTCAACTCCGGTCAAGTTATTCTGTTCTTTCGTTAATGCATTCAACTTCTCTAATGCTAATAACTTGACCACGTTTCGATCGCTCGCGGGGGTATGCACACAAAATGCACAAACCCCTCGAATAGCAGAAAAACTGTGTAGTGATAGTATTCGCCTGACAGTCGGGTAAAAATCAGTGGTCCCGATTTCTTCTGAAAGTAAAAATGATTTTACCACAAATTATTTAAACTC
>NZ_NPEF01000568.1 GCF_002811955.1 Leptospira ellisii
TCAGGAATTTACCGCGGAGGCGCTCGAACGAATCAACGTTCCCAATATCCGGAATTAAAAGCCGGTTTCGGAGGCAATTTTCAGGACCGATCCCTGAAAAATCCTTTTCCGTTGGACGGGATCTGCATATTTAGTGATTTTAACTCCTTCCGGAAACCATTTACAGGAAAAACAGGCGCATGGCACTCGTTAAAAATTCATCCGAAGTCACAAACTCCACCATCGGAGAAAATTCATACTTCAGCGGAAAATTCTTTATCAACGGATCTTTAAAGATCGACGGAAAGTTCGAAGGGAAATCCTTACAGGCCGAACAACTTTATATCGGCGTCACCGGAAAGGTTAAGACCAACATCACCGCAGCCAGCGTAATCATAGAAGGAATCGTAATCGGAAACATCACCGCCAGAAACCGGGTGATGCTTCTTCCTACTTCCAAAATTCTCGGGGACATCCGCACGCCGGAGTTGATCATTCAGAATGGAGTGATCCTCGAGGGCCGTTGTATGATCTCCAACGACCTCAAACATTCCGCAAAAGACCTGATCGATTTGGAATATTCCAAAGATTCTCTCAGCGTGGAGAAAATTTTCGGAAAACAATCCGGCGCGAGAGAAGCGTAACGCAATGACTACGGCGCG
>NZ_NPEF01000569.1 GCF_002811955.1 Leptospira ellisii
GGGTACAACCTTCGTTTCCTCATTTGGCTTCGGAGGCGTCCACGAGTTCGATCAAAAACCAGCTACAACAAGTGCAGAGGGACAGGGACAACGCGTTCAAACAAGCCGGGTTGTGAACGTCCTTCGTTCGTTGTCCGATCGGATTCGCGCGTCGTTCGTCCTTTCCCGAGTCCGTCTTCGTTTTCGAAGCGAACGGGTTTAATCGAGACCGGATCCTTTTTCTTCGGAAAGGATCGGAAATCGGAAACTGGATTTCGGATCCAATCCGTACTCGTCCAAATGGAAGGAAGGCGGAAGCCTTTCCCGTTTCCACTGACTTCTGTGGAACAGACGCACGTATTTCCTTACGTATTCCTCCAGAATTCCCCGGGAAATTCCGGAAGCCTCCGGTTCTAACGCGACTAACGTTACGATTTCGGAATATTCCGCGCCCCGCACCACGAACAATTCCTCGATCTTCTGCAACAAAGGATAGGGCATCAGATCCTTTTCGTCCTCTTGCGCTTCCTCGAGGGGTTTGAGTTCCGCGCTCGGCGGAGACAATACGATCTCCTTTACGGAAGGATACGGGGGCAGAATCGGATCCTTACCCGCCGCCACGTTGCGCAGCCATCGTAGTATGAATTCCTTGCTCACTCC
>NZ_NPEF01000057.1 GCF_002811955.1 Leptospira ellisii
CGCCACGACGGAAAAGCCGCGGCCTTGTTCGCCGGCCCGAGCCGCTTCAATGGCGGCGTTCAAAGCGAGCATATTGGTTCTCGTTGAAATCTCTCCGATTTTGACGAGCGATTCCTTTATTTTCTGAACCGTATGTTTGATTTCGAGAAACGACTTCTGAACCCCGTCCACTTTTTCCCGTCCCTTAAACGCGGTTTCGGAGGATTCCTTCGCCTGAAGTGCAAGGGAATTCAAGGATTCGGTGACCTTGATCAAAGAGGAAAGATTTTTCTGAATCTCCTTTTCGAGATTTCTAAGATGTTCCGCGGAAGTCAAAATCGTAGAAGTATTCCTTTCCACTAATATGCTCAGACGATCGATATGATCGGCAACGCTCTGAGAATCGTTAGCCTGCGTCTCGGAGGTGAAAATGAACTCTTTCGAAACCTTGGAGAATTCCTTGCTCGCCGCCTCCGAGTTCTCGATGGACATCCGAGCCTCTACGATGATTTCCCTGAGCGAAGTCTCCATCTTCTTGAGAAATTCGAGCAACTCCCCCATTTCATCGAATCTATCGATCTCTATCTCGTTGTTGAGATTGCCGTTCTGAATTTCGGACGCGAAATGGATCGCCTTCCTTAAAGGAAACATAACGGAACGTATGATCGATCGCGAAAACCAAACTCCCGCGATTAGGGAAACGAAGGAAAGCAGACTGATCGTATATAAGGAAAACGTCAACTGTGCCTCCGCTACATCCTCGTTTCTACGGGAATTCAGCGTTTCGAATTCGATCACCTCTTTGATCGTTTCCCTAAGGGAAGCGCTTAGGGGATGAATTCCTCTCACGTAAAGGATCTGAGCTTCCTGTCTTTTATTCTCCTGACAAAGGACGTGGATCGTCTCCGCGAATTGGGAAAGTTCTTTCAAGCCTTCTTCAAACGATCGGATCTTTTCCAATTCACCGACTTCGAGCGAAAATTCCCGTAACTTCGCGTTGTTCGTTTCTATCTCCGCCAACAAAGCTCGGATCCGACCGTATTCCTCTTCCGAAAGAACGGAATCGACGGTGGATACTTTGGAGGAAAGCGTCAATTCGGTCAGAATCAGCTTTTCCAAAGTGAGATTCATCAACTGGAATTTCGGCTGGGAATTATCGATCATGGAACGGATCGTCTTTCGATACACGAACGTGTTGTAAACCGTAAGCGCGGAGGAAAGAATGAACATTCCGATGATCGCCCCGAAACTGAGGCGAAGCCTTGTTTTAATGCCGATATTGCCGAGTAAATTCACTTTGATTCGTACAAACGCCTAATCATTGTTATTTGGATTTCGAGATGAAATTGATGTAGGAGATCACGTCCCGGATCTGTTCCTCGGACAATTCGTCCTTCCAAGGAGGCATAAACGGAGAACGATTTACGCCCATTCCGCCCTTTTTGATGATTTCCTCTTTTTGTTCGTCGGTCAACTTCGTGATCGTCAGATTGGCGGGAGGAGGAACCTTTCCGACCGCGAGACGTCCTTTCCCGTCTGCCGCTTCGCCGTGACAAAGAACGCAGTACGTGCGGAATACGATGCTTCCGCGGATCGCGGACTTTTCCTTGGAATCCAAGGCAAACGCGGACAGAACGGGGGCAAAAACCGTAAGAAGAATTAGTAAATTAGAATATAGCTTCATTATTGTACGTCGATGGTCATTTTCATATCGGGATGAATCGCACACTGGACGGTGACCTTGCCCGGCTTCTCGAATTTCACCTTTTGCGTCTGTCCTTTGGGGTAAGAACCCAGATCAAAAATTTTCACTGGAGAAAGCGAATAAACATTATGAAAAAACGAATCATAATTTGGGAAACTCACGATGTCGCCCGCCTTGATTTTCAGGGACTCCACCGTAAAAGCCTTATTCTTCTGACCCACTTCGTATTCCGCCGCGGACAAACCCGCCGTGAAAAATGCGGACACAATCAAAACAATTCCTAATCCTCTGAACATTCAATACTCCTAATTTAAATATACGTGATTCTTTTATCTCGGCAATTCGGGAATCGATATCTGTGCCATTTTTCCGCTCAACGATTTCATGAATTCGACCAAGTCGGCCTTTTCCTGAGTCGTCAGATTGAGCGCGGCCATATTCGGATCCAAATTAAAAGGCTCGTCTCCTCCACGATCGTAATGTTCGATCACTTCCTCGAGAGTCGTATAACTTCCGTCGTGCATATACGGACCGGTTCGAGCGACGTCCCGCAGACCGGGAGTTTTGAATGCGCCCTTCATAGCCTTTACCGGCACGAGCGCGAATCTTCCCGTTTCTTTTCGATTCGATTTTAATCCTATATTATGAAATCCGTTATCGGAAAACTGCTCGCCTTGATGACAAGCAACGCATTTCGCCTTCGAGTTGAATAAGGAATACCCGCGTTGCGCGGATTCGGATATCGCCGCCTTATCACCTTTGATCCAAAGGTCGTACGGGGATTCGGAGGAAAGAACCGTTCTTTCGAAATTGGCGATGGCCTTCCCGACGGTGACCGCGCTGATGTCCTCTTTCGGATATGCCTTGGCGAATAGTTCCCTGTATCCGCGAATATTCTTTAATTCTAATATAAGTTCTTCGAGGTTTTGATTCATCTCGTCGGGGGAAGCGATCGGACCGAGAGCCTGCGCCTCCAGATTGTCGGCACGACCATCCCAGAACATCTTATTGCCGAAGGCGCCGTTGAGAATCGTCGGTGTGTTCTTTCCCAGGATCTTCATATTGTGCCCGACAGCCGTTTTCAATCCGTCGGACCATCCCAAGCCCGGGTTGTGGCAGGACGCGCAACTGATCCAGTTGGATCCGGAAACGATCGGATCAAAAAAGAGCGTTTTGCCCAGAAGAATTCGCTCCGGAGTTGGCCGATTATCGGGGGGATACGGATAAGATACCGTTTCTACGGGCTTTGTCTGATTTTTAAGGGCGGTTTCTTTTTTTCCCTCCTCGCAAGAGAAGAAAAAAAAGGACGAATATAAAATGGTGATTAAGGTAAACCAAGTTCGAAACAAGTAGGAACTCCTCAGAAGTTTTTCCATATCCTTCCGATTCAGAGTATACTGGGGAAATGTTAGTCTCTACTTGGTTTATAACTTGAAATATTCCTAATTATAACTCTAAGGCGTCATTCGTTTTAAACGTTTTGTTAAGTGGAAGATGAAATTGGGAGTTCCTACGTTGTAATCGTATCGATTACCAAGGAAATTTATAGGGAGGGCTATTTTACTTCTTTATTACAAAATTATGGTGAATGTATTTCTGGGGAGTTCCTACATTTCGAGTAATCCGCAAATTGCTTATAAAAGATGCATAAGAATAAAATTAAAAGCTCAAGGAAAGAACATGTCGAAAACGGAAATGAAAAGCAATCCCATTGCATTGCGAATGTAGGAACTCCCCACACCCGAATTACGGAAAATTCTCATGACCCTAAAATCAAATCCAGAACGACCTTTCCGTCGACCTCACCCGTAACGGAATTCATTGCACGCTCGGGATGAGGCATCATTCCCGTAATCCTAAAGTCCTTGGACGTAATTCCGGCAATCGCATCGAGCGAGCCGTTCGGGTTTTCGCCGGAATAACGAAAAAGAATCCTCCCTTCGTCCTCCAGCTGTTTCAGAATATCCGATGTCGCATAATAACAACCGTCGGCGTGCGCGATCGGAATTTTCAATTCTTTCAAAGGATCAAGAGACGCTGTCACCGGATTCCCGGAAGATCCTTTCTTCAAGGTTACGGTTTTGCAGATATATTTGAGGGTTTTGTTTCGAGTGAGCGCCCCGGGAAGATATTCAGCCTCGGTGAGAATCTGAAATCCATTGCAGATTCCGAAAAGTTTTCCTCCCTTGTCCACGTGTTCTTTGACCGATTTCATCACGGGGGAAAATCCGGCCATCGCTCCCGAACGAAGATAATCCCCGTAGGAGAACCCGCCCGGAAGAACGACCAAATCGTATTTTTTCTCCAACTGATCTCGATGCCAAACCCGATCCGCTTCCGCGCCGTATTGATCGCGCAAAACGCGGTATATATCCGCGTCGCAATTGGAACCTGGGAACGTAATAACGGCGACTTTCATAATTTTTGAATATTAACGGAATATGTTTCGATTACGTGATTTACTAAAATTTTATCGCAGAGACGTTCCACGTCCTTTCTTGCGGCGTCCTCGTTCGGAGCGTCGATTTTAAGTTCGATATATTTTCCGACCCGAACATCCTGAACGGATTTTTCCCCTACTTCGGAAAGAACTTTTTTCACGGTGCTTCCCTGAGGATCCAAAACGGATTCTTTGAGGACTACTTGAATTTTTGCGATGTACATGAAAGTATGAGATCCTCTATTTTCTGGTATTTCTCTCTCAGCTCTTGAACGAGATCGGTCGGAAGATCGGGCGCCGGAGGCATCTTATTCCAATTCGTCGTTTCCAGATAATTCCGAAGAATTTGTTTGTCCAAACTCGGAGGAGAAATTCCCACCGAATACGTTTCCGCAGACCAATATCGGGAAGAGTCCGGAGTCAAGAGTTCGTCGATCAGGATCACCTCTCCGTCCAAAATTCCGAATTCGAATTTGGTGTCGCAGAGAACGATTCCCGCCCTATCTACCACTTCAGAAGCTCGGTTGAAAATGAAAATCGATTTTTCTTTCAGAATTCCGAAGAGTTCCTTCCCGATTCGATTTTCCATTTCCTTCTCGGAAATGTTCTCGTCGTGACCTTGGTCGTTTTTAACCGCCGGGGTAAAGACCGGTTCGGAAAGTTTTTGGGATTCTTTCAAGCCTTTCGGAAGAGCCTTGCCAGCAAGAGTTCCTACGTCCTTATATTCCTTCCAACCGGAACCGGCGATATAACTTCGAACGACACATTCGTAATCGATCCGTTTGCACTTTTTCACAAGGACCGAACGACCTTCCAGATCTGGATGATTTTGAAACGGAATCGGAAAATTACCCACGTCCGTTTCGAGAATATGATTGGGAATATCGCGAAAAAAAGCGAACCAGGCGGTTGAAATTCGATTGAGAACCTTTCCCTTGTCGGGCACAAGTTGGGGAAAAACGACATCGAATGCGGAGATTCTGTCGGAAGAAGTTAGAATCAACTTATCCCCTAAATCGTAAATATCCCGCACTTTTCCTCTGTAAGAAGGATTCGGCAAATTCATAATTTCAAAACCATCAGTGCAATATCGTCATCATTCTTTCCCCGATCCGAATGCGCAAGAATGGATTCCATCATCGTCGCAAGAATATCGCCTCCTTTGACGATTCCCTCCTCGAAGATTTTCTTCAAATTTTCTTCTCCGAGAATGTTCATGCCCCTGTCGGTGATTTCCGAAGCTCCGTCCGTATAAAGAAGAAGGTAGGAACTCCTCTCCAACTGAATCGTCTTGAATTCCTCACTGACATTGATCTCGATGGGAATGATCAGAGGTCCCATTCCGGGAAGCGTGCTCACCTCCCCGTCTTGAAACAACATCGGGGCCGGATGTCCTCCGTTGGAATATTCGAATTGCAAATCCGAATGAAGAATCCCATAGAAAAAAGTGATGGAGAATTCTTCCGGAAGAATTTTTTCCAAGTTATAACGTAACGTCTTCACCTTCTCCCGGAGATTTTGTTCCGGGGAAAGGCTCGAAACCTGCATCTTCAGCATCGCAGCAAGAAGCGCCGCAGACGGGCCGTGACCGGAACAATCCGCGATAAAAATATGAAGTGAATCGTTCTCGATCCACGCGTCGGTATAATCCCCGCCGATCTGCATCAATGGTTGGAAAATCGTGCTGAGACTGATTCCATTCCATTCCAAATCCTTTTCGGGAAGAAGTTCCTGTTGGACTTTTCGAGCCATAATGAGCTCTTTTTCGTAATTTCGTTTTTGCTCCAAGACTTCATCCTGAAGAATTTTGATTCGAATGAAAGCACGGATTTTAGCGATCAATTCCCGAGGTTGAAACGGTTTGTGAATAAAATCATCCCCTCCGTGGGAAATCGCTTCGTCGAATCCGAGTTCGCGGCTGATTGCGGTGATAAATAAAATCGGAAGAAGTTTGAATCGTTCGATTTCGCGCAATTCCCGACAAAAAGAAAAACCGTCTTGGCCCGGCATACTCACATCCAAAAGTAGGACGTCCACTCGATTGGTAAGAAGCACGGTCCTTGCTTCTGCAGCGGATTCCGCAGTGAATATTTGGAAACCGAGCGGTTTGAGAGAATGTAGGATCAGCTTCAGATTGATTTCAGAATCATCTACCGCAAGAACCGTATATTGGCTGTAATTCGGAGTCGAGGACAAGTTTTTCTTACTCTTCCCGTTCCGGAAGATTTTCCTTCAAATCGGCGATTTTTGCAAGACGATATACGAAACGAAACAAAACCAAAAAAAGGATATGATAGGCCAACACTCCGAGCCAAAAACTGATGCGAATGTCGGAATCCATTCCGCCCTTTCCCAACACGGACTCGGGATGATTTCCAGGATTATCCATCCAGCGGATCGCTCCCCAGGTAATCACAGCATTCACCGCGCATAGAATACTTAAAAAGGCGGAAAAAATCTTCTTCTTCGAAACGTCCGTGATCAGAATTCTAAAAACGAAGTACGCAATTAAACTGATAAAAAGGACAGTAAACGACTGAAGTCTTGCATCGGTTTTGTCCCAGGCGACCCCCCAGGCGCTGTAAGCCCAAATTCTTCCCGAAAAAATAACTCCGGTGGCGAAAAGAATCGAAACCTGATTTGCCGCAAGAGATAGGAGATCCCACTTTGATTCTTTTTTAATCAGATAAATTACCGCAAAACAAAGAGAAAACAGCGGCCCATATAGAGCAACCCAAGCGACCGGAACGTGAAAGTAGAATATTCGATGAGCGGTTCCTTGTTGTAGGATGACATTCGGATAATTCAGGGAAACGAGAACGATTGCCGGAAATGCGGCGAGGAAAAGTGCGGATAAAATCCAGTCGTAAACAGGATGGGAAATTCGGAGCTTCATACGTTTGAGAGTATTCGAGGGAATGTCGGCAGAATCAAGAAGATTCTTCAGGTTTCGTCCCCGGAAAGTTCTAAAAGTAGGACTCCCATTCCTGCGTAGAAAAAACAAAAAGAAAGTAGGATAACCAACCCTGGAACGGGATCAAAGACGGGGAGTCTTTGGAGTTTACGCTCCGCTTCCATTCCGAAAAGTAAAATCGGAATCGTAAAGGGTATCATCAGGAGAGGAAGTAGGATCTCCTTTAAGCGGGAAGAGTCGCTGATATGGCTGAGAGATACTCCGAGAAAGGAAATGCAGAGAACCCCAGGAAGGAGAAAGATGAGATTAACTGAGAAATCCTTCACTTCTAATGGGAATGCCCGAAAAAAAACGGATAATAAAATCATTAAATAAATCGCTGCAGCGGTTAAACCTAAAAATACCGCCAATGACTTCGCAAGGAATCGCATCCATACCGGAAGGAAAAGGGAACTAATTCGTCCTCCTCCGCTTTCTCGTTCTTCCCAGGAAGACTGACCGATAAAAACGTAGGAACTCATAAAAAGGACTGCCCATTTGATTCCGATAAGGGTTTGTCGGTCCAATTTATCGGTTTGTTCTAACGCATAATTAAAAATGAATACGATGGAGGTGATCAAAACCATAACGGAGAGGATTCCGTTCAAGGCCCTTCCGAGCAAAAGAAATTCTTTATGAAGAAGAGCTAGAAGAAGTTTCAAGAATTCCCTCCCTTAAATTCCATGGGATCGTCTTTTGAGTAAAAGGAATTCCAGGATCGTGAGTGACCATCAAAATCGCAGAATTTCTTGAATATTCGGAAAGAAGTTGAATCGCAGTTTCAAGACCGAAACGATCCAGAGCGGTGAACGGCTCGTCCAAGAGAATCAGATCTCCTCCCGTAAGGATTGCCCGAACTAAGGCTGCCTTTTGTTTCATTCCTCTGGAAAAGGTAAAAATAGGATCCTGTCTTCTTGTCCAAAGACGAAAGGATCGAAGAAACGATTCCACCGAAGTCTCAGACGTAGGAACTCCCGAAATCGAAAGAAAATATCGAAGATTCTCCTCCAAACTCAGAGACGTATAAAGACCGAGCTCATGACCGAGATAGGAAATTTTCGGTTTTCGCGAATCTACCGACGAACCGAATACGAAACGATTCTTATAAGTTTCATGATTAAGAATCGCCCGCAAAAGAGTGGTTTTCCCTACCCCGTTTTCCCCGCGTAAAAGAACTAAATCTCCTCGGAAAAGCGAAAAGGAAACCTGTTTGAGAATCTTTTTTTTTCCGATAGAATAAGATAGGTCTTTGCAGACGAGAAGCGCGCGTTCTTCTTGAGATGACAAACCGATTCCCCTTATGATGTCAGACTCTTCTCGAAAAGAGAATTTACAATGCGTTTTTTTCCGAGTATTTCGGGGAGTTCCTACATTCCTCCGTAAAAAACTGAAAATTCTTTACCTCTGCATCGTCCTTTGTTTCATAAGCGCCGGTTTTACTTCCATCAACGGCCAAATTCTAATCGGGGACCAATACTATTCCGGACTGCTTTGGGGAGAAAATGAAATTCTATCTCCCGAATTTTACAACGACGGCTCTTTTTTGCGCACGGAACAGGACTTTATTCTCGCAGCGGGGAGAAATTGGAAAGGAGATCCTCCCCCTTCGAGAGGAAGTTTCATGTTCGAAGGAAAGGAAATTCCCAATTGTGGGAACTTCAACAACGGAGCGGTCGTCCTTCTGGAAACGGGGAAAGAGGAAGAACGAGGGAAGGCGATCTCCATGCTGGAATCGGGAACTCGATTCGACCCGAAATTTTTTCCGTTTCGATACAACCTCGGTCGAGCCTATCACCTCGAGAAAAAATATCAGAAATCCATCACCCAATTCGAATACGCCGCGGCGGAAATTCCCGAATATTATAGAACTTACATCCATCTGGGAACGTTGTATGAAATCGTTCGAGAACCGATCAACGCCACGATTCTCTGGAGAAAAGCGGCGGCGCTCAACCGCTTTCACACGGAAGCTCTTTTGCTTTTGGCCGATCATTACATTCGAACGGATTTGCGGAATCGTGCGCTTCTTTATATCAAAGAAGCCGCGAAAATCGACGAGCAAAGCCCAGACGCCCGATTAGGAAAAGCGAGAATCGAACTCCTTTCCTCCAGGGATTTGTATGCCTATAGAATTCTTAAAAATACCGAACTAGTGGACGATCTGGGTAGGAAGAAACAATACAATAAGAAGTTTCATTTCTTTTTCGCGGAAACGGCGAGTAAAGTCGGCGATTATGTCACGGCTGCGGATCAGTATGAACAACTTCTGAAGTTTCCGAATGATCCTTTTTTTTCGGAATTCTCCTACAAAGTAATCGAACGGAGACGGGATCTCGCCAAACGTTTTGCGGAAATCAAGTCCTTGGAGGAGGAAAACCGGAAGGAATGAAAAAGGGTTTGCTTTTTTCGATTTTCTTCCGTTATCTTGGATTTGGAGGAATCTATGAAAAAAATCACCTGGCTCACAATCCTGCTTTTCCTCCTTACCGTTCCTGCGTTCGCGCAGAATAAAGAGAAAGGGCAGGACGACCTGAGTCGTTCCGACGTATTTTCTGAACAGGGGAGTTCCTACACGAAATCTCTTCAGAAAATCGTCAGAGATCTCGAAAGCACGATCAATGAGAGACTCACTGATCTGGAGAAGAAACATTCTCTTCTCGTAATTTTGAGACCGGAACTGGAAAAGGTGCAAACAATCGTCACGGAAGACATTCCCTTTACGTTTGACGAAGGATACGAGAGCAACTTGCTTAAGTATGTTCGTTTCAAATTCGAGGGCGGCAAAATCAAGGAAGTTGAACTTGCCTCTGAAAAGAAAAGAATTCAGTATGAATTCGCCTTTGAAAACAAAAGGCTTATTTTCTCTCCTCCGGACGTTTTGGCATCTCAGGTCAAACTGGAAAGATTCGACAAGATAGAAAATACTAAAGTGGCGGATATTTCGCTCGAAAATCAGATCAAGGCGCTTCGACTTTTAGAATCCAGCCTTCGTTCTTCGATTTATCGAATCGATATCATGATCGCTTTGTATAAAGACAAAAAAGACAGAAAAAATCTGTATCAAATCGATATCTGACCTAAACGCGAAGGGAACTCAAGTCGTTCGCTCGAATGAGTTCCCTCGTAAAGTCGCTCTTCGGCTTTTTTAAAACTTCTTCCGACTTTCCGAAATCAACAAGTTTTCCTTTTTCTAATATTCCTATCTCATCGCAGAATCTTTCAGCCGTTCTTAAGCTGTGTGTGATCAAAAGTATCGTGATTTTTCTGTCTTGAGAGATTTTTTTGAGAAGATGTAGGATCTCATTCAGAAGGATTGGATCGAGCGCCCCTAACGCCTCATCCAAAAATAAAATTTTCGGCTCTGCAAGAACGGCTCTCAGAATAGCCGCTCTTTGTAGTTCACCGCCAGAAAATGTTAGAACATTTCTACTCAAATTTTTTCCGTGAAGCTGAAAAGAGTGTAGGAGCTCCTGAAACGATGCTTCACCTCGTTGGGCGATCTCGCCACCGATGATTCGAAGCGGCTCTTTAAGAGCTTTTTCAAGAGACCAAGAAGGGTTAAAACTTGAAATCGCGTCCTGAAAAACCGGTTGTAAATAATGAACTGGAAGTTCGTTCCTTTTTTTTCCAAAGAAACGAATTGTTCCTGTTTCATAAATATTTTTTAACGTAGGAACTCCCAATAAACTTCGGAAAAGCGAAGTTTTTCCGGAACCGGAACGACCCAAAATCCCTAAAATTCTACCTTCTACCACTTCAAATGAAATCGAATCCAAAATCGTGCGTTCTCCAAAGTGAAGATCTAATTTACGCACCTCTATTGCATATTCTTGATCATCCATTATCCGCTCACTTCAATTCTTTTAAATATTGATAAATATTAGAGTTTAGTAGGAACTCCTTTTTTTAAAAATTCTCCCTTTTTTCTGCGTTTCCTGTTCATAAAGAATGAACGAAGAACCGGAAAAAGTATGAGGACATTTCTATTAAATGCAGATCAAAGGATAAAATCCCCTTATGAAGACGAAAAACGTGAAGTCGTTTCCCTACTCATAGCCGAAAAAAACCTTCGTCATTTAACCAAAGAAGAAAAGAAAATTTTTATCAAAAACCTCGCTCCTCTGATTCGAAAATACGAAAAATATCTGATTTCAGCGAATCGAATTAACGATAAGGCGGGAAAAATTCTCTACAATCGAGAACAAAGCCCTCTGAAAAAAATCAATTTGAGAATGAAAAACTCGGATTGGAATCTTCTCAGTGTCCTTGCTTCTGCCCACGGCGTTTCAAGATCATTTTTGATGAACTATATCCTTTGGCTTGATGATTTGGGAGTTCACAATGCGATGATGGAAAGCGTTTTTAAGGAAACTTCCAACAAAATCGGCGCTTATCAATTTAGTTGGAGAATTCAATTCCAATCGAATCAGCTCATTCGGGGGTTGACAATAGAGCCTAACGTAATTTTCTTTTCGTCTTCTAAACGAGATCGAAAAAATTCTCTTCGTTTTTGAATTCACTAGCTTGATCAGGCCGAAATATACTTCGTAGGAACTCCCCAAAATAAAGGATCTTACAGCAATATTTGAATTGCCCGTTTTCATAGAAATGATCCAATGCAAAGGAGAATGGAAGTAAAAATCACCGAAGTTGGACCGAGAGACGGGCTTCAAAACGAAAAAAGACCCGTTTCGACAGAAATTAAAGTAGAATACATTCGCCTTTTAGTCAAGGCCGGATTGAAGCACATCGAAGCGACTTCTTTCGTCAAAAAGGATGCGATTCCTCAATTGGCAGATGCAGCAGAAGTATCGGCCCAATTAAATTGGAATCATTCGGTTCAATATTCCGCCTTAACACCGAATACCAAAGGGTATGAAGGAGCTAAAAAGGCTGGTTACAAAGAAGTGGCCGTTTTTACGGCCACATCCGAAACTTTTACGAAAAAAAATATAAATCGGACAATTTCAGAATCGATAGAAGGTTTTAAGGAGATATTTCGTTTAGCAAAGGAGGACGGGATTCAAGTTAGGGGTTATGTTTCCACCGTAATCGATTGTCCTTACGAAGGTAGAATTAATCCGGAAAAGGTTTTGGAAATTTCTAAAACCCTTCTTGATCTAGGGGCGTATGAAATTTCTCTCGGTGAAACTATCGGCACAGGAGTTCCTACGGAGGTCGAACGTCTCTTGGAGCTTCTACTAAAGCATATTCCTGCAAATAAACTTGCTGGTCATTTTCACGATACCTACGGTATGGCGATCGCAAATGTCGAAAAGGCTTTTTCTATGGGAATTCGTTCATTCGATTCTTCTTCTGGAGGCTTAGGGGGTTGCCCATATGCTAAGGGGGCTGCAGGAAATTTAGCAACGGAAGATCTTGTTTATTTTCTAGAAAAGTCAGGAGTTCCTACCGGGATTCAACCCGATCTGCTATGGGAAGCTTCTGCCTATATGGAGAAAGCTATTCTAAGGGAACTTCAATCTAGAACCTATTTAGCGACAAAGAAAAAAAAGGAAGCCTAATATTTCTGATTCATCCATTCGAAAAAATCCGACCTGTCTTAGATAAGATTTTTGTAAAATACGAAACGGAGCAGTATTTAGCGTCAGATCCGATAGAGCTCCTACATTCTTTTTCCGACAAACGCGATCGGGAAATCTCTGGTTTTATTTCCGCTTTGTTTTCATATGGCAACGTAACTGCCATTAAAAATCACTTACGTAAATTCTTTGAATTATGTAGGAACTCCCCGCATTCGTTTTTATCCAATGACGAAAATCTTAACGAAATTCGAGCGAAACTACAACCATATCGTTTTCAAACTACGGCCGATATCGATTTATTTCTTCAAACGCTGAAACAAATAATATCAGAAGAAAGAGTTCCTACTTTAGAATCTCTATTCAAATTACCGGAACAGGATGAATTCAATTTAAGTCCGAAAGAATGCAAATTACTTTTTCAAGGAAGCAACCTACGACAACGTATCTTGAGTTTTCAAATTCGATTTCGTAATAGATCCTACGAAATCAACCCCAAACAGACGAACAGCTACGGATACAAATTTCTGGTAGGGCAAGGACCGAATACTTCTTCTTTAAAACGATATTCCATGTTTTTACGTTGGATGGTGCGACGCGGATTTCCGGATTTCGGCATCTATACGTCGATTCAACCGTGGGAACTCCTCTTCCCTCTCGACATTCATATTCAAAGAATTGCAAATGTCCTCGGAATCAGTTCTCGAAAAACTCCCGATTGGAAAAAAGCCGAAGAAATTACGGAATTTTTCGCGAAAGTACATCCTGCAGATCCCGTCCGCGCCGATTTTTCATTAAGCCGCTTGGGAATATTAAGAGAATGTAAAACGAAATATGTGAAAACCCTTTGCGAGGTTTGCGAGATACGGTCGATATGTGGGATTTACAGAAGTGGTACCGCCAAGGGGAATTGAACCCCTGTTCCAAGAATGAAAATCTTGTGTCCTAACCACTAGACGATGGCGGCTTATAGGAACTTCTTCTTGAGTCGTCGGGGATTCGAACCCCGGACCCATTCCTTAAAAGGGAATTGCTCTACCAGCTGAGCTAACGACTCGAAGCGTTACGAAATACACGATATTTTTCGAGTGTCATGGGTCAATCAAAAACGGACAAAAAAACTCCGATTCCTAAAAAGAATCTCCATGAATCGTATCTTTTCGATCCGGGCCGGTGGAAACCAGATTGATCTTCACTCCGATCAGTTTTTCCAAAGCGGAAATATAATTCTTACACTTCTCCGGAAGTTTTTGGAAGTCGCAAATTCCGGAAATGTCGGTTTTCCAACCCGGGAATTCTTCATAGATCACTTCCACTTTTTCCAGACCTTGAGAAGGAAAACAATCCAACGTCTTTCCGTTCAACTTGTAGCCGACGGCTACAGGAATCTTATCATAATCGGAAAGAATATCTATTTTCGTCAGAGCGATGGAAGTGATTCCGTTAATCCGAACGGAATGTCGGAGCATTTCGGCATCGAACCAGCCGCAACGTCTGGGACGACCCGTCGTCGCGCCGTATTCCCCGCCCTTGCTGCGTAGGAACTCCCCTTCTTCTCCGGACAATTCCGTGGGGAACGGTCCTTCTCCTACCCTCGTCGTATATGCCTTCGTAATTCCGATAACGTGTTTCAAATGGTGAAACGGAATCCCCGTTCCGATCAAAGCCCCGCCCGTCGTCGGATTCGAACTGGTAACATACGGATACGTCCCGAAATCCACATCCAAACCGGTTCCTTGTGCTCCCTCCAAAAGGACACGTTTCCCTTTTTTGAGCTCGCTATCCAAATAATATGCAGTATTTAGAATATTCTTCCTCATCTTGGAAATGAAGAATTTCAGATTCTCATTGACGTCGTTAAAAGATACGGGCGGCATTCCGTAGAGTTTATCCAACTCCCTGTTTTTCTCCTCCACAAGATGTTTCAGACGAGCTTGATAAGAATCATCCAGTAAATCCCCTACTCTCAAGCCCGTTCTCATCATCTTGTCCGCGTAGCAGACTCCGATTCCTTTTTTAGTAGTGCCGATTTTATGTTCCTGACTTAGGGTGGTTTCCCGCGCGGAATCGATCTGGGAATGATACGGAAAAAGAAGGTGGCACGCATCGCTTAACAATAGTTTGTCGTAAACGGGGAATCCTTCCTTCTGAAGACGATCGCATTCTTCGATAAAAAACATCGGATCCAATACGACTCCGTTTCCGATCACGCATATCGTCTGATCGTATATGACTCCGGAAGGAACGAGATGAAAGACGTATTTTTTACCGTGAACTACGACCGTATGACCTGCGTTGGCTCCTCCCTGATAACGGACGATGATATCGGTGTCTTTGGAGAGAAAGTCGATGACTTTCGCTTTTCCTTCGTCGCCCCATTGGGTTCCTACTACTAAAGATGCGGGCATAGTTTTTCCTCAAATTGATGCTTACTAAGATAACGTTTCATGATCGGAATTCGGAAAGGGGATTTTTCAAGGCGGATTCCAGCGTATTAACGACAAGAGCGTAGCCGCTCGCATTTTTAGGAACCCCCGAAAATAGTTCGTACAAATGATCGTAGGAACCCCCCGTCAAAACTGGATCGGGGAATCCTTCCAGATAACCTTGAAAAACGAAACCGGTATAATAATTCAAATCGCGTAATAACGAAAAGTCGACGCAAAGATCGATTTTTCTTTTGCGGGAACTCCAAACATTGACGATCCAAGCCGTCTCTTCCAGAATTCGCTCGATATTTTCCCGCCACCTTCCCGAAAGGGAATCCAATCGAAGCGAACGTTTTAAGGAATCCAAATCGAAGTTCAAAATCAACGCGTTCAAAATCCGAATGAAAGCGGTTGCGTCCTTTCGTTCGCCGAAAATCCGCGCGATCTCGCTCCCGTTTTTTTGATACAAAAGCGCAGAAAGAATTTCAATCTCGACGGGGGAAAGTAGGAACTCCTCGACAATGAAACGGAACAGATTCACGTTTCCCAAAACCAATGTAAGCCGGTTGTCCAACGGAAGCACGGAAAGAATCTCGTCCAACTCCTCCAAAATTCGGAGCGTATTTTCCTTACCGGAAGCGCCGAGACTTTCGGCTCCGATTTGCATCACTTCCTTACGCGAAACGCTCCCCTTGCCGGTTTCCTTAAAAATTCTCCCGACATAAAAGATGTTCTGATTTTTCCTTTGATGCGAGAATCCGGCCATCCCCTTCACGGCTTGCACGGTCAGATCGATGCTCGGAGAAATTTCATTCCCGGAGGCGTCCCGAATCCTAAAAAGCGAAGCCGTGTCCGGAGCGGAAACCGTCTGTAAAAAAGTGGAACTATAATCGAATGCGGGTAGGAAGACTTCCGAATACCCTTTTTTTTTCAGAACACCCGATACGGTTTCAAGAAGGATTCTTCTGTCTTTACTGTCGTCTGGTCCGAGAAAGTGAAACCCGTCCGGGATCCATTTTTTCTGGCTGGGTTCTGGGAGATTCTGATTCATGTCTTGGAAGATCGACTGCCAAAATACAGTTCAAAACGTCAGATTTCAAACCTTTTTAAAAAAATAGAATGACAATTCCCGTAACCGAACGGATGATTATTTTCCGATCCAAGGGTTCTCTTCCGGGCTCATAAAAGAGCGCCACGTCGGAACTACCGAAAGGCGTTTTCCGCACCAAAGAGAATTTAATCCGAATCGAAATCCCGTTTCGTTCGGAACAACCGAAAACGACTCAGACTCCGATCCTTATTCTTAAAGAACATATCGGAATGCGAACGACCGGACTCATTCTTCGGAATCCGACCGGTTAAAACGAATCATTTTTAGACGCACCAGGAAGGTAGTATTGATGGCCGAGAAAGAGTCCAGCGTAGGTAAATGGCAGAAGGAATTTTTCGAGAATATTCATTTGTTCAAACTCTCCGGCATGACGGAAGAAGGGGCGAAAAAGATTCTTCAGAAGTTTTTGTATCTTTCATCGGTGACCGCGATGCCTCCGGTAATGGACGTTTTTAAGGATCCGCAGCTTTTGGAAACCGTTGGAGTTTATACTTCTCCGGAACAAAGATCGCGGGAATTTATGATGGAATTCCTTTCCCCGATTATGAAACAATTTACGGTGGAAGGGATAGACAATCTCAAGGCGGTCCAACCTCTGATCGGCAAATATCCGATCACCCTGATCTCCAACCACTTGTCGCATCTCGACGCTCCTGCGATCTTTCATCAGCTTTATAATTGTTCCCCGGAAGGGAAGTCGATCGCGGAACAACTGGTCTTTATCGCTGGAAGACTGGCTTACGAACCGGATTTTACGAGATTAGGCCTTTATATGTTCGGAACGCTTCTCGTATGTTCCAAAAGGGATATGGCGGATAACCCGAGTTTGTCGGACGTAATGACCAAGATCAACATGCGGGCCTTTCGACATTCGCAAAAACTCCAGTCGGAAGGAAAGATCATCGCGATCTTTCCGGAAGGAACCCGGTCCCGGGACGGACGTCTGATGCCGTTCGTGGAAACCGTATATCACTACGTGGCCAACAAGGTAATCATTCCGATTTCTCTCGAAAAAACGGATAAGATCCTCCCGACTACGAGTCTTCTTTTTAATCAGGTGAACGGGAAACTCGTGATCGGCAAACCGGTATTAGTCGGAGAATTGAACCGCAAACAGATGGAGACGTTTCCGAAAGAGGTGGAGCAGCTTCAATTTCCGGAACACGGCGATAAGAAACAATTCCTTATCGACAATCTGGCCTTGCTCGTTGGTTCCAATCTGAACAAACATCAACACGGAACGTATCGGAATCTCTATAAGGGCGACATTCCCGGAAAGAATATCCTGATCAAAATGCCGAAAGAACCCGAGGAAAAGATCGTTGTGATCGGAGCGAGCAGCATGTCGATCGCCGTCGCGACTTTACTCGCCAACAAGGACGTGTTGGTTTATCTCTATCATCCCGACCAGACGTATACGGAACAATGCAACACGGAAAGAAGGGAACTTAAGTATTATCCTCTTTATAAACTTCCGCCGAATTTGATCTTTACTTCCGATCCCGAGGTCTTAAAAACGGCGACTCTGTTCATTCAAGGAACCAACCCTTGGGAATTGATCAACGTATATCCGGAAATTCAACCGTTTCTCAACCGGAATAAGGCCCCTTTCTTCAACGTGGTCAAAGGATTTACGAGCACCGGTTTGATTCTCGACGAAGTACAGACTGCTTTCGGATTAGAGGACGATCGTCTCGGAGTGATCGCAGGGGCTTGTTATCCGGATCAGATTATGGAAAGAAAAATTTCCGGATTCGAAATCGCGGCTTCGAATGCGAGTCTGATTCCGCGGGTTCAGAAATTATTTACCACAGGGTACGTATTTCCACGACCGGCGAAGATTCCCACCGACATCAAAGGAGTTCAATTAGGCGGAGCTCTCAAAACCATTTACGCTTTGGCGATGGGAATCGTGGAAGGTTATTTTACGCAAACCTTGGGTGGGAACGTGGACAATTCCCTCTTTCATCTTTCGAATCGTTTCTTTAGCGAGATGACCGAAATCGGTACGAAAATGGGAGGACAACCGGAAACGTTCCAGGGACTTTCCGGGCTTACCGACTTTATGCTTTCCTGTTTCGGAACGGATGCCAAGGATCGGAAGACAGGATACGATATCGCGTACGGTTCGCCTTCGGAAAGAATGTCCAACGGATTTTACGGTCTTAAGGTTATGCCGAATTTGATGAAGATTACCCCCGAGAACACCCCCGTTCTCGCGGCCGCTTATGAAATCGTAATCAACAAAAAGAATATGAATCAGATCATCGAAATGATGGAAAGCAGACTCGCAAGAGTGTAAAAAAGAGAACGCGGTGAAAGCCCGACCAACAGGAACCGTAAACCGTACAGTCAGTTACGTCGCATTGTGCGTAGGAACTCCCCGTTTTTCAACGGGGAATTTTCTTTGTTCGATCTATGAAAGATCTTCGCGTACCGGAGACTATGATCCATGTTCTCCTTGTAAAAGAAATCGGTGAATGAGTTCCTACGATATATCCTTTGTAAACAGTAAATACCTCTTTTCATTTATGAATCAAGAAACGAGAAGTGATTCACTTTAAAAACTTTGGAACGTAGGAACTCCCCGTTTTAACATCCGAAAACCTTTCCATGTCGAATAAGTGTCGGCTCAGTCGGTCATTTTTACATTCACCGACCGAATTTCACTTCACATATTACCAAAATCAAAAGTGACGCCCGATTAATAACTAACGATTATATACTTATAACTAGAAAAGACTGCTCGAGGAATTCGGTGTAGATTCTCTGTTAAATAAGAGTCTTTTACTCTTCATTCAGAGTTATGAAACGACTGCAATTCCATGGTTCCAATTCGCGCACAAACCTCGGCAGAGAGATATGTCATTTTTTATTCTTATGCTGGGTATCTTTTTCATTCTCCCAATGTCAATATAAGCCGAAAGATAGTGGCGATATACTAGGTTTAATCGGCTCCGGTTACGCCGTAGCAACCCCTATAACGGGTGGAATCGAACCTCCGCCGACAATTCCGGCTCCGCCAGTGCCCATAAACGGGGTTTGGTTAAACGAAGCATACTTGAAAGCGCCTAACGTAACTGGAAGTACCTATTTCGGCAATAGCATCGCAGTCTCTGGGGACACGATGGTCATAGGCTCTTATCGCGAAAACAGCAATCAAATTGGCCCGACAAACGGTCCCGGCGCAAGCGCCGATCAAAGTCTTTTTGCAGCAGGAGCAGCATACGTTTTTAGAAAGGTAGCCGGGAACTGGATCCAAGAAGCGTATCTCAAAGCCTCCAACCCGGGAATAAGCGATTTTTTCGGCACAAGCGTCGCCATTTCTGGAGACACCATCGTTGTAGGAGCACCTTCGAACGGTGGCTCCGGTTCCATTTACGTTTTTCAAAGAGTAGGAACTACTTGGTCGGAACAAGCCTTCCTAAAAGCCTCCAACTGGGATGCAGGTGATCAATTCGGTATTTCAGTTTCCATCGACGGGGACGTAATCGCAATCGGCGCATATTGGGAAAACAGTTCCCAAAATACCGTGACCAACGGAACCACCGCAAGCGCCGATAATAGTATGAGCGACGCCGGAGCCGCTTATGTCTTTCGAAGAACGGCCGGAGTCTGGAACCAGGAAGCCTATCTCAAAGCCACGAACGCGGCGACGAACGACTAATTCGGCAAGGCACTCTCCATTTCCGGAGATACGGTCGTGATCGGAGC
>NZ_NPEF01000570.1 GCF_002811955.1 Leptospira ellisii
CTAAAAACGAAACACCGCACTATTTCCCTTTCCCAGCCTTACAAAAAACAAAACGAAAGCGAAGCGGAATGGCGCCTAACGAAAGAGTCTCCTCGACGTTTGCGGTTCTGGAGCGCGCTAAACGCGCGAAAGAATTGGCATGAGGTTCGAGGCGCCTTAGCGCCGTCCCGCGAACCGAGTGACAAAGCAAATGTGGCTTCAGCCCGGAGTGAGGGTTGCAGTAGCAATCCCGAACGGAGCGAGTAGACGAAGTTAAGCGCTGTCGCCAAATGTAGCAAAATAAATTCGAACTCTATGCCGCATTTTTCTTACCAAAAAAATAGCCGATCAAAGTTCCAAAAAGAATACCAATCGTGGGCGTGAATTTGTCATTTATTGCTAAACAGATCGATGATACTACAACGGTAACGAATACAATTGTTTGCTGGATGATCAGATATGTTCTTTGCTTATGATGATTCCCTACATTAATCTTAGCCATTTCGACATTCTTATCTAAGGTTGATTTTTTAATTTCTTCAAATAAAGAAATAATTCTTGTAGCAACTTCGTGACCTGGTTGAGAAGTCAGATAATCTATTAATGGGTTATATTCGAGATTTTCACTTTCATTTTCCATTTAATAGATCCCTAAAAT
>NZ_NPEF01000571.1 GCF_002811955.1 Leptospira ellisii
ATCGATAACGCAATCTTAACAAATCCGAAATGGTGGTTAGTTCCAACCGCATGGTCTTTAGCAGTGGAATTGCAGATATATTTGATCCTTCCGTTCCTGATCTTTCACAAAAAACTCAGAATTTTCGCTGCGATTTTCTCGTGCTTTTTATTCTCCATTGCTTGTTTTGGAATAATCCATACAGATCTATTCGGTTATCGATTATTCCCAGGAATATTATTCATTTTCATCATCGGGGGATTTATATTCGAAGTCGGCAATTCAAAGAACGGTCCCGGAAAGTTCGAAAAGACTTTTCCAGGATTGGCTTGCCTCTTCTTATTAAAAAAGCCTCCGTTCCATACGTCAGAGAAACGATCTTAGGCGTAATTTTCGGTTTTTTAACAATCCGGATTCTCGATCGCTCAAACATAAAACTTCCGGGGAATCAACTTTTGGGCGATCTTTCCTACGGCGTTTTTCTATCTCATTTTCTCGCCATATGGGTACTTGACAAATACTCGATCATTATACAAAACGAACATCCGATAAAATATGTTCTTTCAGTTTTTTCGATATCTTTGATAATCTCATTATTAGGCACAACAATCGTAGAATCGAAAATTAAAAAATTTCGTACCGTAAGAGAT
>NZ_NPEF01000572.1 GCF_002811955.1 Leptospira ellisii
TGAGAATATATTTTATCTTATTAACGTCCTGGATCGTCTCCCAAGATCTCGGAGCCTGTAGGTATTTTTGATAAGCGACGTTCATGAAAACTCCTCAGAGTTTTCGGAAACCGACCCTTCGATTTTTTGCTCTTCCGTTTTCCGTTTCATTCTCTGCATCCGGTTGCGAGTACCAATAAGCCCTGACCTTGATCCGTTTATCGGAAATCCCTTTGCTAAGAAGATATTCGTAAACGTTACGGGCTCTTTTGGCGCTCAACCTCGTATTGTATTCTTTTGAGGCGACGTTATCCGTATGTCCGCCGATTTCAATTTTATCGGACGCATTTTTCGAAAGATAATTTACAAGAGGATCCAATAACTTTTTGTGATCGTCGGTGATTTTTGTCTTATTAAATTCGAAGTAAACCCGTAGATTATAGATCGGATCTACGTCCTTCTCGGCTTTAAGGTAAATCGTCACGGTTCCGTTTTTGGAAATATTTTTTTGAATAATATTCACACTCTCGGAGATGTATTTCGGAGCCGTCGCGAACAATTCGAAATCGCTCTCCGGAAGTTTTTCGATCGTAAATGCCTTTTTGTCCGCGTCGGAGGGAAGAGTTTCCCCTTTTCTGTTGATAG
>NZ_NPEF01000573.1 GCF_002811955.1 Leptospira ellisii
TATATGGTGGATATCAAATTTAAAAAGAAATTCCCCGAACCTGTCACGATGGAAGAAATGAAAAAGCACAAACAACTGAAGAACATGGTGCTTCTGCAGAAAGGATCGCGCCTTTCGATTCAGCCCGTTTCTCCCGCCGAGTTTCAGTACATTCTGGGACTTGCGGGCGTGAAACTTTGAACCGGGGAATCCTATTCTTCGCGGTTCTTTTGTGTGCGGGAATTTCCTCTCTCCATTCCCAAACGATTCTCCGTACGAAAAATTCTTCTCTAACCAAAAAGAACGTTTTCCTTCTTTCCGAAACGATGAAAGGGGAATTCGTCGGAAAGTCCCTGCAAATTCTCGAAGACCCCGAGGATTCGATTCGAATCCAGAATTTCAGCGATCCGTATTTTAATCCGGATTGGGCGGAATTCGGAAAGGACTCCTTATCCAAAGGATATACGCGGTCCTCGTTTTGGCTTCGTTTTAAGACGAAACGGGAGGACGGTTTTACGGGTTCTCATTTCTGGTTTTTGGAATTGGCCAATCCGGCTTCCGAGGAATTCAAACTTTATAAAAAAATCTCCGGTTTCCCGATCCGATACGAAGAGGTCGAAAAG
>NZ_NPEF01000574.1 GCF_002811955.1 Leptospira ellisii
ATCCGAGGACGGAGCCGTTCGGAAAAAGGGCGGTTCCCGAAACATTCGGGAGAAAAATATGAAAACGAAGTTCCTGTTTCTCGCTGCGATTCCCGTTTTGCTGTTTTGCGGCGGAAGACCGGAGTCCGGACCGATCCGGATGACGGTAAACAAATTCGAATCGAATCCCTCTTCGGGACGTTTGACCTTAAATCTAATCAATCTCAACAAACCCCAGCAGGAGTTGCAAAAGGGGAAAAGCGGTAAGGCACCCAAAATTTATAAGACCTTGGATATAAAAAGATTTTGTATCCAGAAACGAAACGAGCTTCGCTGCGACGACGCGTTTCAGATTCACGAGGGCGAATTGAAGGAGAAGGAACCGTATGCGATTTTACTTCCGCCCGGGGAATACGAGGGGATTCTTAGTTCCGAAACTCCGCGTCTACAGATGGTATTCGATTCCAAGTTCGAAACCCTGCGTTCGAAAGATACGATCCGAAAAAACGGAGCCTGCGTTTTTGAAAACGGCGTTTTTTATTGCGGTAAGATACGGATCCGGTCCGGACAGGAAACCGTATTTCGTTTAAAATTCTCCTCCGAACTGCATATGAT
>NZ_NPEF01000575.1 GCF_002811955.1 Leptospira ellisii
TTGGGTGATCCGGTGTTTATACGCAATTTCGAATTCTTCCTATCCGAATTAAACCGAACCGGGGTTTTGCGGGAACTCGAGGATAAATACTTCAACAAATCCGATTGGGTGAAGTAAAAACTAAAAGGCGGGCTTTTGGCCCGCCTCGATTTCGTGTTCGCTTTTTTACGTTCGGCCGATTTTAAGATTCTAAGACCGTCGAAACGGTTCGGTTTAACGGACCGAGTCCGCTATTTTTTCCCGCAATTCCAGATAACGGTCTTTGTTCTCGAAAACGATCCGGTTGTATTCCGGATCTCCGCCCCAACGATCCACCGCGCCCGGGCCCGCGTTGTAGGAAAGGAGCGCCTTTTCGGTGTCGCCCTTTCTAAGATCGAGCAGATAATTGAGATAGGATACTCCGAGATGAATGTTGATCTCGGGTTTGTTCAGGTCTTCCATACGAATTTTCCAACCTTCCCTTTGGGAAAGCCAGTTTGCGGTGGCGGGCATCATCTGCATAAATCCCCGCGCGTCCTTGGGAGAGCGGGCCGTCGATTTGAATTCCGACTCGAGATGGATGAGGCCGGTGAGAAGCGCGACTT
>NZ_NPEF01000058.1 GCF_002811955.1 Leptospira ellisii
GGGATCCCGCGTTCCTTGGAAGGAAATCTTTATTGGGGCGCCGCGTACGGCGCGGAATCCTTTTTTAAACGGAAATCCGATTTTAAGATCGTGGAAAGGATCGACGGAGCGCCCGGTTCCTCCGTGTTAAGAAAAATCAAAATCGAACGGATCGCGAAACCCGGCGAATCGAACGTGACCCTCCACATTCACGCGTACGCGGGCGATAGGATCGACGAGGCCCTGGAACATTTTCTGCGGACCGCATCGGGCAAAACGAAAACGGATCTTTTGGTCTGGGCCGGTCACGATCGCCTGATGGATCGCCCGCCTCCCGAAATCGAAACCGAATCGCGGAACAAACAGGCGGTCGCGGTGCTCGCTTGCGAAAGCGAAAAATACTTCGGACCGGTTTTACGTTCGTTGCGTACGGATCCGATCGCGATGACCCGCACGTTTATGGCTCCGGAGGCGTATCTACTCGAAGCGTTAGCTGACACTGCTGCTCGTTCCGGAATAAGGGATAAACGCGCGGTCCGATCCTCTTTGATCCGGACCTATTCGAAATATCAGAAAATCTCCGAAAGGGCGGCGGGAACCGTCTTTTCAAGATTGGATTGAACGTCTACGGATTTGTCGAAGGAATATAATAATATCGTAAACCCGCTTTTCTGAAGTAAGCTCTGATCCGCGGTTCCGAAGAGAACGAATCCGTCTCGTCCAGGGATTTCAATCCTTTATGGAAGGTTCCTTCGTTGATCAGCAATATTTCGTCTAACGTGTCGAATCTATAGAATTCGAGACCGGATTCGCGTTTGAGCACCAGAAGATTCATCGTGAGAAAACTTTCGTTTCTGTATTCCTCTTCGGATAAACCGTAAATGAAGGCGCTGGGAAAAATTCTGTGGATCTCGCCCTTGTATTCCACCGTGTTTTTTCTCCGATCCAAATCCTTGAGGACCGTGAACGAAGCATGATCGGTGACGAAGTGGATCGTCCCGCATCGGAACGTAATGTATTGTTTTCCTTTTTTCGAAGTCGCGGAGGGCAGAACCACGCCGGAGGAGATCATATCCCCCGGCGAATAGTGATGATTCGCGATTTTTTCGAGACGGTTTTTCAAAGACTCGTCCAAAAATTCCACGGAGTCCGTACGTTTCATCTTTCCGAGTTGATGAAAGATCCGGTCGAATTCCGTTTTTTCGTAACCTTTGTTTTTTACGAAGGTATCCAGTTGTTTTTTCAGCGACCTAAGACGGATTTGAAAATACGGAGAATCGTTTTTTCCGGCGAGTTGAAACATATCGTCCCAGAGGGTTTCCAATTCCCGGATTTCCCCCTTTTGATCGAAGGTCCTTTTTTCCAAATCCTCGAGAATGGATTCGAACTTATGTTTCAGATCGAAAAAGAAACGGGAATCTTTTACCGGGTCCATACGCTATTCATAGTATCGGCCGCTTTTCCCATTTTTTCGAGATCGCGGATCCGTTTTTCGAATCTTAGTTCGCGTGTTTGCGGCTCTTGATCGAAAGAATGATTCCCACCGCGGTCATGGACATGATCAAGTGGGATCCGCCGTAACTCATAAACGAAAGGGGGATTCCGGTCACAGGCATCAACCCGATCACGATCCCGATATTGATGGCCATATGATAAAAAAGTAATGCTACGATTCCCGAAGCCAGCAAGGATCCGAAACGGTCCTTACTTTCGTAACTGATCTGCAAACCCCTGAGCGGTATCGAAAACAAAAAGAACAACAGGAACACCGAACCTAAAAATCCGGTTTGTTCGGCCCAGGACGCGAAGATAAAATCCGTGCTCGATTCGGGCACGTGCGGAATGCGGCCTTCCGTCATTTCCGCGTTCATCAACCCCTTTCCGAAAAATCTTCCCGAACCTACGGCCGGTTTGGAGGCGCGAAGCTGATACCCGGCCCCTTGTTTGAACTCCTCCGGATTTAAGAATGCCGTCAAACGGACCACCTGGTTTTCGCGGAATGGCACCGTCTTCATCACGACGACCGCCGAAATCAGACTGATTCCCAAAATCCCGAGAGGAATATAATATTGTCGTAATGTTCTGCTTCCGCGCGCGATGCGGATTCCCACCATTACGATACTCGCAAGAAGTAGGATTCCACCGAAACCGATCAATAATTTTTGATTGGAGAATATCTTAAAGAAAAATCCGCCTTCCACCTCCACGACTTGATCCACGACTTCCCTAAGCGCGTTTAACGTCTTCGGAGTCAGGTTCGCGGACTTAAGATCCTTTCCGTCCAGGGCCAGCCAGATTTTTCCTCCGAGCCGGTTGACCACGGATAACAGATCGGTCTTTCCCGTCCTTTGCAGAAAATCGGCGATGTCGTTGATGAGGGTCAGCCGAGAATATTCCACGAACATAGGAATCATAAGAGTGATTCCCCCGAGAGCCAGCAGAGATCCTATGTGGAGGATATCCGCGCCTCCGAGAAACAACATCGTGAAAAGAATCGGAAGAAAAGAAACCGCGGTTCCGAAATCGGGCTGCAACAGAATGAAAACCATCGGCACGAGCACGATCAAAAACGGAATCGACAACACCGCGAGATTCTTCATGTCCTTTTCCTTCAGGACCATGAATTGACCGAGAAGGATCACCGTGGACAACTTGGCGAATTCCGAAGCCTGAATCCCGATGGGTCCGATTTTGAGCCAGGAACGCGCGCCTCTCCCCGAAGGAAGATGCCCGATTCCCGGTATCAAAGTGATCATCAGTAAAAAGACGGTGAAGACGTAGATTACGATCGCGTAAGCGCCTAACAACTGATAGTTGACTCGAGACACGAAATACATGATGACGAGACCGATGACGAAATAAAAAAGCTGACGATACCACTTCCCGGGTCCGTCCTCGAAATTGACCTCTTGACTGTAGAGGGTCAACACGCTGCAGAGAACCACGATCACGACGGAAATCACCAAAAAGTAATCGATCTTTTCAATGGACTTATCTGGCTTCAAGCGCACCCTCCTGTCCTGTCTGTGGAACGGACGGCGCCGCATCCTGCGTTTTTTTGAAGGTTCCGGGAGGGAACGCAGCGTGGAACATTTCCCTCGCGACCGGCGCGGCCCCCGCGGCACCTCCGACTCCGTATTCCACGAAAACGACGATTAACACCTGTTCGCTGGCGGGAGCGTTAGCGGGAGCGTAACCGACGAACCAAGCGTGGTTGGATCCGGAGGCGCCCCTTCTTCTCGTCTGAGCCGTTCCCGTTTTACCTGCGATGTCGGGCAAATACGGTTTATTCAAAACGGAGGAGGCCGTTCCGCTTTTGACCACGAGTTTGAGACCTTCCTTGATCGCCTCCACCGAACTTTGATTGATCGGAATGTCCCGCAAAATCTGAGGTGTGGTGCGATTGATGATGGAGTTATCCACCGGATCGCGGATTTCGCTGACCACATAGGGTTGATAGATCTGCCCCCGATTGAGAAGTCCCATATAAAACAGCGCCATTCCCATCGGAGTCGAGGAGATGAATCCTTGTCCGATGGAAAGGTTGATCGTGTCCCCGTCGAACCACTTCGTTCCATACGTCCTTTTCTTCCAAGCGGAGGAAGGAACAAAACCGGTGATCTCCCCGGGAAGATCCACCTTGGATTTGTTCTCCAATCCGAAAAGCCGGGAATAGTTTAATATGGCGTCGGATCCGAGTTTGTATCCTAGATTGTAAAAATAAACCGAACAGGATTTTTGGATCGCGTGCGCGAGATCGTTGGTTCCGTGACCACCTTTTTCCCAGCAAAGAAACACTTGATCGGGAACGCCCGCAAACGTCGACTTAAGGACGAAACTTCCGTTGCAGGAATAGGACGTTTCGGGGGTGTAACCGATCTTGTGCTGACTTTCGAGAGCGGCAAGAGCGACTAACGTTTTATAGGTCGAAGCGGGCGGAAACTTGGATTGGATCGCGAGATTCAGAAAACCCCCGTTGTCCATAACGCGTTTGAAGTGCCCGACACGATCCGCCTTATTCTTCCCCGAAAGCACGTTCGGATCGTAACTCGGGTTGGACGCCATCGCGAGAATTTCCCCCGTTGCCACTTTCACCGCGATCGCGGTTCCCCGGCTTCCCTTAAGCGCCTTATGCGCCGCGATTTGGATGTCCTTATCGATCGTCAAAATCAGGTTGTTTCCCGGAGAGGAATGTTCGACGACGCGTTCTTCCTCTATGTTTCCTTCCGAACTTCTTTTCTGGATCCGAAAACCGTCCACGCCTCGGAGTTCGGAATCGTATTCGAGTTCCAGTCCGCTTTTTCCGAGATATTGATACGACTTGATCTCGCCCGTTACTAGATCGTTGCGGGTCGGTTTTCCGATATAACCGGTGACGTGCGCGAGTGCGGGTCCCATCTTATAGATCCTTCTAGGAGAGGGAAGAAGGATGATATATTTGGATATATTATCGAATACTGATATTCTTTCCTGTTGCGCGGTGGTGATCCCCTCCAGCAGAACGATCGGTTTTTTGGCCTTCAGGTTTCTGGAGAAACGCGGCTCGATCAGTTCGTCTTCGTAATAGGAGATCGGAATGGAAAGGGTTCTCGCGAATTCGTGGATGAACGTTTTTACGGAGGCTGGATCGTATTTGAACAGGGAAGTGTTCAACACCGCGTCGAGGGAGGAATAATTCGACACGAGCGCCATCGAAGTTTCCGGCGTGAGAAAATTCCGATCGAACATCTGCCCGCGGGCAGCCGGAATAATCTCGCTTTTGCGCACGAACTTCTCCGCTTTGAGGGCGTTGTCCGTTCCGCTTACGATCTGAAGATTAAAAAGTTGGAAGATGAACGCTGCGAGCGTGAACACCACCAAACCGGAGAATATATACAACCGAAGACGGAAACTTCTCTCAAGACGGTATTCCGTCGCGGATTGAGCTCCGCCTAACAACTTACGCGTCCCCCATATGATCCAATTGATAGATCCAAGTCAGTGCGTAGAAAAAGGCCGGTGCGATGAGCGCGTTGAAGATGGACGTGAAGAATAAGGAATAACTCATATTCTCGTGGAAAAAAAGCGAGAAGAGGTAATACGTCGCCACCCGCGTGACGAACGTGATGAGAAGGGAATAGATCGTGATCGAAAGATAATTTTCGTGATACGCGGAACGCGCGAACTTTCCTACCAGATATCCGATCAGACAAAAGGTCAAAGAATGAAGACCGATCTTATACGCGACCACGTTGCCCGCAGTGATTTCCCCGCCGAGACCGCTGTCCGTCAGCAAACCTCCGAAAAAACCGATCCAGAGTCCGTACAAAGCTCCCCTGCGAAGCGCGAAAAACAAAACCAAAAGGATCATAAAGTCCGGTTTGATCGCCGATCCGATCTCGAACAGATTGGATCCGTTCAAAAAGTGGGCGATCAAAATTCCCACCGCGATAACGAGTTTTTCCAAAATCATTGTAAGTCGTCCTCGCCGGGAGCGGTTGTCGGATTTTTAGGCGCGTTGTTGTTCGGCGTCTGATTGCCGTTAGGCGGAACGGGAGTTTTGGGGGTATTGTCCTTCGAACGGTCCTCTCCGGGATAATTGAGTTCTCCGAAATACGGATTTTCGATCGTGATGTTCTGTCCTTCCGGCCAAGTCTCCAACCACTTTTCGGGAAGTTTAAGCAGAATGGTCACGCTTTCCAGCATCTCGAAACGGACGAACGGCTTTAAGAACGCGGTTTTGAAACTTCCGTTCCGTTGTCCTTCTTCCGTGATGATCCCCACGGGAATTCCCGCCGGAAAAACCCCTCCTCCTCCGGAAGTATAAACGGACTTTCCGATTTTGCTGAGGGATTCCGTATATTGGATCATCTCGCTCGGTCCCATAGGATATTCTCCGAAAACCCTCGGATCGATGATGATTCCGCTATCGATATAATTCAACAAAGCCTCGGTCCCTCTTCCGGAATTTCCGGAAAGATTCGCCCAAAGATTCGTATCGGGCATCGACACGCCCATATTAAAATTGGAATTGATGAGAGGTTGCACCACGGCGGAACCGCCCGTCACCGCGATGACCTTTCCGACTAACGCCTCTATGATGGCGCCCTTTTGATCCACCGCCCGCGCGGTCACGGGCATATACGGTTTGAGACCGGCATCGGCGCCCTTATCGATGATGATGGTTCTGTAGATCGAATTCAGACGAACGGACAAAACTTCCGCTTTGACACTCGCGTATTTTTGTCTGCTGTGAAACCGGAGCTCTTTTCGGAGGGAATCGTTTTCCCGATTTGATTTTTCCAAATCCTGAGGAAGCAGTTTATAATCCTCCATCACGGCGACGCAGGAATCCCTTTCCTTGCGTACGGTCTCGAAGGATTCCAACTTGTTGTAGGCTCCCTTAAAAAATCCGCCGAAAGAATCGATCGATCCGGAAACCACATCCCCGACTCTTTGAAAACTGGCGATCCCGCGAACAATCACGTTGCTGCGGAAGGTAAGGGATAAAACGGAAAAAAGGATACAAAAGAGAAGAGAGAGCGTCTCTTTACTTCGGCTGAGCTGAAACCATAACATGAGACCTTCTTTTGCACTCCCGGCCTAAGACCCGGAGTTTGGGTCTTTCGGCTTGTTAACGAAGATTAACGAATCCCCGGTTTGATGTATTTCAATTCGTCCAGATACTTACCGGTTCCCAACACGACGCAGGTCAGAGGGTTCTCGGCGCGGAATACGGGAACGCCGGTTTCTTTGGAAAGATACGTTTCCAAACCGCGGAGAAGACAACCTCCCCCGGTCAGAACGATTCCGCGTTCCACGATATCGGATGCAAGTTCGGGCGGAGTTCTTTCCAGAACCCGTTTGATTCCGTCCAAAATTTCATCCGTAGGTTCTTTGAGCGCCTTACGAATCTCGTTGGATTCCAGTTCGAGAGTTCTCGGTAAACCGGAGATCGCATCCCGGCCCCGCACTTCCATCGTCTCCGCTTTCTTTTCGGGATACGCGTTTCCGATCGTGAGTTTGATATCTTCCGCGGTTCTTTCCCCGACGACCAGGTTGTATTGGTTTCTAAGATATTTGATGATGGCTTCGTCGAATTCGTCCCCACCCGTACGGATGGATTCCGCGATCACCATTCCCCCGAGGGAAATGACGGCGATTTCGGTCGTACCTCCGCCGATATCCACGATCATATTTCCGGCGGGTTCGTTGATGGGAATGTTGGCTCCGATCGCGGCCGCCAACGCTTCTTCGATCAGAAAGATTTCTCTCGCGCCCGCTTGTTCCGCGGATTCGCGGACGGCACGGCGTTCCACCTCGGTGATTCCCGACGGAACTCCAATCACGATTCTGGGTTTTACGAAGGTGGTGCGGTTGTGCACCTTCGCGATAAAATAACGGATCATTTTTTCGACGGTTTCGAAGTCGGCGATCACCCCGTCTTTCATAGGACGGATCGCGACGATTTCTCCCGGAGTTCTACCCAACATCCGTTTTGCTTCCTGCCCTACCGCCAGCACCTTTCCCGTGGCGGCATGCACCGCAACCACGGACGGTTCGGAAAGGACGATCCCCTGTCCCTTTACGTGCACCAGTGTATTTGCCGTACCCAGGTCGATTCCCATATCGTTGGAAAAGAGGGCGTAGAGATTATCAAATATCATTTCGTCTTACCTTTGAACCGCGCAGGTTTTCTCTTTATTATCTGTTAAAAACGGAATTTCCTACAGAACTTTCCGCATTGGACCGGTTTCAATAATTTCAGCGCTTGGGTTCCCGGCAACTGGAAAACAAAAAAATGAGAAAACAAATTAAGCTGGATTCGATTTTAGCGGAAAAGCAATCTGTTCGGAGCATGGTTCAGGAAAAACCTCTCGCGGCCATCGATCTTGGCACAAATTCATTCCACATGATCATCGTTCGGGTACGAAAGAACGGCACCTTCGAAGCCGTGACCCGGGAAAAGGAATCGGTCCGTTTGGGCAATCGACTCGAAGAAGGCGGGGGAATCGATTCCGAATCCTTTCGAAGAGGAATCGAATGTCTCAAACGATTTAAGGTGTTGGCCGAAAGTGCGGGAGCCGAAATCAGAGCCGTGGCAACGAGTGCGTTACGAGAGGCTTCCAATCAGGAAGAATTCCTCGAAGCCGCCTATCAGGAAGCCGGCATTTCCATAGACGTAGTCAGCGGTTACGAAGAGGCCCGTTTGATCTACTTCGGAATCCTTCAGGGAATTCCAGTGTTCGATCGTAAGATTATGATGATCGATATAGGAGGCGGTAGTACGGAAGTATTAGTCGGTCACAGAGGAAATATCTTGTTCTCTAAAAGTTTCAAACTGGGAGCGATCCGACTTACCGAAAAATTCTTCAAAGAGGAAACCCTATCCAATTCCGACATCCGAAAGTGCAGATTGTTCATCGAAGAGATGTTGCTTCCCTTTCGGAAAATTCTGCGGGACCTCAAACCGGACTTGGTGGTGGGTTCCTCCGGTACGATCCAATCCGTCGCCGGAATGATCTTGGCTTCGCGGGGAGAAACCGAAGAGATTCCGCTCAACAATTTCGGGTTCGGAGTTTCGGAATTCAAACGGATTCGCAACCTGATCCTCGAAGCGGACACTTCCAAAAAAAGGGCGAAAATTCCCGGCCTGGATACGAAACGCGCGGACATCATCGTGGGCGGCGCCTTGATCCTCGAGGAGATCTTCGAATTGGCCAACGTACAAAGTCTTACGGTTTCGGAATTCGCGCTTCGGGAAGGGATCGTCTACGACACGATCCGCAAATGGGAACATTTCGAAAATACGGAACACTCCAAACATCTGGACGACATCCGTCAAACCAGCGTCCATAATTTCATGCGCTCCTTTTCCCGGGACGAGGAATATTCCAAACACGTCGCGGAACTGAGTCTACAGATTTTCGATCAGCTGAAACCGTTGCACAAACTCGGACAAGAGGAGCGGGAATTGTTGGAAGCCGCCTCCTTGTTGCACGAGATCGGACAATCCATATCGCATTCCGCATATCACAAACACAGTTATTATATGATCCGAAACTCGGAGATGCTTTTGGGATTCACGTTTTTGGAGATCGAAATCATCGCACTCGCCGCGCGTTATCACCGCAAGAACACTCCTAAATCCAAACATAGGGAATACAACCGACTCTCGGAAAAAAACCAATCCTTGGTGCGTCAACTTTCCGCGATTCTGCGGCTCAGCTCCGCGTTCAATCGGAATCGGGGCGGGCTCGTTCCGTCCGTGAACTGCAGGATCGAAAAGAACCGCGTCCGTTTTTTACTCAAACCCAACGCCGGATACGATCCGTCCCTGGAACTGTGGGCCGCCGAAGAACAAAAATCCGCCTTCGAGGAAACGTACGGATATTCCGCGGAATTCGCGTCGAACGTATAAACGTGCGGAACTTTTAGCGCCGGAAAAGGATCGCAGAAAGCGTAAAAATATTTCCAACCCAGGAGAATCCATGAAACGCGATTTTAAAACGGGCGCGATCGTCGCCGGATCGGTGTTCGCACTTTTATTCTTGTTCCGACTGACGTACGGATACGTTTCCGGATCCAAACCTTCGGGGGAATTTTCGGACAACAACCGCTCCTTTCTCGGAGGGGAGACTTCGTTTAACAAACAGAACATCGCCACCAAACGGATCCGCTACGAAAACGCCGGTTCACCCCCGAAAAGCGTCGATCAAAAATACGAAAAGGTGGCGACGATAGAGAGTTTGTCCCCGGACATCGAAGGCGACGAAAAGAAGGTGCGGGATCTGATCAATAGCACCGGCTCCATCATACAATACGAAAACAGCTCCGGACTCAAACAGAGAAAGAACAGGATCGTCAAACTCGCGGTGGGGGTTCCTCCGGAGAAGTTCGATCCGTTGGTGCAGGAATTCAAACAGATAGGAAAAACCCTGCTGCTCACCATCGACAAAAAGGACAAAACCAACGAATACAAGGACCTGCAGGCCAAAAAGGAATCCCTGTTAAAAATACGCGCTTCTTTGAACGCGTTGAAGAACAAGGGAGGACGCATCGACGAATACGTGAGTCTCGAAAATAGGATCCTCGAAATCGAGGACGAAATCCAGAAATTGGGGATCAGTCTGGGGGAATTCGATTCCGAAAACGAATTCTGCACCGTATTATTGACGTTATACGAAAATAAGGCCTCGGACGAGATCGGCTTTCTGCACAGGGTCAAGGTCGCTCTGGAATGGACGATCAAATACTATCTTCTTCTGACGTTCGCTTCCTTGTTCGCGATTTTATCCTTTTATTACTCCTTCCCGCTTTGGGAAAGGATCAAAACCCTCCTTCCGAAGCGGATCGATCCCTAATATGAAAAAACTATAAAATTCAGGTTTATGAATATGACCGTAGATCAAGTGATGAAGGAATTGGAAAAGATGGGTTCTCCCGGGGTGAAAAAGATCTTTCTCAACCACGGAGTCAAAGAACCCCTGTTCGGCGTAAAGATCGGGGATATGAAGAAGATCCAGAAGAAGCTGAAGAAGAACAACGAACTTTCCCTGGACCTCTACAAAACGGGAAACGCGGACGCCATGTATCTCGCGGGTTTGATCGCGGACGAGACCAAAATCCGAAAACGGGATCTGCAACATTGGGTCAAACAGGCCTCGTCGCCGATGCTCAGCGAATACACGGTGGCCTGGATCGCCGCCGAAAGCCCGCACGGCTGGGAACTCGCGAGGGAATGGGTCGATTCGACCAAGGAGAACGTTGCTTCGTCCGGATGGTGCGTGTTTTCCAGTCTTTTGTCGATTCGTCCCGACGAAGAGATAAACGCAAAAGAAATTCATAAATTACTAAAGCGTGTGGACTCGGAAATCGGATCCGCCTCCAATCGGGTAAGGTATTGTATGAACGGATTCGTCATCGCGGTCGGAGTGTTTTATCCCGAACTTCTGAAAGAATCCCTGGAAACCGCCAAAAAAATCGGCAAGGTGGAAGTCTGGATGGGAAAAACCGCCTGTCAGGTTCCGGACGCCGCGTCTTATATCCGCAAGGCGGAGACGGCGGGAAAACTGGGAAAAAAGAAAAAAACCGCACGTTGTTAAACGACATCGGAGACGAGCGGTCGGTCTCGGATTTTAAAACGAAATCAAAGGCGCCTAACGGAATTCGTTGAAGCGGGAACGACGGGATCGATCGAACCCGCCACCGTTTATCGCGTCGTTTCGATCCGCTTACGTATTTCCTCGGCCAAAAGGGGAACCGCCTTCCGCATCCCGCAGGTGTTGAGATGTGTATAATCCCCGAAATCGGAAACGACAAAATTCCCTCCACCCGATTTCCAAAACGGAATTTCCTTTTCTATAAGAATCGATTCGAAAACGGAAGAATGAGGTAAGGACGCGATGGCCCGTTCGAAATCGGGGCGGAACGGAAGAGTGATCGCCAGAACGGGGATTTTTCTTTCCCGAAAATAAGAGAACAGTTTTTTCCATGCGATCGGCGCGGACGGGCGGATTTTTGCGAGTGCGAGTTCCGAATTTTCCGGCAAAGGAATCGGATCCGCGTTTGGAACGCATACTCCGTCGAAGGGGGTATGACGCGCCCAATCCATATATCCCTTATTTTTTGAATATTCCAATTCTATAAATTTATTTTTTTCGAAACGGGCGCTCCAGATACGGAGCGGATTTCCGGAAAGAAGTCTTTCGATATCCGTCTCGGAATGGCTGAACTCGTCCCCTTCCCCCACGATTTTTACGGAAGTGGAGAACGAAGCGTTCAACCGCAGAAACGGAAACACCCTTCCCAAAAGATAAAACGTTCCGGAGGGAAGATTTTTAAGATAAAAATTCCGGAAGTCGGAATCGACGACGATCTCCGGAAAAAAGGAATCGTAGTTCAAAACGAGACTTCTATGCGCGGAGGCGACGTCCATATCCGCCAGGGAAAATACGGACCCGTTCAAAACGACGAGGGCAGGTTTGTCCCCCGATCCGCGTTCGTATTCCTTCCAGCGCAACAACATCCCCTCCGGCTGTTCCGAAGGCCTCGGTAAAAACCAGATCGGCCTACGTATAAGCGATTCCAGATCGGCCGGTCTGATTCCGGAAAGGATCTGACTGTCCCCCAAAAAAACGACCGGGGCCGTTTCCGAAGACGAAGATCCGGAGTAGAGAGAATCGTCTAACGCGGAAAGACGATCGTATAAGAACGAATTCTTCTCCTGAAACGGAACCAAAAAGGGAAAACAAACCCATTGTAAAGCCGCAAAAACCAAAAACGCGGCTCCGACCCGCGCAATTCCAATTTTTCTTCCCGATAGAATATTCTTCATCCTTGATCCGTTTTTCCTTTCTTATATTCTCAAAACTGAAAGTAGAAAAACTCCTTCTTTTCGAACACGGAAAAAAGACAGAACAGGATTCCGATTCCGAAGGACAAAGGGATCCAACGGGTTTGTTTGGAGACGACTTTCTCCAAAAACGGATCCGTTCCTCCCGAAACGATCATCCAAGGTTCCAAAATAAGAAGGGGAAAAAGTAAAAACGCAAGTTTACCGGCGAAAACGGGATTCCAATACAAACCTCCGGTCGCGTTCAGAAGAAGTTTCCAGAGCTCCTCCGGAGAACGCACCTGAAATAGAAGCAAGCCGAGCGCAAAACCCCAGAAAGTGGACAATACACCCGAAAACCTTAAAATATAATTTAATATTCTAATATTCTCCGCGAAACCGAGGAGGTATTTGCGCGCGAGATTGTAAAACACCACCTGAAGTCCGCAATAAAACCCCCAAACCAGATACCCGTACGTGGCTCCGTGCCAAAGCCCTCCCAGAATCCAGACGATCATCAGATTCGAATTCTGACGCAAAAAGGAGACGCGATTTCCCCCGAGCGGAATATAAAGATAATCCCGAAGCCAAGTGGACAACGAGATATGCCAACGTTTCCAAAATTCGGCGGGATTGGAGGAGATGAACGGAAAATTGAAATTCAGCGAAAGCCGAAAACCGAGCATTTTGGCCAAACCGCGGGCCGCGTCCGTGTATCCGCTAAAATCCGCATACACTTGAAACGCGAAACAGAATGCGATCCAAAGTATCATTCCCGGAGGAAGAGACATACCCACCTCCATCGCCTTACCGGTGAACAAGAGCAGATGATCGCCGATGAAAACCTTCTTGAAGATCCCCCAAAAAAACAGGAAGGCCCCCGAGATAAATCCGTTTTCGTCCACGCGTCTTTCGTTTTCGATCTGCGGCAGAAGCGAGTCGGGACGTTCTATCGGACCGGCGAGAAGCAGCGGAAAAAAAAGGTCGTAAACGCCGAAACGTATGAAGTTGGGACAAGGTCGAATTTTTCCGGAACGTATATCCGAAAGATAGCTTACGTTGTGGAACGTATAAAACGAAATCCCCACCGGGAGAAGGATCTCGGGGATCCGGACGTTCGAGGCGGGGAACAACACGCCGAGGGTATCGTTCCAAATACTTAATAAAAACAGAATATACTTGAAAAAAACCAGGATCCCGAGGTTGAGAAGGATCAGAAACGCGAAGATCCTATTTCGCGACCGTTCCGAAGAACGGCCCAACAGGATTCCGCCCGCGAAATTGAACGCGATGCAGAAAAGGAGAAGCAAAACCATCTCCGGTTTCCAAAAACCGTAAAAGAACAGACTTCCGAAAAACAGAAGACGATTCTGACCTCGTGTACCCAGACGGAAATAGATCAGACAAAAAACGAGAAAGAATATTAGAAAATTAAGAGAATTGAATAACATTCCCGACGGTCAGGATTCTTCGAGCAGTTCGAGGATCCTTTCCTTTTCCCTCGTATCGGCGGGATAACAAAGGGTGTGTTGGATCACGGACGTCTGAAAATCCTTCGATTTGCGTTCCGTTTCTCCGAGACGGTTTTTGATCTTTCGGATCAGAACCTGCGTCTCCTCCCGATCCTTTCCGTCCAGAACCACGGCGTATTTCCCCTGACCGATCCGATAATGGAAATCGGCCTCGGAAAGATTCTCCTGGATCGCTTTTCTAAGTTCCTCGCCGTAGGCGGCGAAAAAACCGGAACCCTTCAGTTTCACCATTCTAGATATATTCTGAATTTTGAATATAGTAAGACTAAAAGAGCTGGCGAGTCTCGCCGATTTGAGGATCATCTCCTCGATCTTCTCCTCGACGGGACTGAAAGGATCCTTAAAGACCGAATCCCTCTCCTGGACGAGCAGAAGATTGGAGAATACCGGCGCGAGCACTTCCGAAATTCCCACCGCGGTTTCTCGGTCCGTGTCCGTCCAAGGAACCTCCGTTTCGTGGACGATCAGCATTCCCACGAGCCAATGAAGATTGATGAACGGAATTACTATGAAATCGCCCATCATTCCCAACTCGTCGTTGGAAAGTTTTCGCATCAATTCCGGATGTTTCCGGAAATTCTCTATGCGGAAGACGCCGGGAATGTTGGAAACGATTCCGACGATCGAACTATCCAAAGGTAGCGTGAAACTTCCCACGTGTTCCGGAGTCAATAGATTGGAAGCGAACACCCTAAATTCGTTTTTGGTGTGCCCGTCCAAAATCATAAACGTCGCCCTGCGGACCTTCAATTCTTCGCGGAAAGCGGAGAACAATCTGTCGTATGCCTCGTCCATATTTCGGATCGAAGCGAAATCCCTTGAGAGCGAAATGATCAGTTCGTTCGTGCGGATGACTTCCTTTAGGTTTTGGTTTTCCTGATGAAGTTGTTCCGTATCGTAAATCCGCTTGTATACGGAACCCGCGATCTCTCCGATGATCTTCAAAAATTCGAGATCCTCGACGGAATAATCCTCTCCGCTGATCGTTTTGCTGAGCACCATGATCCCGAAAAAATCCTCCATATAACGGATCGGAACGAGAAGTTCCGCACCCGACTTCTGGAGGATTTCCTTTTCCTTTGCGGGAAGAATCGGCTTCATTAGTTCTTTTGCATATACTACCGAACCGGCGTTGGACACCGCGTGGTAGATTTCGTCCTCGGAGGAGATCGTCCATTCCTGGTCGAAACCTTCCCCTTGAAAATCCTCGAGACGGAAAAAATCACGGTTTCCGTTTTTGGAGGAAAAAATGCCGATCGATTCGGATCCGATCTGACCCATAATCGAAAAAAGAAGGTTCTCGAAGAAGTTCGCGAAATCCGTGGAAACACCGATTTCTTTGCTGATCTCGAAAACGGAGATGTAGTTCTCCAGTTTTTTACGGGATGCGATCTGCAAATCGATCGGAGACGTGGTGAAATTGGAATCGTCGTCGAATAAGAACTCCGCCTTTTCGGAGGAAGCGACGTTCTGATCCTTTTTCGCGGGAGAACGTTGCGCCTCTTGTTCGGCTTCCCTTACCCATTCTCCGAAAGGGTCCTCCTCGGAGGAAACCGAAGCGTCGTCTAACAACGGTTCGTCGAACGGAGCAGTTCCGTCTTCGGATTCCGCCGAAGCCTCCGGTTCGAATGTTTCCTCGGACCCGGGTTCAAAATCCGAATCGGAAATCTCCGGAACGGAAGTTCCCTCCTCGCCGAAAAGATCGTCGACGGAGATATCATCCTCGTTTTCCGCATCCGATCCAAGGGAAGACGCGAACGGATCTTCGGATATCTCTTCGGTATGAATTCCCTCGGGTGTGGAAAGTTCCTTCGGAAGCTCGAACGGATCCGGTTCCGCTGAAAAAGAGGAATCGGTCTCGAAGCCGGATTCCGGAAATTCGATCGATTCGGATTCTTCGGAATCGAAGGAATGATCCTCCAATTCGGGAAGGGAGAATTCCTCGGAATGCGGATCGCTCGCGAAGTCCGCATCGGGAACGACGTCGACGTGATCGGACAGATCGTCCGCGGTATAAAAGGTTTCGTCTAACGCGGTTCCGGTTTCCGCGGGGGTAGACGAGGACGGTCCGCTTTCCGCTTCTTTTCTCATCCCGAGGGCCTTTTGGAAAAAGCCCTGTTTGGTTCGGAAGGATTCGGATTTTTTTAAAAGGGATTTTTTCTCGTCTTCGACGGAAGACGAGGAAACGCCGGACGAATCCGATCTGACTAATTTACTGACCCGTTCTAGTAAACCCATCGGTCATACACCGATCTGCTTCATTAGTTTTTTATAAAGTTCGAAATAATCGGAACGGGAAAATTCGCGGATCAGATCGTCCGGCAGATTGCCGAGAAGTTCGTCGAGATACGTCATGATCCGTTTCATTTCGTCTTTGGACGGAGTCGCCTGCCCTTCTTCGCCTCCGACCTCGATTTGATCCGGGGTTTTGCGCAATTCCTCGACGGGAGAAAGTTCGTCCTCGTCCGCGTATTCGTCGAGAACGATCACCATTTCTTCGTCGCTCACGGTCTCCGCGGTGGGAACGATCTCCGTCGCGACCGGGGAAATTCCGCCTGCGACGTCGTCGTCGATCGAATCAAAAGCGTCCAAATCGGAAACGGGAGGAAGTTCCCCTAAAATTTCGTTTAAGTCCTGTCCTTCTTCCGCGACGGGAGAATCCGCGAGAAGATTACCGAGTTCGTCTTCGGACAACGCGATCGGGCCTTCGTCCTCATCCGCGTTTCCGGAATCCTCTTCTCCGGTCAGAATATGATCCAATTCGTCGCTCGAAAGCGCGATCGGTTCCTCGTCTTCCAGCGGAACTTCCGCTTGTTCGGACACGGGAGCATCCCAATCGATCTCCGCATCCGCGCCGGGAAACGTAGCATCGGTCGCGGTTTCGGAAGATTCGTCTCCGAGAATATGATCCAGCTCGTCGCTGGAAAGTGCGATCGGTTCGTTCGTATCCTCGTCTTCGGATTCGAACGTTTCATCTTCGGAAGAAAGCGGTGCGTCCCAATCGATTTCGGAATCCGCTACCGGAAATTCCGCGGCTGCTTCGGGTTCGGCGTCGTCCGTAAGTATATGGTCCAATTCGTCCAAAGAAAGCGCGATCGGTTCGCTCGCGTCCTCTTCGTCCGATTCCGATTCGGAAGCCGTTTGCGGTTCGAAGTCGAAGGAAGAATCCGTTCCGCCGATATCGTCCGAGGCGAGTAAATTGCCGAGTTCGTCGTCGGACAACGCGATCGGACCGTCTTCCATTTCAGTTTCGTCTAACGTGCTATCGGAGGAAACCGGAGTTTCGAGCGAGTCCAGATCGTTCGTGGGAAGGTCGAATTCCTCGAAGGAAAGCGAATCTTCGTCGAGAGAAATCGAATCCTCTCCGATTCCGTCCAACTCTTCGACCGGAAGGGAGATCGAATCCTCTTGCGAAACGTTCTCGTCGAATAAGGACGAAGCCGCGGCGGGCTCTTCTTCGTCTGAATCGGAGGACAAAAGATTTCCGAGTTCTTCCTCGGACAAAGCGATCGGTTCTCCGTCTTCTTCCGTTTCGGAATCGGAAAACGGATCGTTTTCGGAATCGGGTGAAAATTCCTCCGCATCGGAAGAAAGGGAATCCTCCGATAAACCGAATCCGTCCGGTTCGCCTAAATCGCCTAAGTCTTGTTCATCGGGAATTCCGAAATCAGCGCTTTCTCCGAACATGGAACCGCTGTCTTCCGGCAATTCCCCTCCGTCGAGTAGATCGGAAAAACCTTCCGTCGTTTCGGTGGAAGATTCGGATGAGTCGGAATCGTCGGAAAGCAGATTGCCCAATTCCTCCTCGGAAAGCGCGATCGGTTCCTCGTCCTCTTCCTCTTCCGTCTCGGAGAAAGTATCCCCCGGTTCGAAGGAAAATCCGGTCGAGTCGGAAAGGGACTCCTCGGCCAACGCGAATTCGTCCTCCGTGGAAATGGGTGTTTCGTCTAACGCATCACCTTCGGATTGTATATGATCCAGTTCCTCAAGAGAAAGGGAAATCGGCTCCTCTTCCTCTTCGAGATAAAATTCGGAACGGGTGGGAAGATCGTGATCCGGCGTTTCGGAATCGAAGGAAACCTCGGAAGGTCCGTTTCCTTCCTCTCCGGAATCGTCCGCGAGAAGATGACCCAATTCGTCGTCGGAAAGCGCGATCGGTTCGTTGTCGTCTTCCTCGTCCTGAAAATCGGTATGTGTGATAAAATCGGGTAGATCCTCCGACTCGATCTTAGAAGCGGAAATCTCTTCCGTTCCGGGACTTTCATCCCCCGTATTGAGTATGTCGTCCAATTCGTTTCCGGAAAGGGAAATCGGGCCGTCCTCTTCGTTTTCGTCGAAAGTGGAGGCGGAGAAATCGTCCGTTCCCGGAAGTTCGTCTCCTCCGAGAATTCCGTCCAATTCCGAACCGGACAAAGTGATGTCCTCTTCTTCCGAGTCCGCGGAAGGAGAGGAAAAATCCGGCAGCGGCTCTTCGGAAGAAACGATTTCACCCAACTCGGACTCGGATAAGGTGATCGGCCCCTCCTCTTCGCTTAAAAAATCGTCCTCGTCGAAGGAAAGATCCCCGTGATCGAGTTCCTCGCGGTGTTCGTCCTCCATCGAAAAATCCTGGAGGGAGAAGTCCGGTTTGACTCCCTGAAGATCGTCCTCGTGTAGAGAGATCGGACCTTCGTCGTCCAACTCGGAAAGACCGAATTCCTCGAGGTCGTCCATCTCCTCTCCGAAACTGATCGCGTCGGGTTCCTCCGTGAGGTAGCTGTCCAATTCCGAAAAATCCATCCCTTCGTCGGGAGCGATATCTCCGCTCGAGAAGAACGAATCATCGGTTTCTAAATTAGAATTTCTTGATATACCGGAATCGGAAAGGTCTCCGATATCCAGAAGTTTGTCGATTTCGGCGTCGATCAGCGGATCGGTAAGTTCCAGATCGAGCGAGTCTTCAAGACTCAGATCGGAGGCGGGTGTTTCTGTCTCCTCGGGATGGAAGGAAAAATCGCTTTCGAAATCGGAAGTATAATCCTCTCCGGAACTGGCGACCATACTTTCCAGAGGATCGGATTCGATCGTAAGATCCTCCAATCCGTCCGCAGCGGAAGATTCGGGTTCGGCGGACAACATGGAATCGATATCGTCGAATTGCAGTTCGTCCATACCGGGATCCGGACCTCCGCCGGTTGAATTATCGTCCTTGATCATGTCGTAATCTTCCGCCATCTTCCTATAACTTCTCGAATCCACGAATCGGGATCGTGTTGTTTCCAACGTCTTCCCTTATCTCCCTTGTATTCGGAGAAAAGGGAATCTCTGCTACTATTTTCGGAAAACGGACCCCCCAAAAGTTAGCGGGATGCGACTAAAATTCGGGTTTTTGTCTTTTGGAGAAGAAGATTTTTAGAGTGGGAAGGTGGAAGTGTTTCGGCTTCGGCGAGCGCTTTTTTTTCAGCCTCGACATCGATATCCTCTTTGAGAGCGCCGTGATCCGTGAGAATGCTGATGGAATTGTCTTTGACCTCGATAAAACCGCCCTCGACGGACAAAACCTTGAGTTTATCGCCTTTGCGGATTTCGAGGACACCGATTCCCAACGTCGCTACCAAAGGCGCGTGATTCGGAAGGATTCCGAAAAATCCCTCGCTTCCGGGAACAACCAAAGAATCTACTTCCCCCTTATAGAGAATCTTTTCGGGGGAAATGACGGATACGTTCAGTTTATGTGCGGACATGCACTTATCCTTTGTATCCTTTCGCTTTCTCGATCGCGTCGTCGATGGAACCTACCATGTAAAACGATCGACGAAGGTCCTGCGATTACCGTAAAGGAAACTCGTCCGATCCACAGATCCGCTCCTGCCTTCG
>NZ_NPEF01000576.1 GCF_002811955.1 Leptospira ellisii
GTAAGCGGGAAGAAAGTTCCTCTTCGGTGTTGAGCAGTAAATATCCCATATCCAACCCGGTTCCCCGACTTTCACAAACGTTCCACCGAGCTGATAAAAAAACTCACAACGGCGGGGCCCATAACGACTTTTCAGAAGTGAATCCGATAAAGTTAGAAAAAATAACCTGCGCTCGCAAAATCACAATACGTCTCCCCGATACTTTCGAAAACTAAAACGGATCGAACCGGAAGACCTACTGTGAAATTTCTAGACCTGAAAATCCGCATTCTATGTTCGGTCGACGAGATGTTTCGGGCGTGCCTCGGAGCCGCCGCAATATTCCAAAAGATGAATGTGTTTTGCGTCGGTTGCGGCGGCTCCGAGTCGCGTGACTCCGGGCTCGCGGATTCCCGCTCGTCCTCTTCGAGGACGCTTGAGCGCCCTGCGGCCCGCTCACGCAAAAGAGCGTCGTACAATGTCAATGTTCCGCCGTGCAACGCAATGCAGGAAGCAAGCGGATCGCTTCATGAATCAAAAAGAAAATCGAATCAAGCCGACTGCTTTCGCTGTAGTTGCGCTGTGAA
>NZ_NPEF01000577.1 GCF_002811955.1 Leptospira ellisii
CTTGAACTCGAAAAACTTCCAGAGAAAGAGCGTGAGGCTGCAAGGCTTGGGGCAGAGTTAAAAAAACTCAGCGGAATTATCGAAGTTGAAAAAAGAAATAAGGACCGATACGAATCGCTTTTCCGGGAAAAGACGATCAACACGGAACTTTATTCTGCACTTTCTAAACACAACCTCTACGATCAGAAACAGGCCTTGTTGCTTTTAAAAGCGATCAGTCAACCAACGGTCGTCGAGAATAAGGACGACGGAAGTTTCAAAGTTTTCCTCAAACTCGACGTAGGAGATGGTGCCGGTGTTCAAGAGTTAGAACCCGATGAGGCCGCCGCCAAATGGCTAGCGTTACCGACGAACGCAAACCTTCTCAAATCAAATTTAATCCCAGGTTCCGGGACATCCGTAAAAGGAGGCCGCTTAACAACAACCGGACAAGTTGCTTACAAGCGCTCTGATTTAGCGAAACCGGAAGTAAGACAAGAACGGCTCGAAAAGATGAAAGCCGGAATCCAAACGATTATCGTTGATTAACGATCAGGTAGAATGTCAAACACAGGCCAAGAT
>NZ_NPEF01000578.1 GCF_002811955.1 Leptospira ellisii
TACTATATTAAAATTTCTTTATATAAATCGGAACCAAAAGATGCCGGCGTCTTAAAACCGGTCGTTACGCCGGTATAAATCGGATTTCCCGAACCTCCGCCTCGCCGATCTTCGACCCGCAACTCCTTGCACAAAACGCAAAGGATATTAGAATTTTCTAAATTTTATTCCCGACCCCGCTTTTCCGGCCCGAAAAAGGGTTTGTAACTTTCCGGAAATTAAACCGAACTGAAAAAACGTATCCGGTCCTCTAAAAACTTCGGACTCGAACGGAACGAAAGACGAATTTCCGGATTTAAGACGTATGAATTTTTCCCTACCGATCCTTTCCCGCTATTTCCGATGGCTTCATAACGATGCGCCTCAGGGAGGAACCGAATTTTATCCGGAGATATCCGAAACCTTCGAAACCTCCGTTCCGGGAATCCGCATCGCCGGAGATCTGACCGGAATTCCTCTTTTGAAATTCGCAGCGGAAAGCGGACTCAAAACCGCGGAGGAAATAATACGAAAAAACGGGAGCCGCATCCGCAAATCCGCAACGGATCCCTCCTTTTAC
>NZ_NPEF01000579.1 GCF_002811955.1 Leptospira ellisii
CCTTTCTGCTCGATCAAACCTTCCTTCTATTTCATCTCTTGGTCTTTCTAACATCCTAGAAATGATTGCAGCCTCCAAGGCGTCCTCAACCAATTGATAATCATATTCAAAATATCTTTTAGGATTGTTTATGTTATTCTCGATATAAGAAAGACGCTTAATCCTTTCCGCATCTCTGCTACCTATTCTCTTTTCTTTGGCTCTATAAGAATTAGATAAATTTAAACAATTCGTTACAACATATATCAGTTTTTTCGAATATACTTTTTCTAAAATCCATTCTGCATCCAGAATCGTGACTTCGATTGCATGTTTACTCTTTATAGAATCTTGCTCATCTTTCTTCTTTTTACTAGAAATTAATTGATTTGTGATAAAATATATTTTAGTGTACCCCCTTTGCGTACCAATTATCTTTTCAACATCTGATTGTAATTTTGGCTTCCAATCAGCTTTGGCACTAATTGCAAATGCCCATTTGTCCCCCTTCTCCCAACCTTGTTCTGGGATAAACCAGCGCTCTAGAATAAAACTTGAAACCGTAAATGTTTCTGTAT
>NZ_NPEF01000580.1 GCF_002811955.1 Leptospira ellisii
GGCATCAACGATTCGATCGAAAGCGGAAATTTATCGTTCAAAACTCCCGCGGCGATATCGATCCGCGTGCGAACGCTTTGAAACGGTTCGCGAACCGCGAACAGAAGTTGACCTTCCTCGAGCGAAGGTCTTTTCAGCTCAAGATCCTTTTCGAAAACGCCCGCGACTCCGTACGCCATGTTGAAGACGGAACTCAACCAACCCGTGCTTCCGGACGGGGTCGAGACGATGATTCCGCTGGAGGATTGTTCCTCCGTCCTTTTGTTATACGAAATCTTATAACGTGCGGAAACGTGGGAGGAAGGTCCGATAAAAAGGTCGTTGAACGCGAGCAGCCGTTGACCGTCGTTCAACCTCGCTTCCGCAAAACGCACCGTTTTGGAGGAATACGTTCCCGCGACCACGTCGTCCACCGCGCCGATAAAATTCTCCCGATCAAAAGGAAGAAGAATTCCGTCGTAACGTTCCTTGTCCGGATTGACCGCGATGATCGGAACACCTTTGGAATACTTGGCCGTATTGGCGACCAGTCCGTCCTGACCGATCGCGACGA
>NZ_NPEF01000581.1 GCF_002811955.1 Leptospira ellisii
CTTTCTCTTTGTATCCCGAATTCCAATTCCCGTTCGAATCGATAGCAGAATAAAATTTCACTCCACCGATATAAACGATTCCTGTAAGGACGATGAAATGTCCGGAGTTCGTAAGACTTGTTCCAAGCATTACAGCGCGACCGGATAAAAGAACTTCGTCTACTTCTTTCCAATCTCCATTGATTCGAAGAGAAACTTCAACATTCGATTCCGATAATACTTCTTTTAAACCTTCCGCATAACATTCTAGGAATCTACCAAGACGGATTTCGGATTTGGATTTCCAAATAGAAACGATCCATTGAAATTTGGGATTTTTTAAAATCCTCTCCCCTACACCCGGTTCTCCGAATCGCGGTTCGAGAAAATCGATAAACCAACGAATCTTTTCAATCGATGCAAGTTCCGGTTTAACGGAAGAGGCAAGAACCATTGCGGAAATATAACCGCAAACCGAGCCGAATGAAACGGAACCGACGGGTTTGATTTTACTGTTTTGTTCGATCCCTCTTAAAGCCGATGCGTGAATCAAGATTTTCCCTCTTTTCCTTC
>NZ_NPEF01000582.1 GCF_002811955.1 Leptospira ellisii
AGTTTCAAAGTCTCGGACTCTTTGGAAGAGCCCGCTGAACCGGCTGAAAAATCGTTTTCCGGAGAGGAAACATCGGCTTTCCCTTCCCGTAAAAGAGCGAATTGTTCTTTCGAAAGAACATTCTGAATTTCTAATGCATTTAAATAGGCGTCCCTTCCCAGAGGGAACCGATCCGCGTTTTCGAAAAACCTGCCGAATGCACATCCGGGAGGAAGAATCTCCAGATAACTTCCTTCCTTTAGGAATTCCAACGTGGATTCGATTTCCGTTCCGTCGGATTCGGATTCGTAGGAAACCTCGAAGCCCAAATAGGAATGTTCCGGATTCATCTCCTTCCAATCGGGAATCGACTCTGGATAAACGTAGAGATGACGAATTTTTCCGGAACCGGATAGATATTTCAGAAATGTAAACGGATCCAATCCGGATTCGAATAGTTTGAGGTTGGGTAACAAGGTGATTTGCCAGAATTTGGAAGTGAGCAATCGAGGTCTCAACGAGGTGGTCGACGCCTTGGAAAGGATTTCCGTGGGAAATCTGACTCA
>NZ_NPEF01000583.1 GCF_002811955.1 Leptospira ellisii
TACTGACTTCCATTCTAAAGAGGCTTTCCAACCGAGAATTGTTCTGGAAAAATTGTCCATGATGAAATGGATATATACCTTGGAACCGTCTTGCACGCGTAAGATGGTGGTATCCATGTGAAGAAGAAGTAGCGGGGCGGTCGAACGAATTCCGATCTTTCTCCTTGCCTTTCGAATGACTTCTCTTTTGGGAACAAGAACTCTTGCGTATTTGTAGAATGTCGCCAAACTCAAGAAAGCGGCACCGTCTTTTAGAATTTTGTAAAAGATGGAACGAAGGGGCCAGTGAAAGAATTCGGGATTTTTTAGATACCGTGCAATAATCTTTTGTTCCTGGATGGTGATTTGTTTGGGATGAATTTTTCGACAAAGTCCAAAGAGAGAAGAATTGCAGAAGATTTCGCTCTTCCATTTGTAATATCTTTGGACGGATACTTTCAGGAAGCGACAAGCGCGTTTGAGTCCGATACTGGGAGCGATTCTTGTAACGATGGCAACGATTTCTTTTTTCCGATCGTTCCAAATCCTTCTTTTTCCTCGAATGG
>NZ_NPEF01000584.1 GCF_002811955.1 Leptospira ellisii
CCTTAATTGTCTTTACGATTTTCCCTTCATCGATAGCATCCGAGTTGTTTTTTAAAAAAATGGGAAGAGTGATTTTAGGAAAAGATATAGAAAAAGGATTTTCAACCGAAGCAAAGGGAATCTTGAAATCGCTTCTTCTCAAAAAAAACTACTATCTAAGTAAATACAGTAATTTTTGTGAGGAGCTCCGACCAATTCACTCAGTTTGATTCCAAAATCAAATACAAACACAATAGATATTTTATGACCGAAGAATAGCAAAAACTCAATATTCCCCCTCAAAAACAATATTCGATATATATATCCAAAGAAACAGTTAAAGTCCGCATCCTGGATCGCATGCTTTTTATATAGCTGAAGTACATCTCAGTTTTTTACATTCAAGAGTCGGAAGATCGTCATTCTAAGAGGTCAAGTTTGAATGAACCAAAAACTTCCAAATCGAGCCGTTGTTTGCTTGGCTTTTCGTATTGGTCGAAGGACCGACCGTAGTTTTTCGAATTGTTTCTTTGCAACTAAAAAGGCCAAGA
>NZ_NPEF01000585.1 GCF_002811955.1 Leptospira ellisii
TGCGCCAAAGCGCCTAATAAGGTCCAACTACCGGTGCCCAATCTTACGTTTACCCGCCTCATTTTGGATTTTCCTGAACTCGGCTGATATAAAGTTTTTCTGGCTTGAGCGTTCAGACGTTTTACACTCGAAAGATACTTTCCATAGGTGCGTAAAAACTCCGGAATTCTCTTTGGCAAGTCCCTTGCCTTTGCTTCTCCGTAACGAAGCCAGGTTTTTTCGGGGATCAAAATAGTCACCGTTTCCATCCGATTTTCCCGAAGACTGGATCGGATTTCCTCTTCCGCACTGAGCATCAATGTTCCCATACTAAATCCGGTTCCCCGACGGAAACGTTTGGATCGGGTCCCGTAAAAAAAGTTCGAGCTAAAGGAAGGAAAATATAAAAGAAAAATACGGTTTCGTCGACGGGTAACGACCTGGCGTTTTTTAAGAGGAGCCCGGACCTCGGGCGAGTTCCGACTCCTCTCCGGTCGGTAAGAATATTAAAATATTCTTATTTTTTTAACGTCTCGGTGGCGCTTCCG
>NZ_NPEF01000059.1:0-18585 GCF_002811955.1 Leptospira ellisii
CCCGGTAAAATCACCGTGTTGGTTCCGATCCATACGTCGTTGCCTACGATCGTATCGCCTTTATCGGAAAATTCTCCGGGTTTAGGCATGACCTTCTCCCATCCGTTTCCGAAGATCGCGAACGGATACGTCGAGAACGCGTTCATCTTATGATTGGCCCCGTTCATGATGAACTGAACCCCCGTCGCGATCGCGCAGAATTTTCCGATTACGAGTTTATCTCCTCGAAAATCGTAATGATATAAGACGTTCCTCGTTTCGAATTGTTCGACGCCCTCGGGATCGTCGTAGTAGGTATAATCTCCCACTTCGATCAAAGGAGATCGGATGAAGTTCTTTAAAAATCCGATTCTCGGAAATTGAGGAAACGGATGACGCGTAGACGGATCGGGTCCGTACGAATTTAGATTTGGATTTTGCATGGATTTACCTCCACGTTCGATAAGAATCGGATCCGGTAACGTCGAAAGTCGAACGTCGCTTTTCGTTCACGGGTGAACGTTACCTTTTATTCGTCTCCGGAAAACGATTTCCGAATTCGGATCGCGGCACCACCGAGAAACACAAGACGATTTAGGATTCGTATCTCCGAAAACGAAAAAACGATTCTTCTATTTTAAATTCGAAAAGGAAATAGAATATTCAGAAAACTGAATCATTCTCTCGGGATTGAGGCGGGAATTACAGGCTCATAACGGATCCATCATCGATCCGCTGCATTTTCCGGTCAATTCTTTAACAAATCTAAATTTTAAAAAGGCTTCTCACTTCCCGAGTACGCAATTTTACGCGGGAACGGCGCTTGCCTCTTTCAACTTTGCGAGATTCCCTTCCAAAACGGCGAGCGTATCCAAATGATAATCCTTTGCGTGTTTGAGTCGGATTTGTTTTCGATCCTCGGGAATTCTTTTACAGGATATCTCCAACAACAGACCGGCCAACAAACGGGAACAGGTAAAAACCACTTCCTCGGCGTAGGTTTCTTTTTCTTCTCGGCCCGGAAGATCCTTATAAACGGAAACCAATTCCTGAAAACCGTGAAACAACTTATGCGTCAAAGAGGAATCGGATCGATTGACCAACTCGGATAAATATTCTCCGAACGTATGAGTCAGTCCCGCGGTGATTCCTCCGATACTCGCGTTGATCTGAATCTGGGAGGTTCCGTCGTAGATGGTGGTGATTCGGGCATCCCTGTAGATTCTCGCGATATCGTAATCCTCCGTATAACCCGATCCTCCGTGAATTTGAAGCGCGTCGCTGACCGCCTTCAAACAGGATTCGGAACAATAAAATTTACTGATCGGAGTAAGAACGTTCGCGATCTTCTCCCAATAACGGACCACGGTATCGTTTTTGGATTCCTTTTCGGAAGCGCCCATTTTTTCGAGACGGAGGGCTCTCCAATAATACCGGTCCATCACCCTCGATCCTTCCAGGGTAAGACAACGCATCGCCAAGGTTTCCCTTTCTATCTTATCCAGGATTTTTTTGACCGCGGGAATTTCGACGAGAGGTCTGCCGAATTGTATACGTTCCTTCGAGTATTTTAGAGCTTCATAATATGCCGCCGTCGCCAATCCGGTCGATTGTTGCGCGATTCCCATTCGCGCACCGTTCAACATTCCCATCGTATATTTTACGAGTCCGTAACCTTCCTCCCCGATCAGTATGCCGGGTGAATTTTCGAAGACGACTTCGCAGGTAGGGGAACAATGAAGTCCGAGTTTCGTTTCGATTCCCGCTATTTGAACGTCCTTACTCTGGACCAGAAAAAAGGAAAGTCCGCGGGCGCCGGAGCCGACTTCGCCCGAGCGGGCCAAGGTCAGTAAAACGGCGGGAACTTCTCCGAAACCGCACCCGTGCGTGATAAAACGTTTCGTCCCGTTCAAAACCCAGGTTCCGTCTCCGCTCTTCGTCGCCTTCGTCCTTAAATTGGGAAGATCGGATCCGTGATCGGGTTCGGTCAAACCCATAGCGCATACGTATTCGCCCGCGGTCATTTTGGGAATCCACTCTCGTTTCATCTCCTCCGAAGCGTGGCGTTCCAGAATCTCCGCGAGATTTACGCAGCCGACCGCAATGGCGAGTGACGCGTCCACTCTATAAAAAATTTCCGAAATGAAGGACTTCACCGTCCAGGGAACACCCAATCCTCCGAATTTCCGGGAAAACCCGTACGCCTGCACCCCGGCTTCGACGACCTTCGAGACCAATTCTATCATCTTAGGCGGGAACTCCACCTTACCGTCCTTAAACGAAAGTCCGGTGCGATCCAACTCGGCGACGTGGGGAGAAAGGATGTTTCCCGCCAAATCCCCCACGGTATCCAAGATGGTTTTATAATATTCTTTCGCCTCGGAGGGGTTGGAAGGACCGCCGTTCGCGGCGTCCGCAAAATCGTTTTCATAATCGAGAATAATTTCGGTCCAAGGAAGAACGTGTTCGAAGTGATCCTGGATATCTTGTGTGTCGGAAAAATAATTGTTCTGAATCATGGAACCTCCGGAGATTCCACCAGTTTATAAGAAGAGAAAGGAAGAGAAAAGGAAAATTGGGGAAGTTCCCACGTTTGCGAAAAATTTTCGATGAAATTCACCGACTCAAAAGATGGAATGAAAATCGGCAACGGTTGGTATCGTTCCGTCCCCACCCGGTAATAAAAGAAACACCCTACCGGCCGAATCCCATTACGGAGTTCCGACCGGTATTTCAGTGTGATCAGCGTTTTTTCTTTACCTTCTTTTTGGCGGTTTGATAACCCAAAACTTGGGACATCTTCCACATTTCCTCCGCCTTAGACTGAAATTCGTCTTTCCAAACCGAAGGATTCAAACTCGATTCGGCTCTTGAATTCTCCAAAATGCTGTGCAGATAAAATTCTTCTATGCCGAAACGGATTTCCTTCGGATGAAGCGAAATCCAAAACCGAGGACCATAATCCCTTCCATTGACCCATTGTTCCAGTTCGATTCCATCATCCGATAGCTCGGGCAGTTTTTTCCACTCCGAATCTCCGGATTTTCTCGCCGCAGAATCCAGAATGTATTTCACTTCGGATTCTTTCGGAGCCGCTTTCCATAGGATTTCGATCGCCTGCTCTCCGTCCCTTCCGAACCAATTTAGGATCGCGGGAAGTCTTGCGGCCAGCGCCTCTTCCGTCGAAGAAGAGGAATAACTGTGAAGACTTGCGTATTCCAATCTCCTTTTGACGAGTTTTAAGACGGAATCGAAAGCGTCCTTTCCGAGCGATACGACAAGTTTTGCCGCGAGCAAATCCCCCCATGCGGCCCATTCCGCCGGATTGGTATCCACGATTTTTTGAACCGTGTCCGCGTCCATGAAAAGAATCTTCTCCCACTTCGCGCTTTCCGGTTCGATAAACCTCATAAACTGAAGCGTGTAGAGTTTCCAATCGGATCGAGCATGAGGAAGTTCTAATATCTTTGCGAAGGAGGGAATGGCCGGAACTCCCTGAATGAACAGCGCCTTCATCGCCTCCCAACGATCGTAGTTTCCTCCGTATCTATATTCGTCGCCGGAATAGCGGAGCGATTCCTCCAACCAAGGCCCTCCGATCTTTATGACGTCCGGATCCTTATATTTCTTTTCTTTAATATTCTGAAATACGTGTTGAATACTGTATTTTTCCGGCTTCAGAATCGCGGCGGGAAGTTCCTTGAGATTTTTCGCGAGACGGTTCGCGTATTCGTCATCGTCGTCGAAGGGAGGAAGTTCCTTACCGGTCAGCTGAATCCAAGTATGTCTCGCGGCGTGTTCGATATAGGTCCAGGTATAATCGACCATCGGATTCGGATCCGCGTAAACGTGATAATACAGATGGGGTTTCAGCGCCTGAATTTTCGCCTTTCCCACGGCGCGGATCGGACCGTAAACCCGGTATTCCTCTCCTTTATTTCCCAGGATTCGATGACCCAGTTGGATCCATTCTTCGCGGTCGGGTTCCAGAAAGAGAAGTCCGGAAAGATAACAAGCCTGCAGATCAATCGCGATTCCGGGGCTCGAATTTTTTTCGGCGCGCTCCAGCAATTCCTTCAAACCGGACCGAGCCGTCTCCGGATCCAAAACGCCCCATGCGATGGAACCTTCGGATAAATTGACGAGCTGATTGAATTGAAGATACGAATCGCGTCCGCTTCCTTTGATGCCCGCACCGGCCTCCAGATACGTGCGTATATAATCCAGATTCTCCTTAAAACCCAACTTCGCGGAAACCGCAAAGGAATACCCCAGCGCGATTCCGAAAATACCCAGATTGTTCCGATACGTCAGAACTTTACCCGCGAGTTTACCCGCCTCCTCGTCGCCGACGAGAAGACGTTCGTTCAAAGCCTGTTGCAGATAACTGAAGACGGTGAAGATGTTGTTCAAATTCGGACCTTCGCTCTCGACCTTCTTTTTCTTTTCCAAAGCTCCGTCCAAGGTTTCGAAAAACTTCCACGCGGCCTCGGTCAAAACCGGAAGCGCCCCGTCGTGATCGCTCTGCAAAAGACAACCGATCACTTCCTCCAGACGTTTATCATCCTGTTTGAGTTTCTGGATCGCGTCGCGGAACGCGTTCATCGCGTTGAGATCGTCGAATTTTCCCATCGTTTTTATGATTCCCGCGAACGCTTTTTTGTTTTCGGAATCGTAATTCAACCCTTGTCTGAACGCCGCGGAAACGGGAAGCGAAAGTCTTCTGTCCAGATTATCCTTGTTATACGGCCATTCGTTGTAGCTCGAAGAGGTCCTTTCCCGAAAGTATTCCTCCACGAGTTTGCCGAACTTCTGATCCTTTTTGCCGATTTCCTTCAGAAGGAAATCGTGCGTATCCACGTCCTCGGAAAATTCCTCGATGAGCGCGGCGGGATCGTCCCCTTTTTGAATCCGCTTTTTCAGATCCGCGGAGGAGATTTTTTTCTTTCCCGCAAGTCCGGTGGCTTGTTCCAAAAGTTTTCGGTTTTCGGGTTCGATCTGTTTGGGGTCACAGTTGCGGAAGGTCTGTTCCCTGATTTCCTGAAGTTTTTTTACGGCGATCCGTCCCAGGGAATCCGACTTACCATCTAACACTGATAATACGGATTTAGCCAACGCCGGAAGAATTTTACCAGGAAGTTTTTTCGCGATCGCACACGCTTCCCGGCAGGCGTTTTCGTTTTTCATAAAGTAATGGGCGAGAATCCAATACGCCGCCAAAGGATGGGATCTCTCCAAACTTTTCTTTTCGGCTTCCCAATCCTTGAACTTGGGAGCGGAAGCGAGTTTTTCCGCGTATGCAAACGCCGGGTCTCCGTAGGAATGTCCCAACAACCAGGAGGAACGTTCGAACAAATCCAGGGACTTCGTGTAAAAAGGACGTTTGTCGTATTTCTTATTCGCGTCGGTTTCGTATTGTTTTAGAACCGAATTCGGCAACGCGGAACCCAGGATCGGTTCGGGAGTCTCTTCGTCTTCCTCCTCGTCCTCGTAATCATCTTCGTATTCTTCGCGATCCGCGGACCAATTGGATGCGACAAAATGACTGATGGAAAAGAAGGGCTCGTCCTCCAATTCTCCGATTTCGTGATTGTAACGATGTACTTCGGCGGACCCTTCGGTATGCGGAAACAAATTGACCCAACAACTATCGCCTCCTCCGTCGGAACCGAAATGCGCCACTCCGGTGAATAAAAACATAAGGCCTTCGTAGGACCCGATGAGCGAGGCGAGTTTCTCCTCCGCGCTTTGTCCTTTTTTAGCCAGAAATTTCTGAAAGGAGACCGGTTGATAATCGGGATCGTATTCCTCGTCTTCGTCCTCCTCGTCGTATTGAAGTCCTTCTTCGTGAGCGATCATGTTCCAAATATCGCTTACGTTGTACATGATCGCCTGATAAGCGGATCTAACGTTCTCCCATTCCAAAACCTCTTCGGGAGGACGAAAGCCGTAGAGTTTTTCGAAGTGATCCAAAAATTGGGCGGAAACCTTTTTCTTTTTCGATCGATACGTTTTCCAAAAAAGATCCCGATACGATTGTTTTACGAGCATCCGATCGGCCATGATTTCGGGCAATTTTCCCGAGGAAAGATCGGATTTTTTAAAAGAAGGGATAGATTTCTGTGTCATAAGAGTATAACAAAAAAATAATCCCGTTTTGATTCCTTTTTAAACGCATTTTTTTCCCCGATAAACGGACTTCAAGCCGAATCGACGTAAACCGGATCGATGCGACTCAGATCCGTTTCGCGAATTATTTTCGAAATTTCCGATTTTTTTTCGATTCCCACCTTGACTTAGAGCTAACTTTAAGTGATACAATCGGCTTTGATCGGAGGAACATCTTGAATCAAAAACTCAGCATTTCCAAAATTTCGGAAATCACGAACTTTACTCCGCACACTCTCAGATATTACGAAAAGATGGGACTTCTCCCCAAACCGGAACGTTCCCATGGAAAGGATCGGATCTATTCCGACAAGGAAATCCGATATCTGAGGTTGATACGAACACTGAAGGAGATCAACATGCCTTTGGGGGATATCAAGGAATTCATCAAAGAAGGTTGTATCTTGGATAAGATTTCCCAAGGGGAGAATTTCAAACCTCCGCTGAACAAGAGAATCCGGATTCTGACCTCGCATCTCGGAACCTTGGAGGAAAAGAAAAAGGATCTTGAAATCATGATAAAACTCACGAAATCGAAACTGCGCGAATACGAAACGCTTCTATCCCCGAACGGAGAAAACTGAATGAACCGGATCAAACCCTATCTTTCTCTTCTTCTTTTTACCGTGTTTACGGGAACGACGTTTCACGTCTCCAAACACGCGTTACAGTCTTTTACCCCCGCGCAAACCGGCGCCGTACGCTTCTTATTCGCTTCCTTGCTGCTTTTCCTGTTCCTGTTTTTTTCGAATAAAAAACTTCTTCGGGTCGAATCCAAAAATCTGATCGTATTCGTTCTCTTGGGAATCGGAGGAGTTTTCGGTTTTAACATCTTTTTCTTTTTGGGAATGCGGAAAGCGTCTCCGATCGACGCAGCAATCATAGCCGCGTTCGGGCCCGCCATCACCGTGTTTCTTTCGCTCTTTCTTCTGAAAACGAAAATCCGCTGGAATCAATATCTCGGAACCTTCATCTCCTTCATCGGAGTGATCACGGTCATTTCGGACGGGGACCTAAAATCCGTCGGAAACATACTCGAAAGCGGGGGAATTCTCCATCTTTTTATCGCGGTGTTCTGCTGGTGTTTGTATTCGGTGGGAATCAAAAAATATCTCTCGGGCGTTTCCGCCATTCAGACGACCGCCTATACGTCGTTATTCGGTATGATCTTCTTGGTGTGTTTCGTGATCGTGTCGGGGGAAGCCCGATTTAACCCCGGCGAAATTCCGACCACGGCCTGGTTTTCCATTTTTTATATGGCCGTGTTTACCACGTTCTTCGGTTATCTTTTTTGGAATTACGGAATTCAAAAATTGGGACCGGATAAGGCCGCGGTATTCGGGAATTTGATTCCCATCGTAGCCATGTTCACCACTTGGTTTTTGGGGGAATCTCCGAACCCGCTCGACATCGCGGGGGCGGCAGTGGTGATCGCCGGAATCCTCATCGTAAATTCACGCTTCGGCAAATTGAAAACGGATCCTAATATAAAAACTTCAACCGCAGGTTCAGCATGAAAAAAATCTCCCTCCTTTTGACTTTCGTTTTTTTATCCGCATACGCTCTGACGGCGCAGGAAAAACAAAGCCCGGATCTTCCTTCCGGAATTCCGGAGGACAATCCCAAAGAACTTCCCAAGTCCCAGGAGAAAAAGCCGGAATTCGGTTTTAGCCAATCGGTCGCGAACGACGTTTTCGTTTTGGGAAACAGTCTTTTCGGAGAAAGGTTGAGTCGCAGAAACAACGAGTCCTACGGTACTTTTTCTCCGGGTTTGGTTTTGGGAACGTTCCTAAACTTTTATACTCCCATACCCGGTTTCCGTTTAAATTTAATTATGGCTAATCCGCTGATCGGCAGATCGAATACGGACAACGACTTCTTTTATCAGTCGACACCCGGAGGTCCGGACCAATCCGACAAAGTGGTCAAAGCTCTGGAATCGGGAAACCTTACCTTCGATCCGAATCAGGTCCGCCCGAGAAAGGAAAACAACGGTCTGCGCGATTATTTCATCGGACAGATCGTGTACGAATGGAACACTTCGATCGGCCAGTTTTTCACTGGGTTTCTGATCGTCAACAGCGCCAATTATCCGTCCAACTCGAGCCTCTTCAATTATACCTTGGGATGGAAACCTTCTATATTAGCTTATTTGAAACCGGAAATCGTATCCAACTACCGTCTTTCCTCCGAAACGAACGGAGTCAACCAGGGCAACAGCCATCATCGGGCGGCGGTCGGTCACGAATACGGATTGGTCGGCGAGCTGAAATTCAATCCGTCCCTTCAGGTCGGTTATCAGTATTTCAACAACAACACGGATCGAAGATCGGGCGTAACCGACGTCACCGCGAAACTGCAGTTGAACTTCAAGGACGTGAACGTAAGTGTAAGCGACGTTTACAGACCGGATCTGTATCTTTTCGACAACGACCGGGTGTATCCCAAACCCTCCGGAGTGGCCGCGGATAACGACGCGGAGGACGGCAAGGAAACGGATCCTTCCAAAATCCACGGGACATACAACCAGGCGGTCGCTTCCGCGATTCAATCCCTTCCTTTGGACGCGGCTTCAAAAAGTCATCTGCTCAACTCCTACCAACAGCAGCATCTGCCGAAACATCACCTCGTGGTCAATCTCGGTTATATGACGAAATTCTAAAGGTACCTTTCCGTTTTCTCCGAACTCGCGCCGGGTTCGGATTTCTTTTTCGCTGGATTTTTCCGCTCCCGATTTTAGAATCCTAATTCTTTCTTAACTTAAAAAACCGGAAATCTTACGCCGTTTCCGAACCGGACGCTTGAGTATCGAACGGAAATTCCTTATTATCTACATATGACGCAAAAAAAGAATCCGCGATCTTTCGAAATCATGGCAAGTTTATCACGAAAAAAATCCGCTTTGAAACCCGGGTTTCCGCTCGGGATTCCGATTTTTCTCGTTTTAATTCTGATCGCCTCCGAACCGGTTTTTTCAGAAGGAAACGGCAAGGATAAAACAAATTCAAATATTCTAATACGATCGGAGGAAAGCGGAAGAAACGAAACGACGGAAGACGTTCCGAAAAAGGAGGACGAAGAACCTAAAACCGGAAAGCCGGTTCCGAAATTCGGTTTTTTCACCGACTTTTATTACGCGCACAATCCGTATCGGCCTTCCTCCCGCGACAACCGGTATCTGACGCAACCTTCCCGTTGGGACGAATTCAACGTAAACCTCGCATACGTGGACGGCAAGATAGAAACGGACCGTTATCGGGGAAGGGTCGCGTTCCAATTCGGAACCTCCGTGAACGCAAACTACAAAAACGAACCCAACTCCGATCAGAATTCCAATCAAGTTTCCGTCAGAAACATCCAGGAAGCGTATGCGGGAATCCGTCTTTGGAAAAACCTTTGGATGGACGCGGGGATTTATTTCGGCAATATCGGATTGGAAAGCTGGATCTCTCATTCGAACTGGAATTACACTCGGGCGCTCGCCCTGGATTACGTTCCCTATTACTCGAGCGGAATCCGGTTTTCGTATCGTTACTCGGATAAACTCTCGTTCCAACTTCATCTGATGAACGGATGGTCCAATATCGTTGAAACGAACCGGGACAAGGCGATAGGAACCCAGATCGAATACAAGGCCGCGGATCGTATAAAGATAGTCCACAATACGTTCGTCGGGAACGAAGCCCCCGATAGGGAACGTAGACAGACAAGATATTATAATAATCTAATAATTCAATACAACTTCTCCGAATTTTTCATCGTAGCGATTTCCGGAGATATCGGAATCCAGAGGGTCCCCGATCCGGGAACGAACGCTTATCGTCAGTGGTATATCGGAACGTTTTGGATCACCTGGAGACCCGCGGATACGTTCAGGACTTCCGTTCGTCTGGAACGTATGTACGATCACGACCAAACGATCATACAAACCGGTACGAAAAACGGATTCCTGACTTCCGGCGCGACCTTGACCCTAGATTACATTCCCGACGAAAACTCGATGGTCCGTTTGGAAGGGCGTTATTTCCGCTCCTGCGATCCCGTATTCGATTATCATAAAACGAAATCGAAAGAGGAAAAATTTTTGGTCTTTTCGGTCTCGATCAAAATCTAAAACGAATTTCGGTTTAATTCTTGAAACCTTAGGGTTTTCAGATCGAATAGAAGGATATGGAAATTGCTACTTTAGGCGGCGGTTGTTTTTGGTGTTTGGAAGCGGTTTACCAAATGGTCGACGGAGTACAGTCGGTCGCCTCCGGTTACTCCGCGGGTCATCAAAAAAATCCGGACTATCGTTCGGTTTGTTCCGGAACCACGGGACATGCGGAAGTCGTACAGATAGGTTTCGATCCTTCGATCGTATCTTATCCGGAAATCCTCGATATCTTTTGGATCTGTCACGATCCGACTACGTTAAACAGACAGGGAAACGACGTAGGCACTCAATATCGTTCCATCATCCTGTATCATTCTCCCGAACAGAAAAAAAGCGCGGAGGAAGCGATCGAAAAGGCGCGTTCCGAATTTTCGAATCCGATCGTAACTCAGGTAGAAGCGTTGACCGAATTTTATCCCGCGGAAGGTTATCATCAGAATTATTATCGGACCAATCCGGAACAGGCTTACTGTCATTATGTGGTAAGACCGAAACTAGAAAAGTTTCTCAAGTCCGGATTTAAGAGGAAAAAACCCCTTCCTGACCTTCGGTAAATTCTTCTTGATCCTTCCCTTTCCGATCGATATGCTGATCGATTAATGAACGCAAACTTACGAAGAATTTTTTTGTTCCTCATCTTAGGGACATTTTTTTCCCGATGCGCGGCCAGCATCCAACTGCAGGGGGAAATTCATCATCCGAAAACGGACGACGGATGGGAACTGACTTTGGAACATTTTCCTCCGATCGGAACCGCTTCCAAAAAATATCCGGTTATCCTCTGTCACGGATTGATCGCCAATCGGACCTACCTGAAGATCAACGAAAAAAGTTCCATCGTAGCCCGCCTTCAAAAGGAAGGTTACGACGTATGGCTTTTGGATCTCAGAGGAAGAAGGGACGCGGGATATCCTTCCCTATTTTTCGGGGACAAAACCTACTCGTACAGTTTGGACGATTACGTGAAATACGACGTGGACACCGCCATCAAACACGTGTTAGCTCGTTCGGGAAAGGATAAGGTAAACTGGATCGGACACAGCATGGGCGGAATGATCGTGTACGCGAGAACCGGAACCCTGGGAGAAAAAAGGATCGCGAACTTCGTTGCGATCGGTTCCCCCATGATCATGGATCCTCCGAGCTCCTCCATCCAACGCTGGTCCTCGCTGACCTGGTTGTTGAATCTTTGGCCGGTGTTGCCCGCAGAGACCTGGGCGGGATTACAGGGAGGAACCGGAATTCCCTTTCTCCCCCAAAAATCCTTCGAGGAGCTTTTTTGGCACAAATCTAACGTCGATTCGTCGATATTATCTGCGGTCAAACGCACTTCGATCAATCCGGGCGCGAGAAACGAAATCCTTCAGTTCAAGGATCTTTCGGAAAGCGGAGAACTTAGGACTCTGGATCAAAAGACTTCGTACACGTCCTCTTTGAAAAATTTCAAGGTTCCTTCGCTTTTGATCGCGGGAAGAAGGGACAAATTAGGAACGACGGCCTCGGTGCGTTACGCATACGATACGATCGGCTCCGAAGACAAAACCCTCTTCATCGCCTCCCGTTCCAACCAACACGCGGACGACTACGGACACACGGATCTCCTCGTGGGCAAGAACGCGGACAAGGACGTCTTTGCGCCGTTAGTCGCCTGGTTGAATAAAAGAAATTAAATCATGGATTTTAGAATGAAATACGTAAAACATACGTCTATAACGATCGTCTTTTTGGCATTAACGGCGGTTTGGAGCTGCACGCGTTATGCGGTCATTACCGAACAGAAATTCGCGTCGCAAACCGCGAACGTGGGTCCGAACGTTTTTTTGACCACCTTCTCCTACGAAAATTCCTATTATCCTCCGATCCTTCTCGTGGATCCCGTCTTCATCAACAAAAAGGCCTTGTATCTCGGAGACAAATCCGGATTGATCGGAGTGCTCAACGGGAACGGATTTTCCGTCTGGCTTCTTCATTTCGAAGATCATAAATCCGTAAATCTGAAGGAAGTCGGAGAAAATCTGATTCCGGAAACGATCGCAAGGATCCAGAAAATTTCCGGGAGAAAGGAGTATATCCTCGGAGGCGTTTCTCTCGGAGGACAGGCGATCCTCCATTCCTTCAAGGTCAAAAAGGTTCCCGACACGGCCAAGACCTTCTTTTTGGGAACCGGAATGGATTACAAATACAACGACAGCTTCGTCGAACAGATGAAAGCCGAAAAACGTTTCGGAACCGACGTCAGCGTATCCTGCAAGAACAAGGATTCCTTCTGCAGAAGGTTCATCTCCCTGGACGAGGACGATCCGACGACTCTATTCGTATATCAGAATCTTTTTAACTACCTTCCGTCTCTCGAGGAGAATCCGAAAACCTGGGAATCCTTCGAAACGACCGACTTTCCCTCTCTGTTCATCGGAGGAAGGATCGACAACGTGGCTCCCACCGAAAGCATCCATCCGGTTTACCGTAGAAAAAAAGGAAACAAGGAATTCTGGGAAGCGGGAAGGGACAACGGCATGTCCATAGATTACGATCACCTCGGACTTTTCGCGTACGAGGACGCGCCTTCCGAGATATATCAGAAGATCGCGGATTGGTTGAAACAATCCGTTTCCGAAACTAAGAGGACCGCTTCCAACCCAGCAAGTCCATAACCTTCTTGATGTCCTCCCAAACTTCTCGTTTGAGAGGACTGTTCTCTCCTCCGTTGCGGATCACGAAACTTGGATGATACGTGGGCATCACGGGAATTCCGTAAAAGGAACCCCAAGTTCCCCTCAGTTTCGTGATTCCCTCCTTCGTGTTCAGAATGAATCTCGTCGAAGGATTTCCCAAAGTAACGATGACTTTCGGCTGAATGATCTCCAGTTGTCGGATCAGATACGGAGCGCAGGCCCGCGTTTCATCCTCTTCGGGAGGGCGATCCTTTTCGAATTTCATATCGACGGTCGGTCTGCATTTCACCACGTTCGCGATAAAGACCGATTCCCTGGAAACGCCCATACCTTTTTCGATGATTCTCGTAAGAAGTTCGCCGGCCCGACCCACGAACGGTCTGCCGGTCAAGTCCTCCTGTTTACCGGGGCCCTCGCCGATAAAAACCACTTCGGCGTCCGGATTGCCCTCGCCGAAAACCGTCTTCGTTCGCGTCGTATGAAGTTTACAAAGAGTGCAGCCCGAAACTTCGGAATGAACGAGATTCAACCTTCTAAGTTTTTCTTCCGTGCTCATAAAAATACGTTCGATCCAGATTGAAAAAGAATTTCCCTGGAGTCAATGGAAATGATCGTCCTAACGGAAGCCGGTCTTTACGTTCCGCAAGCGGACGTTTATATCGATCCTTGGAAAGGGGTTCCGCGCGCGATTTTGACGCACGCGCATTCGGATCATACCCGCAAAGGATCGACCCATTATCTTTGTGCGGAATCAGGTCTTCCCCTGACCCGCGAACGTCTCGGAGAAAAAGCTCCGATCGAAACGCTCCCTTACGGACGATCCGTCTATCGTAACGGAGTCAAACTCAGTCTACATTCGGCTGGACATATCCTGGGTTCGGCGCAGGTAAGAATCGAATACAAAGGCCGCGTCGCGGTGGTAAGCGGCGATTACAAAACCGAATCCGATCCCACCTGCGATCCGATCGAAATTCTAAGGTGCGACACGTTCCTTTCCGAAGCCACTTTCGCGAAGCCGCATTACGTATGGGAAAAATCAGAATTCGTATTTCAGAATATTCTAAACTATCTGCTCGAAAACCGGACCCGCGACGAAATCACCGCGTTGTTCGGATATTCGCTCGGAAAGGCGCAGAGGCTGATCCGAGGCGTTTCGGACGCAGCCCGGACGAGGGGGATCGACGTGGATTTTTTCGTACACGATTCGATCCATTCCATGAATCGCCGCTACGAACAATCGGGAATCGCCCTGCCTAAAACGAGACGAATGGGGGAAATTCCGGACGAACCGCGAACTCCGTTCGTATTCGTCGCTCCTCCGGGGAGTCCGATCCCGAACCCGCAAAAAAAAAGGATCCGAACCGCTTTTTGTTCCGGATGGATGCGTCTTTCCAAAAATCGGAAAGCGGGAAGTTTCGGAAAGGGGTTCGTACTTTCGGACCACGCGGATTGGAACGGGTTGATCGGAACCATCCTCTCCACCGAAGCGGACGAGATTCTGCTGACTCACGGAGAAACGAAAGATATCGTCCGTTATTTGCAAGAGCGTGGCAAAAATGCCAAAACACTCGAGACTAAGTTCGGTTCGGAAGAATTCGAACTTTTATCCTGAAATTTTTTTCCGAACGTTCGAAACTCCAAAATTTCAATATTCTTAAATTATAATTTTAAAAGGTCATTTATTCAGACGTATTCGCCTCTCTCATTACTTTATAAGCCAAGAGGAAATTAATCCGAATTCGGATTATACTGATTTCAACGTTCGAAACCTCCGATTGCCGAGTTCGAACCCATATTTTAAAAAATCAGTTAGACGTATGAGCGAAAATTTTACCGCAAAACCCAAACGCGCATCCAGGGAAGAAATTTATTCCATGAGTCAATGGATCGCTAAAAACAACGTACAAAGACTCAGACAGGAGATCGAATCCAGAGGGAAGGATTTTTACGGAAGCAAACCCTTGTTCTTCGCAGCGAGCGAAAACAGCCTTCTGACTTTGGAATATCTGAAGGAAATCGGTTTCTCCCCCGGAACGAAAGACTCCAATCAAAACTCGCTGCACTATTACGCGTGTAGGGATCGCGGCGAAGCCGACGTGATTCGTTATCTTTTGAAACACGACGTACATCCCGAACCGAAGGATATTCTCCAGGCGGCCTGCAACGGAAAGGTCGAAATACTAAAACTATATCAGGAATATGGAATAGACTTGCGTGATCCGAGTCTGCGGGACGGACATTATTCCCTAATGGAAATCGCGGTTTTCAGCGGCTTGGAGGTCGTGAAATTCCTTTTCGAACAGGGCCTTTCTTTGGAGGATCGTCTTCTGCCGGACGCGGCCAATCTCGGAAAACTGGATCTGGTCCGCTATCTCGTCCTGGAGCAGAAAGCCGATCCCAACCGGATCGCCCTAAAACAAAACGCCGTACACGCGGCTTGTGTGGGCCCTTCGCATCACGACCCCTCCGATCATCTCGAAATATTAAAATTTCTGCATGAACACGGCGGTAATCTAGATGCTCCCAGCGATTGGAGAGCGGGTTATACGCCTCTCCATTTCGCGTGTATGCCCGGACCGCAGGATAAAATGCCGATCATAACGTATCTTTTGGAAAGCGGCGCCGAACTCGATCTTACTTTACCGGATTCGGCCCTGAGTATCGCCGATACGAAGACGAGAAAGGCCGTTCTGAAATACCTGGAGCAGCAGGGCAAAACAATCGAAAAAGACCCGTTCGAAAGATCCTTTAAGACCGATCGCATGACGGAATTCGCCAAAAACGCGATCGCAAAATTCGCATTAGAAAACCCTAATTCGATTGTGTGCCAATTCACGATCGAGGGCGCGATCATGAGCATGAACGACGTATTCGACCCCGAATACTACGTAGCGGAATGGAAATACGAAGGATTCGCGGAATTCGACGAAAGTTCCGGATTCGATTTCCCCTTATGGAAGGAACATTACAATTCCATGGGAGACGAAAATTCCGCGTATTCGGTCGCGATGAAGGAAGTGATCGAAGGCCTTCATCAAACGAAAGCCTTCGATTGTCTCAATCGATCCCAAAACTTCGAAGCGAAGATGATCGATCACGTCTACTGATCCCCGCTATTTTTCGGGGATCAGTTTCAACACGTGTTTGGAGTCCTGCTCTATTTGAGACTGTGTAAAACGGATCGGTCGATATTCCCCTTTTAGGAAAAGATCGATCTGATCCCCGTAAAACGGAGAGCCCTGATTTCCGGAATTTCCGGTCGGCAGAACCGACCAGGAATTTTCTGGATCGGAAAGATCGATAATCCTCCGCTTGGAAGGACCGACGTGCGGATTCATCTTCGGTTCGATTTCCTTTTGATTCATCAGATTGATGACCGCTTCCCCAGAAGAAACCGGAAAAGGACCTTGATTAAAAATCAGACCCAAAGCGGGAATCTTGCCGATCGGATGTTCGAACGTGATCTTGTGCGCCTTGCCCCAAGTCCAGGAACTCGGAGCGCCTCCGTGTTCGTTAGCCAAAAAGCGGACCGTCTGCAAAAAGGCGCGTGCCAAAATATCCCTTCTCATTTCCCGGATCTGCGGCGTCGATAAATCGTCCCAAAACGTTGAACTTTCGTTAAACAGAATATACTTATATGCGTTCCAACGCTCGGCGCCTTGACCGAAAATATTCAGATCCTCTTCCCCCAGCTCGTCCTGCCAAAGATTGATCATAACGAATTGATTCATCGTATGAAACAGGGTCGCACCGGGAGAATCCAGAGTGTTCTCTCCGTCGAATTTTTCGTAGACGTCGAGCGCCTCTCGAAACACGCCTTCCCATTTACGCGATTTTTTCAGCTCTTCGCTTATCAAAGGAACGAAACTTCTCGCCGCAAAGGAATGGATATCCGTCTGGATTTTCTTCATATCGTCGACGGACCATAATTTTTTCTCTCCGAGAAGTTCGTAGATCCGCCGTGCGCGGTCGGATTCCTGCCAATATCCTTCCGGTTTTCCGTATCCCGAAAGTTGCGTGGCGGGAAGATGATTGGCAGTTAGAATGATCCCCTCCTTCGGGTTCACCAAACGGGGATTTTGCGAGAACGGAAGATAACCGACGACGTCGTCCTCTCCGGAGGAGCCGTTCAGGATTTTGCGAGTGTTCCGTTTCGTTTTTCGGATCGGAAACCTTCCCACTCCCCACCACGCGATGTTACCGTCCCGATCCGCATAGGAAACGTTCAAACCCGGAGCGGGCAATCCGGATGCCACCTGTTCGCATTCGCCGATCGAAGCGCAACGATCCAAAGTATAGATCGTCTTCAACAAAGGAACCGAAAGATGGTGAAACACCCAATATAAGGAGACCGAGGGTCCCGCATAACCGGGAATCGGCTTGGAAACGATAGGACCGTGCGAAGTGACCTGAATTTCGATCTCTCTCGATTCCTCCCCTTTCACGGCGATCGTTTCCTTTAGAATCTGAACGGGAACCCATTCACCTTTTTCCATAACCAGATTCGGTTTTGTAGGATGAAAGGTTTCCTCGTAGAGATCCATGTCGTCGTTCTCCAACATGGTCAGAGCCCACGCCTTACGTGCGTTATGTGCGATTAACGGAAACGGAACGAGCGGAAAATGATATCCGTAAGACTCGAATTCCCCGACGATCATATGCACTTCGTACCAAGTTCCGGGATTTCCGTATTCGATATGCGGATCGTTCGCGAGAATGGCCCCGCCCGTGGACGAACGGGAAGGAGCGATCACCCAGGAATTGCTTCCCGTAAAAAGGGGAAGTCCTTTCAGCACATCGGTCGCCTTGCGCACGGTCGCTTCCAAATGATGAACCGTCGAAGAATTCGAAATATTAGAATTTTTTAATAAACTAAAATTCGGTCCGGAGCTTACGGCCAACTTCTTCGGGGAATATGCAGGCTGATTCTCCAGAATGGAAAATGGATCCTCGTGATCGTGTCTCGGAAAAAGTTCGGAAACGTCCCTGCTATCGTTCTTAAGCCGAGATTCCAGAATCGAATAGAGGGAGTCGTTGCGAAACGCTTCGGAAAAGGAAAAAGATAAAAGAGCCATCGAGCTGAGAACATCCAGACGATCGAACGGCTTGGGTTGATATCCGAGGAGGGTGAATTCGACGGGAAGCGGTTCGGTTTTTAAAAAGAAATTCAATCCCTCCAAAAAGGAATCCAGTTTTTTCCATTCCGAGGAATCGTCCCGGGCGGAGAGCATTTTTTCCGCACTTCTCCTCAAAAGCATCTGTCTCAGAAAAACGTCAGTGGGAACAAGATCGGGTCCCAGGATTTCGGATAATTCCCCGCGCCCGGCCTTTCTTAAAATTTCCATCTGAAAGATACGATCGCTCGCGCTCACATAACCTAACGCAAAATAGGCGGAATGCGGGTCCTCCGATCGGATATGCGGAACTCCGTAGGAATCGCGGACTATGGAGACCGGTTTTACGAGTCCGGGAACCTTCAGTTCCCCCGATAAACGCGGAGCTTTAGAAGAGATCAAAAACGAATAACCGATTTTTACGGCTATAAGAAGCAGGATCAAGATCGCGAAAGACCTTCGAAGCCACGTGGGAAACCCTTTCCAAAAGGAAAGG
>NZ_NPEF01000059.1:18637-19672 GCF_002811955.1 Leptospira ellisii
ATATTTTAGGGAGTTAAGTTTTATAAGGACGGATTTCTCAGGCAAGGAAAGTTTTTTCCGAATCTTCTTTTTCGATCGGACTGAAAGTTTCGATTTATAGTTTGCGGACGAATTTAAAAATGAGTTTATGGATATGCGAAGAAACGGACCCGCCGTCCAAAAGTCCGATCGCTTCGACTCACCGCTTACCATGATTTCCTTTTGCAAATTGATAGAAGACTACAAGGAAGAGTCCGACCCAACCTTAAAACGGGATCTGTTGACTTCGTATTTTTGCGGCTGCAAAGAGGAGGAGTTGGATTCCGCGGTATTCATATTAAACGGAAAAAAGGATAAACGAATTATAACGGAGGAAAGTTTAATCCGATTCGTCTCCGAATTTTCGGAACAACCGATCTGGCTATTGAACGCCTCCATAGCCGAGGTCGGAGACGTCGCGGAGGCCTGTGCTTTGGCGACCGGGCTTCCGATTTCTCCGAAGGATTGGGATTTGTCTTCGCTTCTGGAAGAAACGGCGTCTCTACAAACGAGACCCGATTCCGCGCGGGAACGTTTATTTTTTCTTTGGAAAACCTTGCCAATTTCGGAAAAAACTTTTTTACATTCGATTTTACTCGGAAAAAGAACGATTAAAGTTCCGGAGAATCTTTTGTTTTCCGCTCTTGCGGATTGTTTCGACCTCGAACTCGGAATTCTTTTAACGCGATATAAGACGGAAACTCCGGATCTCAAGGCGATTCCCTTTTCTCGAATATTACGCTCTTGGTTTTCGGAAAAGAAACCGGGACGTCTTTCGAAAATGGAAATCGCCAAGCGGATCGACCTTTCCCGGGCCGAACCGGAGGACAAACCGGTTTATTCCGGTGACTCTATTCCCGAAAATTACGGATATTTTTTGGAATCTCCGGGAATTCCGATCCGAGTCGTCGGCAACTCTTCCGGAATTTTCGTTTGGAAGGAATCCGACGAAGAGGATCTTTTGGATCCCGTTTTATTTCCGTAAGTATATTCGGGCTGTTCCGGGTTTTTGGAATC
>NZ_NPEF01000586.1 GCF_002811955.1 Leptospira ellisii
ATCGATTCTAAGCTGCGGGAAGATAAGTCGGAGGTCGTGACGCTTCTCGTTCCCAAACAAACGTTGTTTCGGTATCGGGAAGATCGAAGGAAACGTTTGCCGAAGTTGATTCCGGAACTTCTGCGGACGTACGGGAAATATCTGACGTCGGTGAAACGTTTGGGAAAAAAGGCGGGAAAGACGTTGTATCAACCGAGCGTCGGTCGGGAGAATATGGTTCGGATCAATGTGAGGTTGAATACGGGGAGTTGGGCGTTATTGGGGGTTTTGGCGCAGGCCCACGGTGTGTCGCGCTGTTTTTTGTTTAATTATCTTTTGTGGTTGGAGGAAGTCGGAGTGGGGGATTCCATCGTGGATACGATGAATGAAGGAGGTCCCACATTTCACAGGATCTACAGCTACATTCTCCACCTCGACCTCTCTCACAACCGGATCGCTCGAATCCTAAACTGCGAACCGGAACATTCCTTTTACGTATACAATTACCCGAATCGATATGATTCCTAAAAAAGACGATCCCAAACAT
>NZ_NPEF01000587.1 GCF_002811955.1 Leptospira ellisii
CTTTCGAATAACCGAATAAAGAAGCCTCACTTACCCAAGGGAGTTCATAGATGTGAACTTTAGCCGAAGCAACAGGGGACGATATGACCCTACTTCACCAAACTAGATCGACGAAAATTATTTTTTCTCGAAGACCAGATATACGCTTTTGCTTTTTGGAATTTGCACGCGGTTCTTAAGAGAAAAACCGACCTCGGAAAACAAACGAATCATAGTATCAGCGGAATGATATGTAAAACAATGTCCGAATTGATCACAATAAGTATGAAGATGCCTCCAAGCCTCTTCAGTGTCTATATCAATAAAATCGAATGTAAAAATTCCTCCAGGCTTCAAAGCGCGATGAATTTCCTTAATCAAAGAAAGAATTTGGCCGAGCTTCAATTCTATAAATGTACCGTCACTGAATATCAAATCCACGGATCCATCGGTCGAAATAGGTAAATTATTTCCATTGTTTAACAAAGGAAAAATTCTTTGTTCTTCACGAAAGTAATTTTTAAGAAAATCAATTACCCAGGAC
>NZ_NPEF01000588.1 GCF_002811955.1 Leptospira ellisii
GAATACGATGGTAAACCCGGGAGGGCATTCGGCGGCATTCCATTTAATCGCAAATCTTCCGATCAAAAATCCGGAGATTCTTACGTTCAAGAAACCTATTCAAAAAATTGAATTCCTTGGAGTTTATGCAGCGTTCGTTTCCTCCGATTTCAATTCGGAATTTCCTGCCACTCTCGTAGATGCCATTCCGCTTCTCAAAAAGGAAAGCCGAAGCATTCAGAAACTTTTTTTTGGAGATCACCCTGTCACAACGGAGGGAGCGAAAGCCCATTTTGCCGAGACGTTTGCCAAGTATGAAGAGGAAGTCACTTCGATTTATCAAGAATTGAAAAATCAAGAAGGAGGACAAAATCAGTAATTCACCCGTAATCGCTTACGTAATTGTTCCTAGTTTTGTGAAAAATTTCAATTTCTAGATTTCGTTTTACATCTTTTGTAGGGAAAGGCAGAGGATTGTATCCCTTTTTTCGAGAATGCCCAGAATGGGCAATCTGGGACATTCT
>NZ_NPEF01000589.1 GCF_002811955.1 Leptospira ellisii
CATGAAAATTCTATTGATTTTTTACACTTCACAAAGATTCTAACTGATAGAGGGAAATATGGAACAACCAAAAAGTGAGATTCTTACGATTGATGAGATTGAGAAATTATATAAAACATTAAGAATAGATTTTAGTCTGCTACCAGAATATTCTTCTTTTGAAAATTACTGTAAACATTTAACTAATCAAGAAAACCAATCATCATCAATGCAATTAATGTCAAACACAGAGGTGCTATAGTTTTGGCAACTTGGAATGAATTGATAAATGAAATAGCTAACGCTAGCAATCAATTTGATCAAGTTCGACGCAAATATCTTCTTGCACTTGCTGAATTTCGTGGTAGAAATGTAATCGCCTATTACTCTTCGTTTCTTCATAAAAGAAGCATTGATACATCAATAAATGATTTAGATATGCAAGCTTTGTACAGTAACAGTATTCACCTGACACTTTCTCTGAAAGAAATTGACTAATCTTCTGAAGTTAGCTCCTTGTTC
>NZ_NPEF01000006.1 GCF_002811955.1 Leptospira ellisii
GGAATGACAACGTCCGCTTCCACAGGCAATTCCCTGGCCAAAAATCTTCCCAGATTCTTTCCAGGTAAACCGTGTCCAAGGCGGCGTATTGGAGCTGGCTTTTTTCGAGAGGGCGCTTTTCCCAGTTAGACTTCTGTTCCTTTTTGGAAAGTTTAATTTTATGATAATAATCCACGAGGTAGGTCAGGGAATACTGTTCGTGATCCAAAAGTCGGGAGCTAAAACCCGTGTCGGCTATGTTCTTAAAGCGGAATCCGAAATCTTTTTTTAAGGCTTTGATATCGTCTATGGCGGAATGGAAAATTTTTAGTATTTTTTCGTCTTCAAATAGTGATCCGAGACCATCTAAGTTTTGTAGCTTTAAGGGATCGATGATGTAATTTTTTCCCTTTGCGGAAATTTGAATCAGACAGACTTTCGAAAAATACGTATAATACCCGGATGATTCGGTATCGATCGAGATCGAGTCGGCCTGACTCAAATTAATGAGAACTAATTGTAGGCTTCGAAGAGTGTCTACGACGATGTAATCGGAATTTATTTGCATGAAAAACGCGACCTGAGATTTTAAGCTTAAGAAGGCAGAGAATGAGCTCAATTCCCGATAAATCCAGTGTAAGAAAAAAGGCCCAGGATGACAAACCAAAAGATGAATGTGCGATTTTCGGGATTTTTAACACACCGGAAGCCTCCAATTTCACCTATTTAGGCCTTTATTCCATGCAGCACCGAGGTCAGGAGTCCAGCGGGATCGTTTCCTCCGACGGCGAACATCTTTATCGTTACGCCGGAATGGGGCTTGTGGCCAATATTTTTACGGAAACCAAACTCAAGGAACTTCAGGGGAATTCGGCGATCGGACACAACCGGTATTCCACCACCGGCGCCAGTTTTTTACGCAACGCTCAGCCGCTTCGGGTCGAATCCCATCTCGGAGCCGTTTCTCTCGCCCATAACGGAAATCTCGTCAATTCCTGGGAACTCAGAAGCCAACTCGAAAAGGAAGGGAGCATCTTTCAGACTACGATCGATTCCGAAGTGATCGTACATTTGATGGCTCGTTCCGGAGAAACCGATTTCCTTTCCGCGCTTTCCTCAGCGCTCAAAAAAGTGAGGGGCGCGTATTCGCTCGTCATTTTAACGAAATCCCAGTTGATCGCCGTCCGTGATCCGAACGGATTTCGTCCTCTCGTGATGGGACGTCGGGAAGACGGTTCCATAGTATTCGCGTCGGAAACCTGCGCCTTCGACATCACCGATACGAAATACGAACGGGACGTGGAACCGGGAGAAATGATCGTCGTGGATAAAAACGGGGTCAATTCGTATTATCCGTTTCCGAAAGCCACTCCGAGTCTTTGTATATTCGAATATATTTATTTTGCGAGACCGGACTCCAATATTTTCGGGGAATCCGTTTATAAAGTCCGCAAGAATCTGGGAAGATTTTTGGCCAGGGAATTGCCTGTGGAAGCGGACGTTGTCATTCCCGTTCCGGATTCGGCAAGCATCGCGGCGTTAGGTTACGCGGAGGAATCCGGTATTTCGTATCAATCTGGTTTGATCCGTTCGCATTACATCGGTAGAACGTTCATCGAACCGGATCAAAAAATCCGGGATTTCGGAGCGAAGATCAAATACAACGTGGTGCGTAACGTGGTGGAAGGAAAGAGGGTGATCGTAGTGGACGATTCCATCATGCGCGGCACGACGAGCCGGAAGATCATCAAGATGATCCGCAATGCCGGGGCCAAGGAAATTCATCTGAGAGTTTCCGCACCTCCCACGATTTCTCCCTGTTATTACGGAATCGACATTCCCACACACAGCGAATTGATCGCCGCGACCCACACGATCGAGGAAATCAGAAAGTATCTTCGAGTGGACAGCATCGCATATCTTTCGGTGGAATCCATGAACCGCGCCGTTTTGGATCATAAGGGGGGCGGATTCTGCAACGCCTGTTTTACGGCCCAATATCCGGTGGAATTTCAGAGCGAACTCGGAAATCAAAAGAGTCTTTTTAAGGAATATCAAGTCGAGGAAAGAGCCGTTTATTAAGCGAAATCGTTTATCGACGATTCACGTTAATACGTTTTAGCGCGCCTGCGCTAAAACGGACGGGCCGAATCAAATCCGGATCTCGGAAAATGCTTCCGCGGAATTAAACCTTGTCCGCGGTAGGATGCTCTTTGTCTAGTTTGATCTTAAGGTTGTGAAACGGTCTTTCTATGATCAGATACAGGATCCAACAGGATAAGAAGATCTTCAGACAGACGATCGCGTAGATGGAAAAAAATCCGGACCAGGACGCGTTGTCCATTCCCTTTCGGACGAATCGGATCGCCAGGATTCCGTGCCAAAGATAAATCGTATAACTCAATCTTGAAATCGGCCTGAAAAACGAAAACGCGAAGAACTTGTAGACCGGACTCGCCGGTATCATCGCGGAGATCGTCAGAAGAATGAAGACGAGATGGTAAAGATTGTAGCTGATCGTCGTTTCCAGAATCGGATGTCTTCGGATAAGAACGCCGGCGAAAAAAAGAGCCACCGCCGCTAAAAAGGCACCTAATGCATGTAAGCCGGTCCATTTCGCGAAGTATTTTCTATTAAAAATTTCGAATACGATGATGCCCACGAACAACGCGTCGAAACGGGTGTGGGTCGCATAGTAAATCCCCGCGCCGTCCCCGTTGAACTGGTGATAAAACCGGAAAAAGAGCGGAAGAATATAGATTCCCAGAAGAACCAACATCCTTTTTTGAAACGGGAGTTTGAATAAAACGAATAGGCAAAGAAATGGAAGGACGATGTAAAAATGTTGTTCGAGGGAAAGAGACCAGCCGAATTCGAACATCCGATCCGAATTGTAATTGGAGACGAGAAAGATGTCGGTCCAAGGATTCGATATCGCGTGAGCGGCCCGATTTAGAACGAAGGTTTCGATTTCGTTGGGGTTCGGTTTCGCCTTCATTTCCGAGTAGATCACAAGGGAAAAAAGGAACGTGATGAGAAGGATGGTGTAATACGCGGGATAAATTCTCAGGATTCTTTTGAGATAGAATTCCTTGACGTTGATGGTGAAATATTTTTCGTAAACGCGGAAAAGGCCCGCGTAAATCAGAAGTCCGCTCAAAAGGAAGAACAGATCCATAAAATGGATCATGCTCAGGATCGATTCCAACGATCCTTCTGTGATCAGGCCGAGTTTAAGAAACTGATGCGTGTTGTTTTCCCATAAGTGAAAAAATAGGACGAGTAAAATCGAAAAGGCCCGTAAACCGTTGAGCGATTCTATCTCTTTTGGATCTTTTTTAAAAACGCCGAAAATATAATCGATGATCTTTGCCTTCATCTTCTCTTTACCGAAATCGTCCTTAGTTCTATGGAAACTTCACCTTGGTGATCGTAGGGTCCAGCGTCAACTCCAAACCGCGTCCTATAATTGCGAGGCGAGCTTCCCTAACGTTTTGATTTTTTCCTCCACCTTGGGAGTTAATCTGATTCCGCCGCTTAAACGAAGAAAGTTTCGGAAGTTGCCCGTTCCGGAAAAGATGGGACCGGGAGCTATGGAGATGTTGTGTCTCCACGCTTCGTTTTGCAGAAGCAAACTATCCACTCGGCTCGGAAGTTCGATCCAAAACACGAGACCGCCTTGGGGATTGGAGATCGAGGTCGGTTCCGGAAAGTTTCTCAATACGGATTCCCGGATTTTCGCAAGATTGGAAAACAGATTTCTTTTGAGGATTTTGAGATTCCTTTCATACGAGGTTTTTAGGAATTCGCTTAACGCGATTTGTGAAACGCTCGGAAGCGCGAGTCTCGCGATTTTGATCTCTTTTTGGATTTCGATTCCCTTTTTGCCGGGAAGAATCCAGCCGATTCTTAAATCCGGAGATACGATTTTGGAGTAGGAGGAGATTTTATATACGTTCTCCTTTTTATCGAAAGATTTTAAGGACATGGGACGGGAAGCGGTGAAATAAAGGTCTCCGTAGATATCGTCCTCGATGATCGGAATATTTTTGGCCGAACAAAGATCCACCACGGCTTTTTTGTCCCCGTCGGAAAGGAGGCTGCCGGTGGGATTTTGGAAGTTCGGATTAACGATCAAACATTTAATCGGATATTGATGAACCGCTTCTTCGAGATGACGAAGGCTGATTCCGCGGATCGGATCGATGGGAATCTCCAGGGCTTTGCGGCCGGATCTTTGGATGCTCTGCAGAATTCCGAAATAGACCGGGGATTCGACCGCGATCAGATCCCCCGGTTTCGTGAGGACTTTTATACAAAGGTTCAACGCGTCCTGGCATCCGTTCGTGACGATGATATCCGATTCGTGGGAGGAGATTCCCTGGAACGAGGCCCGTAAGGAAAGTTGTTTCCGAAGTTCAGGATAACCCTGCGAATTCTGATAGTTGTGGCCGTCGGCAATGATCACCGCCTTTTTTAAATTTTTATGAAGCGAGGGAATCGGCAGGTAATCCCTTTCCGGAATCGCGGTACCCAATTGAAGAATATCAGGATTTTGTAATGAATCGATCAGGGAGGATATCCTTTCGTCGATTCCGAAAGAGGAGACCAATTTAGGCCGTTTGGCCATCGTGGGAATTTTCGACGCCCCTCTTCTCGCTAAAACGACGTAACCGGATTTGGGTTTGGAGCGGATATATCCCTCGTTTTCGAGCAGTTCGTAGGCGAGTAATACGGTGGAGATACTCACCTTCTTTTCCGCGGATATTTTCCGCAGCGAGGGCAGCTTATCCCCCGCGCGCAAGGTTCCCGATTCCATCATCGATCTAAAGCCCACCGCTATGGATTCGTATTTTGAATTTTCATCTGTACTGGTAGAAAAGTCCATTTCTGTATCTGTTATGATCGTCTGGATTTTGATATAACATAGATCGATACGGAAGGAAATCATTTTTTATGAAACTTAGAATGCTCCAAATCGACGCTTTTGCCGAAACGGCTTTTCAGGGAAACCCGGCCGCCGTCTGTCCTATGGCCGAATGGATTTCGGAGGATCTGATGCAAAAGATAGCGGCGGAGAACAATCTGAGCGAAACCGCCTTTTACGTTAGGGAAGGGGATTACTACCGGATCCGATGGTTCACGCCCGAAACCGAAGTCGATCTTTGCGGACACGCTACGCTCGCCTCCGCGTTTCAGATATTCCTTGAATCGGACGTAAAGGGTGACGCCGTCCGTTTTCAATCAAAGTCGGGTGAACTGATCGTATTCAAAAAAGAGAATATACTTTATCTTGATTTCCCCTCCCGTATGCCGGAGCGTATTCGGGAGATTCCGAAGACGATTTTAGAGGCGTTTTCGATCCCTCCCAAGGAAGTGTGGAAATCCCGCGATTATCTTCTCGTTTACGATGACGTGGAGGAACTGAAAGGTCTGAAGTATTCGATGGAAGCCGCTTCTAAATTGGATTGTCTCGGTATCATCGCGACCTGTCCCGGAAACGAGAGATACGATTTTTTTTCCAGGTTCTTTGCGCCGCTCGCCGGAATCTACGAAGATCCGGTCACCGGTTCCTCACATTGTAGCTTGATCCCTTTTTGGTCTAAAAGATCGGATCGAAAAATTTTGAACGCGTATCAGGCTTCACGAAGGGGCGGTAAATTGTTCTGCGAAGACTTGGGAGAACGCGTGAGGATCGGAGGAACTTGCGTTCCGTATCTGGAAGGTTGGATAGAGGTATGAGCGGGTTTCAGAATCGATTTTCGTCGAGAATTTTAAAGTCGAACAAGTCCTTCATCCGAGAAATCCTAAAGGTTACCGCACATCCCGAAATCATTTCCTTCGCGGGAGGGCAGCCGGATCCGGATCTGTTTCCCGTTTCAGAGTTGAATCGATGCGCCGAATCCGCTTTTTCGAAATACGGTTCCAAACTTCTTCAATACGGAACCTCGGAAGGGTTCGCTCCTTTGCGGGAATGGATCTTCGATAAATATTATAAAAATATAAACTATCCCGGTTGGGGGCCGGAGAATCTTTTGATCACTTCCGGTTCGCAGCAGGCTTTGGATCTGATCGGAAAGGTTTTTATCGATTCCGGTGATCCTATCCTGATCGAACGCCCCGGATATTTAGGCGCCATACAAGCCTTTGCGATGTACGAACCGGAATTCATAGGAGTCCCTTTGCAGGATGACGGATTGGATCCTGATTTTTTGGAACGGGAGCTTTCGCAGAGCGAGCCCAAATTTTTGTATTCCAATCCTACGTTTCAGAATCCCACGGGCAAAACGCTTCCCGCGGAGAAAAGGATATTAATTTCCGAAATTCTCAGAAAACGAAACGTTCCATTGATCGAGGACAATCCGTACGGAGAAATCCGCTTCGAATCCGAATCGATTCCGAATATGATATCGTATTATCCGGAAGCGACCGTTTCTCTGGGAACGTTTTCCAAAACCTTGTCTCCCGGTCTGAGGCTCGGTTGGATTTTCGCGCCCAAGGAGATCGTAGAACGATTGGTGGTCGCGAAACAGGCGGGGGATCTTCATTCCGGAACTTTTTCGCAGATTTTGCTCCACGAATATCTCGAAAACTGCGATTTCGACGCCCAAGTCGATCGTATTCGAAATTCATATTTTAAAAAAATGGAATGTATGCAACGGGCGTTGAAGGAACATCTTTCCGATTTTGCGGACTGGATTTCTCCGAAAGGCGGGATGTTTTTCTGGATTCGTCTTAAGAATTCGCTTTCGTCCAAGGATCTGTTCGAAGAAGCGATTCGAAGCGGGGTGGCCTTCGTTCCAGGTTTTCCGTTTTACGCCGAACGTCCGGAAACGGATACGTTGCGATTGAATTTTTCCCATTCCTCCCTCGAAACGATCGAAGACGGAATTTCCAGGATCGCGGTCGCTGCGCAAACACTTTCGATTTCGATTCTTTCAGCTCCGTCTATCAAAGGGAATCGGTAAAACCCGTCCGCGGACCCGAATTTCCGTCTTCATTTTACGATTTCGCTCGATGCGGTGACCGAAGTTTTTCCTTATAGAGCAGGAACGGCTTTTCGATCACCAGATACAAAACCCAGGAAAAAAGAAAACACGCCGATACGGCCGCGGCACCCGCGTAAAAAAAGACGAACCCGTCGATATTCGAGGTCCCGGATAGGATTTTGGAAACGGCGATTCCTCCGATCAGAAAATGCCAAAGATAAATCGTATAACTCAATCGAGCGATCGGTCTGAATACCGGACTTCCCAATACGAAGGATAAGAACGATCCGGATCTCAACGCGGAAGCGATCAAAAACGCGTATCCTAGATTCAAAAAATTGAATCCGATAGTTTTGCGGAACCAATGGTCCAAAGAAAACGAATGACCGAGGACGAGAAACGTCGCGGCGATCCAAGGGTAAAACTGTGGGAGGATTCCGGGTTCGTTTTCCTTCTTTCGAAGGCGGAATTCGAGTTCGGCGAGTATCATACCCGCCAATAACGCATCCATTCTCGTGTGCGAATATATGAGAACGGAAAGATCGGCGTTTTGGAATGCATAGTGGATTCTATACGCGGAAGGAACGAAATACAAAAGGATCAGGACGGAGATCCTCCGGGTAAAGTCTTTGCGCAGCAGAAAGAAGGAGGAGAAAAAAGGAAGAATCAGATAAAACTGCTCTTCGATGGAAAGGGACCAGCCTACCAAAGAAAGTCTCCGTTCGGAATAATTGGAAACGTAAAAAAAATCCGCATACGAAGCGTCGAGAATTCCCCGTAGGGATATTATTTCCGCGATTTGAAATTCGTTCGGATTCGGGATCCGAATCAACCGATCTATCTGTCCCTTAAAGTAAAAATACAGGACGAAAAGACAAAAATAATACGCCGGAAAAATTCGGAGGGTTCTGGAAACGAAGAATTTCGTCTTATCGAAGGAAGCGGGATCGTTTTCGTATTTTAGAATTCCTGAATATATTAGAAAACCGCTGAGGACGAAAAACAGATCCACGCCCGAGTTGAAATTGGAGAATACAACTTTCAGAAATTCCGGGAAATTCCCGGCGGGAAAAGGAAGCCAGACGTGATAGAAGATCACCAATAGGATCGCACAGGCGCGGATTCCGTTCAACGCCGGAATTTCGGTTTCGTTTTTTACGAACGGGGAAAAAAGGTAGAGTCGGATTTTATCGAACATCGATCCGATCTCGGTTTAGAGTCTATGGCCTTTTTGTTTTGCGAGAAGTTCCTTGATCAGGTTTTTTTCGGATCTTCCTAAAATTCCCTTCTCTTCGAAAATTCCCAAAATCTCCATCGTAATTTCCGGTTCCAATACGGATAAATCCGCGAACAAGGATTGGTGGTTCAGTTTCCCGGAGCGGTATTTTTCCAGAATCACGTGGGAAGATTCTATGATCTGCTGTTTTCTGGAAACCAATTCCTCCATCGTGGATAGGATCAGGAATATTTCCGGATCGTCTTCGAATAGGTTCAGAATGTGGCGGTAAATTCCCGGACTCCGGATCGGAAGTTCGTATATCCCGTCCTTTAAGGAAAGATAAAGTTCCTTCTCCTCTTCCACGCTCAAACCGGCGAGATGTTTCAGATCGGAAACGGCTTCGGGGGAAAGGATCGTCAGAAATTGGGAGGCGAATTCCGCGTCTTTGACATCTTGCAGACAATACGCGATAAAACTGCTGATCCGTTTCGGAGAAAGCGATTTCCAATAATCGTTTCCCTTCATGTCTAAAAACGCGACGGTCTTTTTCTCCTTCCGTCTTTGGTCCTCCATCTGCTGGAAGATATTATATTCATGTATTATGATTTTATAAAGAAGCTTGTTGCTGAAGGCGTCGATTACTTCCTTGATCTTTTCCGGTTCTAAGATCGACAAAAAATACCGGAGCACTTCGAAATAAACGTCGCCCTTGGCGATAAAACGCTCCAGTACGAGAGGATGCGCCTGCAGGAATGCGGATGCTCCCACATTGATTCCGGCCTTTCCCTCCGCGAACGCGTTCATTTTTTCCGAAGCGATACAGGATTCCCGGATTTGGGTGCTCCATTCGTTCGGAATGAGGTTTTGTCTGCAGTTGGCGGGGCACGGTTCGTTTAAAGAGGTGCCGACTTTACAACGGATTTTCGAGGTATTATCCAGACAGTTTCCTTTCGTTAAGGAACAAGATCTCCACAATCTCTCATTTCAGGAGCGTATGGATTTTCTATTTTGGTTCCTTGACTGACCCAAGTTTTTTTGACCATCGGACAATAGAATTTGTTAAAAACGCCGTTTCCACCGGCGAGTTTTACGCTGTCCGCAAGAGTTTCCGAAAACGAGGAATACGCTTGGAAGAATTTTTCGACGTCTTTGTTTTCCTTAGACGGGAGGGAATTTCCCATCGTTTCGGCCTGAGTTTTTAAACCGCCGTTAAGCGATGTTAAGGAGACAATTTCCGATCGTAATCGATCGAGATTCGGAATTTTGTCCTCCTCCTTTATCAGAAAAGCGTGAATCGATTGGTTTTCCACGAGAATACGTTGTAGGGCGTCCTTTTCCGGTTCCGAAATCGGAAGCGCGGATTTGGAACAGGCGCATAAAAGAAGAAAAATCCCAAATGATAATATAAAAGTCCTTCTCATTTCTTTCCTCTCCGGAGGAGTTAAGTCTATGATTCTAGAAAAAACCTTGGTGTAAAGTAAGGAATAGAATAAAATACAAAAAATGCTCACATCCGCTTGCGGGTCGCAAACGTACCTGGAAAATGCAAATTTCCTAAAAACCGTTCAGAACGAGAATGGATTGTACGACTTTCCGGGCCGCGTTTTTTCTCGGGGAAGAAAGGAAAAACCCCTCCGGAAGAAGGAATTTCCGTGCAGGAAACGGGTTGCGTAATTCCAAGGAATTGGAATTCTACTGAAAACGAAAATCGAGGTGTTTTTTGGGTTCAAACTTTTACGCCAAACATGTCTTCGTCTGCGAAAACGTACGCGGAGAGGGGGAAAGGGTTTCCTGCGGCCGGTCGGGTTCGATTCAACTTCTCGCATCCTTAAAGAAAAAGATGAAGGATATTTCGATTTCCGGCAAAATCAGGATTCAAAGGGCCGGTTGTTTGGATCGGTGCGAATTGGGGCCAGTTCAGGTAAGTTATCCCGAAGGAAGATGGTTTTCCCTTAAAACGGAAGAAGACGTAGACATATTCTTAAAATATTATATTCAATCGGAAGAAATCGAAAAAATCCAACACCTTCTCATAAAGGAAACCACATGAACCTTCCCCAAACATACAAAGCCTTGGAACTGAGAGAATACAGCGAGAATCGAAGCCGGGCCGTTCTCGTGGAAAAGAAAATCCGCCCCTTAAAGAAGGGAGAGGTTCTGATCAAAATTCATTCCGCGTCGATCAACCCTTCCGATTTGATGTTTTTACGGGGACTGTACGGAATCAAAAAGAAACTTCCCGTCGTTCCCGGGTTCGAGGCGAGCGGAGTCGTGGTAGCGTCCGGAGGCGGTTTTTACGGAAATTATCTGAAAGGAAAAAACGTGGCCTGCACTGCGCCCGGAAGAGGCGACGGGGTTTATGCGGAATACATGATCACGGACGCGTTCAGTTGTCTTTCTATCGGAAGCCGACTTTCTTTGGAGCAAGGGGCTTGTTTGTATGTGAATCCGATCACCGCGATCGCCATGGTGGAACAGGCGCAGAAATACGGAGCCAAAGCTCTGGTGCAAACGGCCGCCGCGAGCGCGCTCGGAAAGATGGTCGTGGGGATCGCCGCCAAAAAAGGAATGAAGGTCATCAACGTAGTGCGGAAACCGGAACAGGAGGCGGCTCTTAAGGCGATCGGGGCCGAACATATCCTGAATTCGGAAACGTCCAACTTCGAAAGACAATTGAGGGTTCTCTCCAACGAATTGAAAGCCACCGTATGTCTGGACGCGGTCGCGGGGGAGTTGACCACGAAGGTTTTGTTCGCGATGCCGTACGGAAGCCGCTGTATCGTCTACGGCGCGTTATCCGAAAAGGAGATTCCTTTGAACGCGGGAATGTTGATCTTTCAGGATAAAAAATTGGAGGGATTTTGGCTTTCCACCTGGGTTCCCCAACAAAGTCCTTATAAGATATGGAAACTTTCCGGAGAACTCCGCGGCTTGGCGAAGAAGGAATTGAAGACCGATATCGCCGCAAGATTTCCTCTGGAAAAAGCAGTGGAAGCGATCGAAGACTACGCGGCGAATATGACCAGAGGGAAAGTGTTGATCCAAACTCCGTTTGCGGAAGGAAAGTAGAAACTTGGAACGTTTTTTATCCGGAATCCGAACGAAAAAAATCCTATTGTGCGCGGTTTGTTTCGCGTCCTTGTCCTGTTTCACGGTTTGCAGTTCCTTTACCGACAATTACAAAGCATTACAAAAATGTAAATTTCAAGTTTTGTCCTTGGAGGCGCAAAAGGCGGAATTGATCTCGTTCCCCCCGGTTCCTAAAATCGTGTTTTTGGCGAAGGTGGAAATCGAAAATCCGAACGAAACCGACGTGACGATCCATAAATTCGATCTTTCCTTTTACGTTCCAGACGCTTCTTCCCAGGGAGAATCGGAACTGGCCCGGGTTCAATCCGGAGAAAAGTTCGTGATTCCGGCGCTTCAGAAAAAGATCGTGGATCTACAAGTGGAGACCCTTTTCGAAAAAAAGATGGATCGGAATCTTCTGCAGGTCGCGCTCGGAATTCTGCAAGCGGGATTGGCCGGAAAGGAATTGAATTTTTCCATCCGGGGAAGTTTCGAATACGAGACGATCTTCGGTTCCGTGCAGATTCCCGTGAGCGAAAAGATACCGTTGAAAACCGGAAAACGAAATCCGATCGGGCGGTCGTTTATGTCGGTGCCGTTCGATTCCTCCGCGTTTCGATTTACGACGGAAACGATACGATAGAATGAAAGAAAGAATTTTCGGCAAAATCGTTTCGATCCTCCTTTTTGCGACGGCTCTTTCGTTCGGGGCGACCGGATGTTATCAGAAAAATACGGACGCGGATTTTTATAGTTTCGAAGACGCGAGCACGCGACTCGTGGTGGCTTACGCTTCTAAGGACGCGATCTGCAACACTTCCCGGAGAATTACCGCTTTGGTTCCGGGCCGTGCCAGAAAGAAGGACATCGATTTTTGCGTGAACGCGGTCCTTGCGGTAAGTTGCGAAGCTTGGGCTTCCACCGCGGCGGACGCGACACCTGCTACGTGTAAGGCGATAGAGTTTAGATTTTAAGGAAATTCTAATGAAACCCGCGGAATGGTTTTTCGGAATCAGCCTTGCCTTTGCCGGTTTGATCTATCTTTTTCTTCTTTTGGTCCGCAGAAAGGAAAACGACGGGGGGAATTCCGTCGTAAAGTATTCCCTTCCCAAAGAGGAGGAAAACTCCCGATTTAAAATCTCCGAATCCCGGGAAACCGCGAAAACCAAAACGAACATACTGGAGGTTTTCGATTATAACGGAATCAAGATCATGCACGAGAACGGAATTTACACCGTAAACGCGGGCGGCGAGATCGAAGTGTACGCTTCTTGGCAAACTCTTCCTTCGCGTTATCAAAGAATGGTCAAAGAAATGGATCATCGTGCAACGGGTGAAAAAAAAGCGGGAAAGTATTATATGGAAATCCTAAACGGAGTGTATTACGTGATTTTTCCGGACGGGAAAAAACATAAATACAAACGTTTCGAAGAGATCCCCGAAAAGATCCGGAAAAATCTCGGCTATTGATGAAGAAACTACTTTCTAAAAATGATCGTACGACTTGATCGTTCCTGACCGCGTGGAATCCGCATTCGGTTTCGCTCTTAAGGAATCGGTTTTCGCTTCGGAGAAATCGATTCGATTCGAATCGCTCTGGGAAACGTGGGACACGCGGAAACACATTGTCCGCAGCCTACGCAGTCTTTGGAAAAGGAAGGTTTGATTCCCTTAAAACGAACGACTCCCTCTACTGGACAAGCGTCCTTACAATTGGAACACGCGTTTTGCCCGCTTTTTTGGTTGAGACAGTATTCGAAAATTCCCTTCGCTTGCCCGAGTTTAGGATTCGCTTCCTCCGTAAACGGAAGTAACGCCTCGTCCTTGCAGGCGTTGATGCAAGGCCAATCCTTACAAAGCATACATGCATTCAAATTTACGTCCATACGAGGAACGTGTTTTTCGGAAGTTTCGTCGAAAACCGGAAACAAGACGCTGTAAGGGCAGGCGTAGATACAATCCCCACAGCCGGTGCATTTTTTCAGGAATTCGATTTCGTCTAACGCACCCGGAGGGTATTGTACGTTTCGGATCCTCCGTTTTCGATTGGGTTTGATTTGCCGAGGAAGCGTGAATGCGGTTTCGCGTTCGGATTTGCTTTTTTTAGGGGGTGAAGGGGGAGGCGATTCCGGTTCGGTGATCTCCTTGAATCCTGATACGATCTCGGAGGCGCTTTCTTGGGCGAGGTCCAGCATTCTCGCCAGACCCTTTTTGAAAAAATCCTTACGATTCAATCTTCCCTTACTCTTTCGATTCTTGCGCCTAACGCGCGCAGACGGGTATCTATGTTTTCGAAACCCCGATCGATTTGTCCTATGTTGTGGATGTAACTCGTCCCTTCCGCACAAAGCGCCGCGATGATCATCGCCATTCCCGCGCGTATATCCGGGCTGGCCACTTTTTGACCGTAAAGTCTGGAATGTCCGATCACGATCGCACGATGCGGATCGCAAAGAATAATCTGGGCTCCCATGGCGATGATGTTATCCACGAAGAACAATCTGGATTCGAACATTTTTTCATGAATCAATACGGTTCCTTTGCATTGTGTCGCTGTGACGAGGGCGACGGAGGTCATGTCCGCGGGAAAACCCGGCCACGGAGAATCGTCTATCTTCGGAGTCGCTCCGTGATAATCGGGGATGATTTCCATTTTCTGATCCGCCGGAACGAGGATACCGTTTTCGTGGGGACGCACTTCGATTCCTAAACGGGAATAAACCATACGAATCATACGTATGTCTTCCAATTCGACGTCGCGGATCATCAGTTCTCCGCCAGTTACGGCCGCGAGACTGATAAAGGAACCCACTTCCAAATAATCGGAACCGATTCTGTGTTCTTTCGCGGGAGGTTTGAGGGAGGTCACACCTTCGACGGTGATAATGTTGGAACCGATTCCCGAAATTTTAGCGCCGGCCGCGTTTAAAAAATGACAGAGTCTTTGGACGTGCGGTTCGCTTGCTGCGTGACGAAGGATCGTGGTCCCTTCTGCGAAAACAGCGGCCATCACGGCGTTTTCCGTTCCGGTGACGGACGCCTCGTCCATCAGGATATCAGCGCCGCGAAGCCGATCCGCTTTGATTTCGTAACCGTCCGGAAAAACTTCGATTGCGGCGCCTAATGATTGTAATGCGAGTAGGTGCGTATCCAACCTTCTTCTTCCGATTTTATCGCCGCCGGGTTTGGGAAGAAAAACCCTTCCCGTCATGGCGAGGATCGGCCCCGCCAGCGTTACTGCCCCTCGGATTCGGGAACAGAGTTCTTCGGGAAGTTGGTTTTTCAGATTTCCGTCGTGTTTAAAAAGATAAGTTCCCGGTTCCTCTTCGACGATCTCCATACCGAGATGACGGAGCACTTCCATAAGCATCAGTACGTCCGAGATCACGGGAATGTTGCTGATGCGAACTTCGCCGGGAACCATACATACCGCCCCGAGAAGAGGCAGAGCCTCGTTTTTATTTCCTTGCGGAACCACGGTTCCATGAAGCGGGGTCTTTCCAATGATCTTAAAATACGAAGAACTCATAGTGATACGCTGTAGGATCCGTTCTTTCTGGCAATCGAATTGTAACGACTCTTTCGACGGGGTTTTTAAGAAATAAATTCCCGGTCTTCGACCAGGAACGGTTTCCTCGATGAATTCTGTTGACTTCCCGTTCCGATCAGGAGATGAACGTTTTATCCATGGACACTTTACATCATCGTTTTCAGCAGTTCCAGAAGACCGTCTGGTTCAACCTATTCTGTTATCTTTGGACCGGATTTTTTTCTTTTCTGGCGTTTGCACCGGTTTCCCTCAGTCATTTTGTTTGGATCGCTCCGTTCGGTCTTTTTTGGCTGAGTCTGAAATACCACGGAAGTTATAAAAAATTATTTTACCACGGTCTTTTGATCGGAGTCGTTTTTTATGCGATCTCCTTTCATTGGATCATCCATATGTCCATCACCTTCGGAAACTTTCCGTATCCGATCGCGGTTTTGATCCTTCTTTTCGCCGGACTTCTTTTCAGTTTGAAGTTTCCGATCTTTATGTTGAGCTTTTCCTTTCTTTCGGGAAAGATAGGCCGTCATTCGGTTTGGGTGGCGGGTTTTTGCGGGCTGTTGTCCGAATTGATCGGTCCCCAGTTGTTTCCTTGGTATTGGGGAAATTTGGCGGCGGGGAATCTGATTCTCGCGCAGAACGCGGAAATCACCGGAGTTTACGGAATCAGTTTTCTCGTATTCATAGTTTCTTATACTTTATTCCAATCGAATCCGTGGCATTGGAAGGAGATATTCCGATCCAAGGAAAAAAGAAATCAATATCTGCGTTTTATCGCGCTCCCTTCGCTTTTGCTTCTCGCGTTCGTCGTGTCGGGAATCCTCCTTTATAAGAAATGGGAGAACGTAAAACCGGTTAAATCGCTGAGCGTTCTGGTGATTCAACCGGACGCTCCTCTGAGCTTTCGCGACGGGCGGGAAGTGAAGGAATCGATCGAGGCGTTGATGGCCCGTATCGAACGGCTTGCGGAGGAAGGCGTCGCGAGAATGGGGAAAAAGCCGGATCTGATCATTCTTCCGGAAGCGGGAGTGCCGTTTTTTTCGGCGCATAACACGCCTGTGACGACGATCGCGAGGAGATTGTATTGGCATCGTTTCGATTCGTTGATGTTCCTTTTGGCGAATAAATACAAGGCCAACGTTTTTTTCAACGAAATCGACGCGGGTTATAAGGGGACTCCAGGCTCTAGAAATTTAAGATATTATAATAATAACGTATTGTATGATCCGAACGGGGATAGAAGGGACGCGTATCAAAAGAAATTCCTTCTGATGTTCGGCGAATATATGCCTTTCGATTTTTTATACGATCTGAGTCAGCAAACGGGAAGATTCGAGCCGGGGTTAACGCACAATCTCATCCGTTATTACACTCCCGCCGAAAAGGATAAATCCCCGAAAGGTTTACATTTGGGTTGGATCGATACGGAGAATTTGAATCACGAAGCTGTTCGTGCCTATTATGAACCGGCGAAAACGGAACTGAAGGAGGCGGGAAAATTCCTTCCCTTGATCTGTTACGAGGTGATTCTTCCCGAGTTCGTTAGGGAATTTAGAACCGCAGGGAATCCGGAATTTATCGCGAACCTTACCAACGATAAATGGTACGGAACTACGACGGAAAGCGATCAGCATATGGAACTCGGAAGATTGCGTTCGATCGAGTTAAGACGTTGGATGGTTCGATCCACGAACTCAGGAATTACGGCGAATATCGATCATCTCGGGAGATTCGTAGGCGGTAAAAAAACGGGACTGATGACCGCGGAAGCGCTTTCTGAAACGATCGATGTGATCGATTCACCGCCCACGTTTTATACTCAATACGGGAATCTGATTCCTTGGGTAATGTTGGGACTGACCGGTATTTATTATCTGAATCTTTTGATAGGAATTAAAAAGGGAAAGAAGAGTAATTCGTAACGTTTTTCTTTTTATAACTTGGCCGGTTCTTTTCGAAAATAGATTGCGATCAGGACCGGAACGATTGATTCGGATTCTTCCGAATACGGAGTTTTGTGTGAGTTCCCACGCGATTCGGTTTTAAAAGGAAATTTTTTGTTGGTTCAACCGATTTCCGTGTGAGAGTTCCCTCAAAAGTTCTACAACAAAACTTCTTCGAATGTGTGAGTTCCCACACAAATATTTTTCTATTACAAGGTATCGACTGTAAAAGCGGGTATGTGTGGGAACTCACACACTATCCCATATTCTTACGGATTGATCAAATAATACGAAAGAATTCCCTGATACGTTTCTTCCGAACCTGGAATCAGCTGTTTTTCCGGACAATGAACGGTTAAGTCCGCTAAAGAATAAATCTGATACGGTTTAGCGAAAAACAATCGGATAAAAAAACGGAGAACTGCGGAGATATTGGAAAGCACGTTGATGCTTCCGACGGATCGTTTTCGAATCAAATCGGCGAAACATCCGTTTTCCAAATGGATTCTTTCCCGAAGAGGTAGTTCGTATCCGGAAAAAGGTTCCTTCTCCGTTTCTAACGTTTCAAAACGAACGACCTTTCCGGATAAAATCGTTTTTCCGGAGGGATTCAAAAGGGCCGCCGTCCTAAAAAAACCTCCCGGGAAAGAATCGTTTCCGATGAAACCTCCCGTATAAAAACGGAATTCCTTTTCGTTGATCGAACGGAAGAGTTCCCACCTTCGGCTGTATTTATAAACCTCGTAGTTGGTTAAAAGATGTTCCAAACCTCCGGTTCCGAGTAGATCCTTCTTCTTGCCGTCTTGGATGAGATAACCCCAAGCGGACTGAAAAGAATACGCCATGTCGGCCTGGACGAATCCACCGGGATCCTTGACCGGATACTTTCCTCCGGAAAGGGAAACCCCTTGTTTGAGATCGGATTTGAAAGATAAGAATAGCTTAATATTCTCCGTCTCTTGTTGGATTTCTATCCCTTCCGAGTTGAGGCTCATCCGATTGTTTTCGATCTTAAGATCGAACTTTCCCTTTTCCGCGGTCAGCTCTTTGGAGGAGAATTCCTTGGTGACGAACTGCGTTCCTTCCCCCAAGGTATGAACGACCAAACTGATTCCGCAGTTTTTCGTACCCGGACCGAGATTACTGACCAAAAACGTCGCATAGATGAACGTCTTATCATCCCGATACGAATAGTTCCAGGCCTGAAAGTATCCTTCCTGCGAATACGGCTGGAACGAATAGTCCTTCAACGAAGTTTTCCGCAGGTTCGTAAAATCGTCCGCGTTTATATCGGAATACGCGAAGGACGAAAATAAAAATAAAACCGACAAAACACGAACGGTCGATAAAATCGTCGGAACTTTCAAAGAGCGATTTCCCGGGCGTCTCGAATACAACATGCAGAAGGAACCTTATGCCCGGGAGACATTCGATCAAGCAGAATCTTTCCGCGACGGCGTTTTCGTATTCGAAAGATCGATCAAAACACAATCGGTTTCATAAAGATCGGAAAGACAGACGATTTCGAAAATCGGATGATCGTCTTTACCTTCGAACAAAAACCGCTCCTGTTCCCGCCGAATTCCGTCCAAATGAATCCAGGTATCGAACCGGTTTCCTGATTTTAGAACTACGAAAAAATCGTACGTCCCGATCTTTTTGACGAACACGTCGAAATTGTCGGATTCATCGTTTTCCAATTCGAATCTTAACTTTTTAGAATCGAGTCGTTTCGATTCCGAAATCGCCGGGACATATTGTCGATTGAGAGCGGAAAGAATTCTCCTAAATTCCTCTTTCCTTCCCTGCAACCGCGTCCACTCTCCGTCGTCCAAGTTTACGGTCTCATCCATGGTTTTTACCCCTTCGCAATAAACGGTTCCGAAACGGTTTCGAAGGAACGGAATTCCCCCTCTTTTTTTGGAAATCCCCGTAAAAAAGGAAAGGAACGGTTGCGAAGGGATTACGACGGAACGGGGTGCGTTTTGATTCCTTCCGAGTGTCTTCCTTTTAATAAATCTTGCTAAAAAACGGAAAATCAAAATAGTATCTTTCAGAACTATGGAATCCGATCTGTTGGGTATATTCTGGACGGAAAAAATCAAGCTGACTCAATATATCATTCATATCACCAAACATTTGAGTTCCGATCAGCTTGATTTTTCGCCGAAACCGAAGGAGTCCGTTCGATCCTTTCTTCAGGCGATGGTCGCGGGGGATTTTTTTCTCAGGGTTTCCCTTCCCATTTCCGTAGGAATCAGCTCCCTTCTTCCGATCGCCAGACAGTCCGAAGAGGAGATCGAAAAGGACCTCGTCCGTTTTCGAGATCAATTCGGATCTCCGGCGCTTCCCATAGGTCTTAAGGAAGTCATCACACAAAGCGCCGAGGAACTTTTTTTCGAGGATTGTAATCCGGAATTAAAACCCCTTTTTCTACGATGGAAACGGATTCTCATCCGTTTGGAAAAAACGGTCCTTTCCTTCCGCGCCAAAGATTCGCTTAAATACCGTTATTTTTCGGTGATCGGAATCGTTTCGCTTCCCGTGGCGGTGAATTATTTCGAAATGCAGAATCTGGCTTGGCTCCGGAACGGAATCATGAAAACGATGGAGAATCCGCATTTTCCCTCCCGATGACTTTAAAGCAAAAGTATATTCTACTATTTTAATACCGTAACGATTTAAAGGAGAATTCAATGGCAAAGATCAAGGTAAAAACCCCGCTCGTGGAGTTGGACGGGGACGAGATGACCAGGATCATCTGGAAGGAGATCAAGGATCGATTCATCCATCCTTATCTCGATATCGAACTGGACTATTATGATTTAGGCGTGGAATACCGGGATAAAACCGACGATAAGGTCACCGTGGATTCCGCACACGCGATCCAAAAATACGGGGTCGGCGTAAAATGTGCCACCATCACTCCCAACCAGGACCGCGTTAAGGAATACAATCTCAAACAGGAATGGAAATCCCCCAACGGGACGATTCGTTCCATCCTGGACGGAACGGTTTTCCGTAAACCGATCATCGTGAACAACATTCCTCCCGCTGTGCGTTCGTGGAAGAAACCGATCACGGTCGGACGTCACGCGTATGGAGATCTTTACAAAGACACGGAACTTTACATTCCCGAAGCTGGAAAGGTGGAGTTGGTGTATACGGGAAAGGACGGAAAGGAAAAACAAAGGGCTTTGATCCACGACTTCGACGGGGCCGGAGTGATCATGGGTCAGCACAACCTGGACAAGTCCATTTTGAGCTTCGCCCAGGCTTGTTTTAACTACGCGATCTCCGAAAAGATCGATCTTTGGTTTGCGACCAAGGACACTATTTCCAAAAAATACCACGCCCGTTTCCGCGCGATTTTCGACGAATTGGCGAAAGCCAAAGCCGGAGATCTCAAAAAGGCGGGAATTGAATATTCGTATTTCCTAATCGACGACGCGGTCGCTCAGCTCATGAAAAACGAAGGCGGAATGCTCTGGGCCTTGATGAATTACGACGGAGACGTCATGAGCGATATGGTCGCTTCCGGTTTCGGTTCTCTCGGTTTGATGACTTCGGTTCTGGTTTCTCCTGACGGAAAGTTCGAATACGAAGCCGCTCACGGAACGGTGACCAGACACTACCGCAAATACCAACAGGGAGAAACCACCTCCACGAACTCGGTGGCTTCCATCTTCGCATGGACGGGCGCTCTGATCAAACGAGGCGAATTGGACGGAACTCCGGACGTGGTCTCATTCGGTCAAAAATTGGAAAAAGCCGTGATCGATACGATTCAAGGCGGAGAGATGACCAAGGATTTGACTCTTCTCTGCACCGATCCTAACGCGAAGGCTTTGGATACTTTCCAGTTTATGGAAGCGATTCAAAAACGACTTTAAGTTTCCCGCAAATTTCCGGCCCGGTTTCGGGTCGGGAATTTCAAGAACCGCATGAGATTCTCATTCTTCCTTTCGATTCACGATTCGTTCCGAAGAATCGTCTCCTTTTTTATTCTTTTCGCTCTGTTCGTATCGACTCCGACGTTTTCCCAAAAATCCCCCAAGGAACCTATTCCTCCTTCCGAACCGAACGTGAGCGGAGACAATCGAAATCAAAGAGGGGAAACCTCCAAACAAACCGGAACCGGCGTCGACGAAAAAGGCGAAAAAAAGGTGAAACTCGTCCTCTGCGACGGTCGCGAGGTGGAAGGTTATTGGAAAAATCCCTCCTTGGAATTCAAATTCAAACATAAAAAGGGCGGAATTACGTATTCAAAATCCTTAAAGTTAGAGGAACTTTCTAAAATAAGGGTTCTTTCCTGGAAACTTCAACCGGGAAACAAACGCAAAGAGGGAACTCCGTATCGGGCAGAACCTTATCAAATCCAGATGGTCTCCTTTTTCGGAGAATCCTTTCAAAAAGAACCTTCTCCCGCGGGAGAAATCCAACAGATACAGTTGAACAATCAGTTCGGGGAAACGACCCTGTTTTTTTATTGGAACGATCTTCAATACGAAAACGGCCAGTGGTATTCGGGTTTAAAATCCTTTTCCGGAGAATTCCGCACGGATTGTCATGCGGACGTGGTTCGGGAAATCCAGTTCCCCGCAGTTAATTAGATTTTTTGAATATACTCCAGAATTTTACGCTCCGAATACGGTTTGGGAAGAATGTGCACGTCCTTTAGATTCGCGGATTCGCTGAGATCCGCGTCTTCTTCCAAGCCGGTCAAAACCGCGATTCTAATTTCGTCGTAACGTTTTTGATTTCGGATCGCGCCGACGAGGTCCTCGCCTGAAAATCCGGGCATGATCCAATCCGTAAAAACGTAGGAAATGATTTCGTCCGTGTTTTGAAGAAAGTCGTACGCTTTTTTTCCTTCTGTAAAGGCCTGAAACGTATATCCGTTTTTTTTCAGTATTTTTCCCAAAAGAAGAAGGTTCAGTTCCGAATCGTCCACGATTAGTATTTTTCCCGTTTTGGAGTTAGGCGCCGCCGTTTCGTTGGAGCCGTAGGCGAGATCTATGATTTCCTTGATCACCGTCTTAAAATCCTCGATATCGGCGGGTTTCGGAAAAATTCCGTCGAAACCGCATTCCGCCGATTTGACGCGATTGGATTCTATATCCCCGGACGTGATCAGATATATTTTAGAATTTTTGCATGGACTTTGTTTTTGATTTCGAAGGCCGTTCCGTATCAGTTTACAGACGTCGAAACCGTCTGAATCGGGAAGAATCATTCCCACCGTGATCACGTCGAAGTATTCGGAGAAAGCGAGATCCAGACCCGTTTTGGCGAAACCCGCTTCCAAAATCCGAAAGTCCTCCGCGGGAAAAAAGGAGGATATGATTTTTCGAACCGTGGCTCCCGAATCTAAAACGAGGACTTTCAAATTCCTGAATCTCCCAAGCCGATTTCCGCGATTCCCGCTTCGTAAACGGAAACCGCACGTTCCAACTTTTCCGGGATTTGTTCCAAAGGTTCTACGCATTGTCCGTCCGGTTCGGTCCACACGAGTTCTTCGGAGGAAGGATCGAAATCCAGACTGAGATAATAGATCGGAGAATTTCCGGCGGGGGTTTTACCGTTTAACGGGAGTAATGTGAAAGAACCGAAAATGGAGAATACGGACCGATATGTTTCGTTTTCGAATCCGAATACGAAGGAACGAGGCCATTCTTGGGATTCGGTTTCAGGCGTGAGACGGAACTCCTTTCCTAAAAAAGAGATCAACGTTTCCGTTTTCCGAATTCTCGCTTGAAGCGAATCTGGCTCTTTCATTTTTCTAAGGATTTAGCCTCGTTCCAAAGTTCGTCCATCTCCTGTAGATCCGATTCCGAAACGTTTTTTCCGCGCGAATGCAGTTCCGTTTCTATATATTCGAATCTACTTTTGAATTTTGCGTTGGTTCTCGTGAGCGCCGATTCCGCGGATATCCCCAAATGTCTTCCGAGGTTTACGAGGCTAAAAAGCAGATCACCCAACTCCTCTTCGATACGAATCTGATTGTTTCCGTCGGCCTTCGTGTGGCCCCATTCCGTCAAAAATTCCTCCATTTCCTCGCGGACCTTGTCCTGCACGTCAGAAATATCTTTCCAATCGAAGCCGGTCTTTGCGGCCTTCTTTTGATATTTCTCCGCCTTTAAAAGGGAGGAAAAATTTTCCGGGATACCTGAGAAAATAGACGAGGAACTCGGTTTCTTCTTTTCCTTATCCTTGATTTTTTCCCAATTTTCGATCACTTCCTGCGAGGAGGAAAGGCTGAGTTCCTCGGGACGAAACACGTGGGGATGTCTGAAAATCAACTTATCCGACACGCCTTTCGCTATGTCGCTTAAGTCGAATGCTCGTCTTTCCTCCGCCAGTCTCGCGTGAAAGACAACTTGAAAAAGCAGATCCCCCAGTTCCTCTTTGAGAAGTTCGTCGTCCTTTTTTAGAATCGCTTCGATCACTTCCTGGGATTCTTCGATCAAATACGGAACCAAGGTTTGATGGTCCTGTTCCTTGTCCCAAGGACATCCGTTTTCTCCGCGTAAAACCGCGGTAACTTCCTGAAGTTTGCTGATTTCTTCGCCGAGCGAGTTGGTTTTCATCGGGAAATTCCTCCGGATCGTTGGGAAGTTGATATCGTCAATTTTTTTCTCCGCGGATCGATTCGCATCCCTTTTCAGCCGTTTCGGACCGGGATTGGATTGACGGGAGCCGCAAAATTGAAGTATAGTTCTAAAAAATACTTTTTAGGCTCTGTATGATACGTTCAAAAAGTCTTATCGTCCTTTCCCTTATCTTAATCGCGGTCGCGAGCCGTTACTTGCCTCATCCGGCGAACTTTACGCCCGTCCTTGCGATTTCCCTTTTTGCGGGTGCGCGTTTCGTTTCCAAAAAGCTTTCTCTTCTGATTCCCGTCGGAGCACTTTTGATCAGCGATCTTTTGATCGGTTTTCACGATCAGATGCTGGCTGTTTACGCGATGACTCTTTTGATGGTAGTTGCGGGCTGGAGACTTCGGGAATCCTCTTCCGTCAAGAAGGTCGTATTATCGTCCTTAGTCGGTTCCTTCGCCTTTTTTATCGTCACCAATTTTTACGTTTGGGCTTTGGGATATTATTCCTACGATCTGAACGGCCTTTTTCAGAGTTACGTAATGGCGATTCCGTTCTTTCATAACACTCTTCTCGGGGATTTGTTTTACAACGGAGTTCTCTTCGGCGGATTCGCCCTCATCGAAAGAGCCGGTTGGTTTAAACTCGCTCCCGTTGCAGTAAAGTAAACTTTTTCTCACATCCACGATTCGATTCCGGTTTTTCGATAGGTCGGAATCGAAGTCTTGATTTTTTCCCCGCGGCCTCCGCAGCAAAGTCGTCCGATTTACGGAATCATTTACGCCAGATTTCGGATCCCCTCGTCTTTAAAGATATGATCCCGCGATATATATGATCTTCTTCTAAAGTAGAAGATTTAGAGAATCAGGGAAACCCCTAGGTAGAATCCGTAATAGGCGTCCACGACTTCCTTTTCCAAAGCGGGTCTTGTGGCGGCCAAGTCCAGAGGTTTGGTGATCGTGTTTAGGGAAGTGACGCTGATCACGTCCGGTAAAAGTAAGGACGCGTTGTAATTATAACCGGTCACGTGGGATCTCATTTCCGTATATTGAAATCCGATCGTAAAACGAAGCCAACTCGTTCTGGCAAACGAAATTCCCGAATCCAACTGATACCCGTTTCGTTTTAACAGATTTTCTCCCGCTGATCCGGCCGTTTCCGTTATCAGAAAATTTTGAACGCCGTTGTAAACCGTGGTCCCGTTCGTTTTTAAATGATATTTTCCTAATGTTTGAAAGTAGTCCGCGTTCGCGTGTAATTGAAAGTAGGAGTTCAGTTTTTTCACGATTCTGAAACCGATCTGAGGTCCCAATCCGCCGCCCTTTTCCTCCATATTTCCGAATCCCAATCCGCCGGGAAGGTTTCCGTATTCCTTGGAATAAGTGTCGAGATTTCGGATTCCTAAGGAAGGTCCGATCCTCGTTCCGGATCCCGTTTCAAAAAAATAGAGGAAGTTCAGCTGGATATCCGTTCTACGGAGTTGAGGTTGATATACGCTATAAAACTGATTCAGGTTTTCCGGCGTGGGATTTACGTTGATCGAAGAATACGAAGGTCTGATTCTGAAATCCAGAAAAGAGGCCTCGACTCCGAATTTTTTGGATTCGGTCAAAAATAAGAATCGTATCGGATAGGCGGTTTTCGTATTTCCCTGAGGATCGGAGTAATAGTTGCCGTTGTTATTGAGCAGATGCGCGTCGAAACCGCCGAGCGACGCGATTGTATTCACGCTTTGATACGTTCCGCTCGTATAAAGAAACGAATTGATTTCGTTGGCCGCCACGTTTTGTCTTCTTGCGAGGGATTCCGGAACCCAAGTGGCTTGTTGAAATAAAATTCCGATTTCGAACGTGGCCCCTTTGGGGACCCGATCCAATTCCTCTTCGTGTTTCGCGTTTCTCAATTCGGTGGCTTCGTTTCGTTTCCGCTGAACCTCCAAAATCAGTCTTTGTCTGGTCACAGGATCCTGACTTTTTCCGGCCTTGGTTTCGAGTTCGTTCGCTTCCGCCTCCAAAACCTCTGGCGTTTTCGGAGGAACGGGGCGGGTTTGTCCGTCGATCTGAGATTGAAGGAGAACGACCGAAAACAAAACGGGAAGAACTGATTTTAGAATTGGATTTTTCATACGACTGCGGAGTGAGAGTTAAGTAAATCGACGGAATTCCAAATTCAAACATTTTTTTCAGCCGTATGGAAAAAGAAAAATGTTACAGAACGATTTTTCCCGGATCTTTTTGCTTTTTGATAAACGAAAATTTAACGCTCGATAAAACGGGGGAATCGGCCGATTCCATTCAGGAAAGGTTTCTAATAAAATATCATGAATTCAACCAAATCCGCGGTTTGCGTTTTTTGCGGTTCCCGTTTGGGCACCGATCCTATTTATGCCGATACGGCCCGGGAGTTAGGGCGTCTTCTGGTGGAAAAAAATTTCGATCTGGTATTCGGCGGAGCCTCCGTCGGAATCATGGGAACGATCGCCGACGCCGTTATGGAGAAGGGCGGTTCCGTTTCCGGAATCATTCCGGATTTCCTTTCGGTGAAGGAAGTGAAACACGATCGGGTGAAAGACCTTATGGTCGTTTCCTCCATGCACGAAAGAAAGTACAGGATGTATGAACGATCCTCCGGTTTTATCGCTCTTCCCGGCGGAATCGGAACCTTGGACGAACTCGTGGAAATCACCACTTGGAATCAATTGAAACTGATTTCGAAACCTCTGGGATTGTTAAACGTCAAAGGATATTTCGATCATCTTCTCGAACAATTGGAAAGGATGGTAAAGGACGGATTTCTGGATTCGGAAACCAAGGAGAATCTGATCGTTTCGGAAAACGCGAACGAACTTTTGGATCGTTTGAGCAAACGATTCGTATGACCGCCTGATTCCGAATTCTTTTTTCGGAACATTGGCGGTCGATTATTCCTTTTCCGGCTCCGGTTCTAAAAGCGAGATCATTTCTCCGTTTTCGGAATCTTTCGCCAAATCCAGCGGTGATTTTCCGTTTAGGTTTTTTAGGAACGGAGACGCGTTGGATTCTAACAGAATACGGACGAGAGAAATCCGATCCTTTTCCACCGAGGAATGAAGCGGAGTATTTCCTTCTTTGTCGATGGAGTTGGGGGAGATTCCCAGGGAAAGAATTTGCAGGGTTGTTTCTTCGTCTCCTTCCTCCGCGGACCGGAAAAGAAGATCCGTCAGAACTTTTTTGAGAATCTTAACGACGTGATGATACTTTTGACGATCCGCTTCCTCCAATCCCGTTTTACCGGAAGCGTTTCTTTTTAATGGATCGGCCCCGATTTTCAACAGCCGTTCCAAACATTCCACGCTGTCGTGGGACGCGGCCAAAAGTAAGGCGGTGTTCCCGTCTGCATCCCGGTTTTCCAAAATCGATTTCGTCTCTTCCTTTTCGAGGAATAGATCCAATATCTCGAAATCGTTGTGCAGCGAAGTGAGATGTAGTACGGTTCTTCCTTCGGAATTCTTTTTTAAAAAATCGGCGTCCTGATTCAAAAAATATTCCACGATCGAAAGATGACCCAGATCGACCGCTAAAAGAAAGGGTGTGTAACCTTCTCCATTTCTTTCCTCCAGATCGGGTGTGGACGTCGGATTTTCATAAACCGATTCTACGATTTCTGCGTTCCCCGTACTGACCGCTTTAGTTAACGCCGTATTTCCCGAAAAGTCCTTGCGGCTACAATCCGCGCCTGCTTCCAAAAAAATTCGGATGAGCTCTTCGTTGCCGAGATCCAAACAGGTAAGAAGCGGGGTTTCTCCGCGGGAGTTGGTCTCGTCCGGATCGGCTCCCGCGGAGAGTAAAAGCTCCACCGCTTCCTGATCCGTATTCTTAACGGCCCAAGATAAAACACCGGAACCGTAACTATCCTTATATTCCTTCAGCCATTGGAGAAGAGCGGGTTCTCCTTCCATCTCGGAAAGTAACCTTTGGATTTCTTCCGTCTTTCCCGTTTTTACGGCGGAAAAAAGATCGATCAGTAATTCAGAGTAATCGGTCAGAAAAAATTCTCCAATACGAAATAGAATAACGACACGGTCGGAATCGAAAGGATCGTTCCGATCCCCGGAAAGGCCGCTGAGAGATCGGGACGATATCCCATTTGTAGGGAAACGATGGACGCGGTAATCATCGGCGCCATTCCGGCCTCCAATACGGAAACTCGCAGGTGATTCGCTTGTACATCGAAAAACCGGTAGACAAGAAGTATGAAAATCGGCGCGAAAAGCAATTTATAAATTAGTCCTAATGTTAATGGTGAGATCCAAGTTTCCGTTTTCGTTGTGGATTCCGAATTCGGACGTTCAAAACGAAGTTGAAACCCGACGGTAAAAAGGGCGATCGGCACCAGCGTCTCTCCTAAGATTTTGAATACGGAATCAACCGATTCCGGGATGGTGAAAAGTCTTAGGAAAAACGAAAAAAGTAAAGCAAGAAACGGAGGGAAGGTGAATAGCTTTTTGGAAATGGATCCGATCCATTTCGATTTTCTTCCTTTTTGTCCTTGCGGAGAATAGAGAACGGCCAGTATAAAACCGGGAATCGCCAAACACAAAAAAGTTCCGAACTGATCCGCGATCAGAACTGCGGAAGTGATCTCTTCCCCGTAAAACATCCTCAAAACGGGAAGTCCGACGAAGGAGGTGTTTCCTAAACCGCAGCACAAAATGACGGCGGTTCTCGTATCGGAAGACCAGCCGAAATAACGGGCGGCCGCGTAAAACAGAGGAATCGATATTCCGAAAACCAGCCAGGGCATAAGAATCAAAAATCCGAGGGAAGGCTCCAAAGTTAAGGAAGGTAAATTAGCCAGAATAAGAGACGGAAGCGATACGTAGATGATGAAATTTCCGAGCACCGTCGCCGTGTTTTCCGGAAAAATTCTTGTCCGTTTAAAAATCCATCCCGCTAAAAAACAAACCGGAATCAGGATCAATTGCGACATTGCGTCAGATTGGGAAGGGCGAAAGAAACGGCAAGAGTTTTTGAAAACAGCCCGCTGCCGGAATTGAACCGGCGACCTTTTCATTACGAGGGAAATGCTCTACCCCTGAGCTAAGCGGGCGTAAAAATCGGAAAAGGATTTTAAGAATCGGCCTTTTTCGACTTCTTAAATTCTTTTACCATCATCGCCGTGATACTGTCAAGATGTTTCACTTGTTCTTTCAGCTCCGGTTTTTCGTGACGGGAAGAAAAGGAATAACAGGAATTTTTGACCCCTCTGTCCTTCATCCACCAATGTCTTCCGATTTCGCGTCTTTCACGGGCGGTCAGATCGCCTTCGTACATTTTGTATTCGTCCAAAGGCGCCGGAAAATTTCTTTCCTTAAGATAAAACGCGTATGCGGAATGGAAATTCATGGCGGCGTTCTGGATCAATTCGTTGATGTGAAGACAGCCTAACGTTTTATCGGCGGGGAAACGATTCATCAATTTGGAGTAGGACATCTCTTCCCCCACCAAATAATCGTAGGTTCGGATTGCGGCGGGGCAGGTTTCGTACGGAACCCTTTTTTCCTCCACGGCGGATTTTACGATTCTCAAATTGGTCAGGTCGACTTCCAGATAAAGAGTCATGTCGTGGTACGGATCATACTGATTGACTTCTATGATACAGAAGGGGGGTGATTCTTCCGGAAACCAATAATATCTACTTTCGTAATTTCTTTGAAAGTCCGTGTTTCTAAAACGGATCCGGTCCTTCATTTCCTGCAGAGTATTCATGTAGAGCCTCTCGATTCCATACGGTCAAAACGTTTCTGGGTTTTTATAGGATCATCTTTTTGCGGAACCTCATTTGCTAAAGGATTTTTTGACGCTATTTTCATTTGCATTTTTTCGGAATTCTGCTAACGTCGGTCGGGTTTAAAACTATGACCTCTTTTTTCCTCGAAAAATCGTTTTTGGTTACGGGCGCAAGTTCCGGCATCGGCAAGGCTTTGGTTTTGGAACTCAACCGCAGAGGTGCCTACGTAGGCGCCTCCGCGCGCAGAAAGGATCTTCTCAAAGACTTGAAGAACGAAGCGGTTTATCCCGATAAGATCATTCCGCTTCCCGGCGACGTTTCGGATCTTTCCTACCTTAAAAAAACCGCGGAAGAATTCAGAAAGAAGGTCCGCAGGATCGACGGTCTGATTCACAGCGCGGGAATCAGCATGCGGGCGCTTGCGAAGGAAACGGACATTAAAGTTTACGAAAGTTTAATGAACGTGAACTTCTTCGCGTTAGTCAACCTTTACAGGATTCTGGAATCCGATCTGAGACAAAACCAGGGACATTTCGTAGCGGTCTCCTCGCTTCAGGGAAGATTCGCGACCCAATATAGATCCGGTTACGCGGCCAGCAAACACGCGGTGCAGGCGTTTATGGACAGCGTTCGCCTCGAATCGTTCGAAAGCGGAATGCACGTTATGACAGTCTCTCCCGGTTATGTGAGGACGGATATTTCGATCAAGGCTTTGGCTTCGGACGGATCGGCTTACGGGATCATGGACGAAGGAATCAAAAACGGTTTGTCAGCGGAAAAAGTGGCCGTCAAAATTCTGAAGGGAATCGAAACCAAAAAGAGGGACGTTTATCCTTCGCAAATGAGGGAGTTGTTGGCGTTTTGGATCAGTAGAATTTCGCCTTCGCTTTTGGATAAGCTGCTCTATAAGGCCAGGGTCACTTAGAAGGTCGCGAACGGAATCCGCAACTTCTCGTTTCGGTCCGATTATCCGGCTTCTATTTACCCTGCGGATCCCAAACGAGGCGGATTCCCGCTCTTCGATCCGTTCTTAAGTTCGGAATGCCTCCGAAGGATCGGTGATACGCGGTCGATTCCTCTTTTGTGGACGAAAAGGATCCTCCTCGGATGACTTTGTGCATTCTTCCGAACGTATTTCGTTTCAGCGAATGGCCGTTATACGGAAGATAATCGGAACTCGTCCATTCCGCGACGTTACCGCACATTCCGATCGCGCCGTACGGACTCGCCGATTTTTTGGGGAGTTCGTAAACCGAAATCGTTCCCATGATTTTACTTTCCAAAGTGTTGCAGAGGGAAGAATCGAACTCGTTTCCAAAAGGATATTCGAGAGGATTGGGAAAGAAGGAATAGGATTCGTCCCTGTTGATCATCCAAGTAATACCCGTGCCTCGGGCGGTTTTTTCCCATTCCATTTCAGTCGGAAGACGTTTTCCCGACCAACGGGCGTATCCTTCCGCTTCTCGATACGTGATTCCGTCCACGGGATGATGTTCTTTGCCCGCGGGATAAACGCCGTTTTTCCAATGCGGCGGAGGAGGAGTGTTCGTTTCTTTTAGAAATTTATAATATTCTTGATTTGTAACTTCGTATTTGTCCATGTAGAACGAGGGCACGTCCTGGAGATTTCCCCGTTCCGGTTTGAAATAAAAGGGATTGTAGTTATCCTCGGAGGCGTCACCACCCTGTCCGTGAAGGAAGAATCCCATGGATTCGTAGAATAATTCCCCGTTCTGTTCGTAACCGCCCGAAACGAAAACCATCTCCTTTCCGTCCTTAGGATGTCGAAGTTGTTTCGCGGGCCGAGTTCTTCTTCTTTCTTCCGTAAAAAAGGCTCCCGGTTCCACGTAGGCAGTTTCCGCTTTGTAGTCCTGGATAAAGGTTCCCGCCGTCAGAAGTCTTTCCGGAATTCCTTCCTTCGCCGTGAACGTCCCGAAAAGTTCTATTTCGGACGCCTTTTTTCCGCGCGTCGTGGGTTGATATGAGACGGAAATTCTGCGAATGAAAAAGGAACCGATTTCCTTCTCTGGATCGGTTTGTAAAACGGCGTAAGAGGGTTTTCTTTCGAGAACGGCTTTGATTTCCTCTTCTTCCTTTCCGTAAAAAACGGAACCCCTTCGTATGCGGATTTTGACTTTTCCTTTTCCCCGATAAACCGCTTCCACTTCCCCCTTCCAAAAAGGAACCATCCTCATGTTCAAGGAGGAATCGTTTGTTTCCTGGGAGAATATGGCAAACGACCCCGAAATCAAAAACAGGATCGGGAACAGCAGAGTTCGTTTACAGATGGAAAAAGAAAATGCGGTCATAAGTCGATCTTCCCTTCTATCGAAAGGATGGAATTTCGTTTTAATGATCGGCAGAAATCCGGAGGCGGAAAATAGAATTTTAGATCTACTTCCGCTTAAACGCCGGAAACTTATTTTTTCTTCCGTTTTTGGGAAAACCCGCCGGAGGATTTTTTGTCATGGCCGGCCGTCTTTTTGTCGAACTTCGGTCCGGAAGAACGTGAATTTCCGCCGCCTCGATGTCCTTTCGATTTACCGGAAAAGTTTCCGTTCTTAAATCCGCCGGATTTTCGGGACGGTTTCCGGTCTTCGTATTTGAAATCGGATTCGAATTTCACCGATTCGTCGAAGGAGACGCTTTCCTTATGGATCGTAAGTTTAAAAAGTGCGGCGGCGATATCGAGTGCGGTGTAATCCTCTCCCATCAACCGTTCCACCTGGTTTACGTATTTTCCCAAATGTCCCGCGTCCACGATCCCCCTTACTTTGGAGGTGTAGGAGCTGATTTTAGTTTCCTCAAGATCGTCTAACGTGGGGATTTTCCCGGGTTCGATTTTGATTCCGTTGATACGTTCTATCTTTTTGAGATTGTAGATCTGTTTGCCCACTATAAAGGAGAATGCGATCCCTTTTTTACCGGCTCTTCCCGTTCTTCCGATCCGATGAACGTAATCCTCTCCGTCCCGCGGAAGATCGTAGTTGAAGACGGCTTCCACGTTGTTTACGTCGATTCCCCTTCCGGCAACGTCGGTCGCCACAAGGATTTCGACACTTCCGTTTCGGAAGCCGTTCATCACTTTGTCCCTTTGTTTTTGATTTAGATCGCCGTGTAATCCTTCCGCGAAATAACCTCTGGATTTTAAAAGTTCGACGAGCGTGTCCACTTGCGCTTTCGTATTACAAAAAACTAATGCGAGTTTTATATTCCTATGTTCGATCAGTCTGGCGAGGGCTTCCCCTTTCGCATTTTCCTGGATTTCGAAATAGATCTGTTCGATTTTCGGGGCGCTCAGCTTCTGATGGGTGACGTCGATTATCTGGGGATGTTTCTGGAAACGTTTCATCATATTCAGGATGTCGTCCGTCATCGTCGCCGAAAACATGATCGTTTGACGGTCGGAAGGCGTGTCTTTGAGGATCACTTCCATATCCTCCCGAAATCCCATGTCCAACATCTCGTCCGCTTCGTCCAAAACCGCGATTTTGATGTCGTCCAAACGGATGGAACCGCGTCGCATGTGGTCCATCATTCTTCCCGGTGTCGCGATTACGATCTGCGGATTTTTTCTCAAAGCGCGGAGTTGTCTGTCGATTTCCTGACCTCCGTAAATCGGAACCACTTCGAAGTTTCCCTTATATTTCATGAGTTTCCGGAATTGTTCGCTGACCTGAATGACGAGTTCGCGGGTAGGGCAAAGGATCAGAGCCTGTAATTCCTTTTGGTCCGCTTCGAGAAGTTCGATCGTAGGGATCGCAAACGCCGCGGTTTTACCGGTGCCCGTCTGCGCGTGACCGATGATGTCTTTGCCTTTTAGGATGATGGGGATCGCTTCTGATTGGATCGGAGAAGCCTCTTCGAATCCCATTTCCGCTATCGCTTTCTGAATTTCTTCCGATAAGTTTAGTTCGCTAAACTTCGATTTTTTCATTAGATGTTCCTCGTAAAATATCGAATCATCCCATAATCCCGGGCACCTCTGATACTTTGAATTTTCAAGATGCGAATCCGGAAGATCAAAAAGTCGACGTCGACGAAAGAGAGGAAGGTTGGAATCGAGATAATCTGCGTCTTTTCTTGCAGAGACGCGCCGTATAAGACAACGATTTTAAAACCGCCTGTTTTTACAAGTACAAAAGATCCCTATATTCAAAATATCTGAATTACTCGGAAGCGAAACGGCGGACTACTTTTTCGATTTTACCCTGATGGAACTCAGATCCGCCAACATCTTAAGGATCCTATTTTCCCTCGTCTTCGGGGTTTTCGCCTCCAAAACCGATTCTATGAATTCCCGTTTATGGGACCAGGAAAGCAGATCGAAATTTTTTCCGGCGCTCTTATTTTTCGAAAAGGCTTTTCTTACGTCTTCCGGAAGATTTACGGTTTTCTTTCCGTAATTTATGAATTTGGAAAGTTCCGGGCGTTTTTGTTTTTCCGCCTTAGAACCTCCCCTTTTTACTGTTTCCGATTTTTTAAAACGAAGCGCCGACCAAATGTCGTTTAACGATATTAATGCGACACCCTCGTAGTCGTTTTCCGTAAGAGGATTCCAACCGTGATCCCGGCTCAGATCCGTTTCGATTCCCGAGGACTTTTTAGGATATGCGATCCAAAGTACGGTTTCTTCTTTTAGGAATTTCAGTATCTTCCCGAAGGAGGATTTTAAACCCGCCGTGGAATCGGCGAACAATAGGACCGCATCCGCCTCGGAAACCTTCTTCACCGATACGATCCCGGAGGAAGCCGTAATTCGAAATTCCGTCTCGGCGAGCGATATAAAAAGATTACTTCCCGTTCGGAGTCTCATTTTTTTGATTCCGTCGGAATCGATTTCGATCATAGGAAAAGAACGGTCCGATTTTATTACGCGATTGTAAATGAAAAATCGAAAACCTGGATTAAACAAAATCCGGATCGGAGTTCGTATCCTCCGAAACTTCCGCCGCAGCAGACCGAAGTCTCGAACGGAATAGCTCCTCCAAAAGTTCCGCTAGGTCGTTTCTTCGAAACGGTTTTCGCAGGCTTGCGGAAAATCCGAATTCCTTCGGAGAGGATATGACCGGATCTTCGGAGTAACCGCTGGAAGCGACGGCGATCACGTCCGGGTCGTATTTTCTGATTTCCGCGATCGTCTTTTCCCCGCCCATTCCTCCTGGAATCGTAAGATCGAAGATGAGAGCGTCGAAAGGTTCTCCGAAATTTTTTGCGGATAGAAAAAGATCGATCGCGTCCGTTCCGTTTTTGGCGTTCGTCGTTTTATAACCCATCTGCCGAAGCATATCCGAAACGATTTCCAGGATGAATTCCTCGTCGTCCATGATCAGTATTTTTCCTAGACCGCTATGATCGTTTTCCTTTTTCGAATACAAGGAAGGGATTCCGTTTTTGGAAACGGGAAGAAAGATATGGAACGTACTGCCGATTCCCAATTTGGAATCCACTTCGATTCCACCTTCGTGTTTTTGAACGATGGAATAGGAAGTCGCCAAACCTAGTCCCGTTCCTTTTTGTTTGGTCGTAAAAAACGGTTCGAAAATTCTCGGCAAAAGGTCTTTCGGAATTCCGATTCCGGAATCCTTGATCGAGATCATAACGTATTTTCCCTCCTTTAAACGAAGGGAATTTTCGGAATTCAAAAAGACGTTTTTGGCGCTCACTTGAATGTTTCCGCCCAACGGCATGGATTGTACGGAGTTGATGATGATGTTTTCTATCACTTGATGGATCTGATTTTCATCGAAGTCGCAAAGGTCCAAGTCTTCGTCGATATCGAAACGGCAGGAAACGTTCGAGCCGCTGAGCGCGAATAGGACACAATCGTTCAGAACGGGGGCCAAAGTTCCCGTTTTTCGAATCGGCTTTCCCCCTTTAGAGAAGGTGAGGAGTTGTTGCGTCAGATCCTTGGCTCGGTTGAAGACGTTGACGGCTTTGTCCAAATATTTCGCCGCAGGATCCGCCGCCGCCATCTTTTCGCGCGCGAGATCTATATAACCGAAAATTCCACCGAGGAGATTGTTGAAGTCGTGCGCGATTCCTCCGGCTAAAACGCCTAAACTCTCCAGCTTTTGCGCGTGTAACAAACGTCTTTCTAATTCCAGTCGATCCACTTCCGCTTGTTTGCGGCCGGTGA
>NZ_NPEF01000060.1 GCF_002811955.1 Leptospira ellisii
ATTCGTTTTTACGCGAAAACGAAAACGAAAACGAAAACGACTTTTACGAATCCTTTTCGTATGGATCGGAGGAACGCTGTTCTTCCTTTTTCTTTCCACGGAATTCTATTACGTGATGTATCTGACGCTTCCCATTTCCGCGTTAGGCGGAATTCTTCTGGAGGAATCGGATCGTAAACGCGTCATTTATACGAGTTCGGGAATTCTGTTCTGCAATTTGATCGTTCTGTTTTTGGCCTATCGTAAGGTGGGTTTTCTCAATCCCGAGTTCGATCTGGGAAAAAAATTCTCGGAGGAGATCGTCGCAGAATTGAAATATTCGAAAAAAGTATACCTTCAGGCGATTCCCGATCCGTATTTTCATTTGAGAAAAAATTATCCGGATCAGAAAGTTCTGGAGTTTATTCCGGGAGAACTTCCCGTTCCCTCGGAGTCGTTCGTAAAAACTTTGGATTCGATCGATACGTTCGTATTCAGCGAGGGAACCAAACGGAACGAAACCGTCGAAACTTATCTCAAAGAAAACTCGCCGCAATTCTACAAAAAGACCGTTTCTGTTTCCCCGTCCACGACGAGAAAACTGGTTCGGGCCCAGGCGGAGATCTATTTCCGCAGGAAAAAATGAGTTCGAATTCCGCGTCCGTTCCTAAAGCGGGGCGAATTCTTACTTTCTGGAATATTCTATTTTTCTTATTTATTAGCTGCGCCGGAAAGGAGGAGGGGCAACGCGGACTTTCCGCGCTCCTTCCTTTGACCGGTCCCTTATTGAGGGTCGGAATCATCGGGGATTCCCTTTCCCAAAGGTCGGACGGTTTCGGGCTTCGGGAGAAGTTGGGAAACCGTTTTACGGTTACGGATTACTCCGTTTCGGGCAGGGACGTTCCCGGATGGACGATTGAAATCGGAACCGCCCTTACGGGAGAACAGGATCTATGGATCGTGGAATTGGGAACCAACGACGTTTCCGGTTATCCGATCGAACGATTTCCGGATAATTACGAATTTTTGTTAAACGAAATCCGATCGAAAAGCAACGGTATCGTTATGCCCACCGTACTTCCGCCGACGATTCAGACCGGTTATAGGGAAAAAATCCTTCTCATCAATCCTTATCTCAGAAGTCTCGGGTCCCGATATCCGATCGCGGATATGGAAACCGTTTTTTTACAAACGGAGAATTCGATTCCCTTGTATCCGCAAACCGATCCGATCCATCCCAATCCTGTCGGTTATGATCTTATGGGTACGGTTTACGCGGATTCGATCCGCACGTTATTTATACATTAAAGAAAATTAAAATTCTTATATATAAAAAGTCTTATTTTTTCGCCCGACTCCTTTTTTCGAAACGAGCTCAATCTTCGTTCTTGAATTCGCAATTCAGAAGGAAAGGATTGAAAACCTGGGCGATATAAAGACGGTTCTCGAACGGAATCGCGGTGCTGCCGGCGGAGATCAGATCTCCTCGGTTCGAAAATACTTCCTTAAAATTCCCGTCCTGGGAAATCCTAAACACCTGGGTCGGAGCGTTATATTCGGAATTTTTCATATGTCTCAGGAATTGATACGTCGAGCCGTGGCCGGTCACGAAGATTCTACCTTTGGAATCCGTTTCCAGATTGTCGGTGCCGGAATCCAGATAAATCTTTTCCGGTTCGCCTAACACCGGTTTACCGTTATCCCTGCGTATCTTGAAACGGAAAACGCTGCGGTCCGAATATCCGGATCGATAGAGAAATTCGTTTCCTTTCCCGTCCTTGATATGAAGGATTCCGTTTCCGTACGACAAGGGATTGCCGAGGTTGGACCAGGATTTGCCGTCGAAGTAGGAAATCTCGGCGCGTTTGAATCCAAAAAGATCGTCCCACAAAAGATAACGGGCAATTCCGCCCGAGCCGTGGTCGTTGGAGAGGTAGATTTCGTTTTCGGAGACGACGAACAGATCGTTGGGACTTGTGATCAAAGGATCCGTGAGAGTTCCCACATGGGACCATTTGCGATCCCGGTCGCGTTCGAAAATTTCGATCGTATGTCGGGAGAATTCCTTGGGATGAGAGATCGCGTAAATGCGGTAGGAATTTCCGGTTTTAAGAAGGCTGATTCCGTGTGGTCGGAACTCCGGAGGAAATTGCACCGGTAATTCCTTCGGTTGCGGTGACGGAGATTGTTTGAGATCGATCCAAAACAGTTTTCCGGTTTGATCGGAAATTCTCCTTTCGTGGCTTGAAACATAGAGGATTTTTTCCTCCGAATCCAAGGCGATGTCTTCCGGGCCGGGAAGACCCTCGATTCGGGAACAGTTGTTTCCCTCCGGACCGATCGATTTTACGTCCGCTCCGCAGCCGAAACCGAGTAGAATCCCTATGTACAGAGCAAATAGGGGAAAAACGGGGGAGTTCCCACATTTAAGAAGCATTTTTCGCAGATGGAACGTTTTCATTTGAGTTCGGAACTTCATCGGAAATCGAGTTCGGGGCAAGGAAAAAACCAAAAAAAAGATTGCTATTTTTATGCACTGCACAAAAATAGCAATGGAGATCCTCAAAATTGAATTGAGGGGTTGCCGTATGGAAAAGAACAAACTAAACGACATAATCAATGCAGGAATCGGCGCTGTTCAAACTTCCCGCGAGATTTTCGATAAACTCGTAGATGATCTCAACGACGGGAAGGAAAAGATCGAACAAAGATTCGATCAGCTGAAAGCTCAGGGTGAAAAAGACATGAGCGATAACGCCCTGAAATTAAAGGTCAATTTGGCTTGGGGATTGGTCCGTTTCGAAGAGATTCGGGATAATATCCTCAACCACTTCATCAAGAAGTAGGCTTGCGTCGTTTTCGCATCCTATTTCCGTTTCTCGCGGTTTTGATTTCCACCGCGGGAATTCATTCCCAGGAAATTACACTATTCTCAAACTTCACTGACCCTTCTCCCCGAATCCAAGGGGAGGAGGATCTTCTCAAACGAAAGTTCGTCCCCGCTTCCACGCTCAAATACTGGATCACGCTGTATCTTCTCGAACGGAATCTTGCGACACCGTATCTTAGAAAAACGAGCGAGGAAACTCACGTTCCGGATTCCCCGAGAGAATTGAATCTGCACGAAGCGATGTATTATTCCTCCAATTCCTTTTTTCTTTCCTTTTTCGAAGAGGATCCGTCCCGTTATTCCGAATTCGAGGCGTTTCTTCGGAGGATCGGATTCGTTTCAAAAACATTCAAAAAACATTTTTTAGATAAACGGAATTTATATAAGTCAGAGTCGGTTCTCGTTTCTCCTGAATTTCAACACGCCTTTATGACGGAATTTTTGAAGGACGAGGGAAAATCCAAGGGAATCGCACCCAAGGTTTTTCAAGACTGGAAGAACGCCGCCTTTTGGTCCGAATGCGGGGTAAAAAATTCAATCGTCTACGGTAAGACGGGATCCCTTTCGGGAGCATTCTGGTTTTCGGGATTTTTGGAAAAGAAACGTTCGTTTTTCGATTCGTATTTTCGGAATCTTCCGAACGAATATACGGTGATCACGGTTCTACAAACCGGAACTCATGCAAGCCGGGAAGGTGCGATCGATTCGTTTTATCGACTCGCCGGGTGTCCGCGTTGATCGGAAACGAAGACCGGATTCCTCTTCGAAGAAGAATCGATCCCTTGCAAAACTCGGAAAGTTTTCGTCTTTTCGGATTTTCCTTTTTTTCGAAAAACTCGATGACCGGTTGATAAACGACGAGGAAGGTCGCGGAACCTCGGAGTGACTGGATTCGAACCAGCGACCCCTTCCCCCCCAGAGAAGTGCGCTACCACTGCGCTACACCCCGGTTCCAAATATAACTGTAAGAATTTTGGAAAACTCTCTTCTGTAAACTGAAAAAACGAAAAGAGGTTCAGAGAAAATCGGGACAAACAAACCAGATGATCTGCCCGTCCAAAAATTTCTCGCGCGGTACGTTCACCGCCAAAGCCGCACCCGGGGAAAAAAGAAAACTTTTGCCCACGCCTCCGATTCCCAAAAGTTTTTCCGCAAAGAGGGAAACGTCAGGACTATGACCCACCAGTAGAATCGTATCCGAATTGGTGTATTCCTTGATCAAAGGACAAACCCGCGATATGTCCTGACCGGCTTCGAGATAATCCAGAGATTCCGTCTCCCTATCGGGATGAAGGATGTCCGTATAAATTTTCGCAGTATCGGTCGTTCTTACGTAGGGACTATGATAGATTTTCGTGATCTTAAAACCCGTCTGGAAAAAGCGGGCCATTTTGTGAACGTCGCCTTCTCCCTTGTGCGTGAGACGTCTTTGACGGTCGTTTCCGCCGGGAGAAACTGGTTCGGCCTCTCCGTGTCTAGCGATAATAATCTTCATGTCTTTCAGAGGATTGACAGGGACGATTCCCTAAAAATCATTGAGCCGGTTTTGATTTGGAACCTCCGTTTGCAAAAAAGGTCCAAGTCTTTTATATCTATTAGAGGCTCTGACTCCAAGGAAAAGTTCATGTCCGAATTTGCAATTGAAATCGATTCGATTCAAAAAAAATACAAGGATCAAAACGCCTTAAAGGGCGTTTCTTTACGGATTCCTCAAGGATCCGTTTTCGGTCTGTTGGGACCGAACGGCGCCGGAAAAACCAGTTTGGTTCGAATTCTTATGGGATTTTCCAAACAAAGTTCGGGAAGTTTTCGTCTGTTCGGTCTTCCTTTTTCCCCTTCGATCCGAAAAAGAATCGGTTATTTACCCGAAAAGGTTTCCATTCCCGGTTTTTTATCCGGGGAAGAATTTTTATCCCTGAGCGGAAAATTGGCCGGAATTCCCTCTTCCGAAATCCGAGCCAAATCCAAATCGCTTTTGGAAAAAACGGGAATCGCGGATGCAGGTTCCAAAAAGGTCTCCGGATATTCCAAAGGAATGTTGCAAAGATTGGGGCTCGCGTCCGCTCTGATCGGGGATCCCGAACTGTTGATTTTGGACGAACCGGGGTCGGGTTTGGATCCCAAAGGTTATATCGATTTTCGGGAAGCGCTCGTCGAAGAGAACCGGAGCAAAGGAACGACGGTATTATTGAATTCTCATAGACTTTTGGAAGTGGAAAAAGTCTGTCACGAGATCGGCATCCTCAACCTGGGAACGTTAGCCGCTCTCGGTCCGTTGGAATCCCTGAAAGAGGGTAAAAATCGGATTCACATCCAAGTGGAATCGATCAACGGCGATTTGGATTCCTATCTACGCAGGATATCTTCTGAAGTGAAGATCGCGGAAAACCGGATCGAACTTCTTCCCGGAGACGGAGTGGACGTCCGCGTAATTCCCGCCGAACTCGTTTCGCTGGGTGCGAATATCGTAAAATACGAAAGAATCACCGAATCGCTGGAAGAGGTATTCCTAAGAGTCACCGGAGGAAATCGTGAATAATCTTTCCTGGATCAAGGATCAAATTCCCAAAACGTTTTCGATCGCGTTCCTTACGTTGCGCGAAACTTTGAGAAAGAGGATCGTATATTTCATTTTTATAATATCCGCTCTCTTTTTATTTTTGAATTTCTCGTGTCAGATCCAAGTCGGAGGGGAGGATCAATCCGGAAATCCGAATTTTCAGATTTATATCGTGTTCATCTTTTTCGCGTTTTGGAACACCGTCCTCGCGTTGTTTTTACCGGTGTCTCTTTTGGGCGAGGAATTGGAGAACAAAACCTACGTTCCGATTCTCGCAAGACCGGTTTCCTCCCTGACGTATCTCGCGGGAAAATCCTTCGGGGTTCTGGCTTTGATCGCGGCGAACGCGGTCTTTTTGATCGGAACCTATCTCGTAAAACAGCAGTTTGCCGGCGCGGGATTTTCCTGGGACTTGTTGCGCGCCGCGCTTTGTATGTTTCCCGTTTTTTACTTCTTGATCCTGTTCGGATTCCTGCTCGTTTTGAGTTTCGGAAAGAACGCGGCCTTTTTCGCGGGGTTGGCTCTGCTCGTATTCACCACGTTCGTGGATTTGTTCATATACGAATCGGCGGCCGCGAGCGTGGTCCAGACCTCGGATCTCAAAAAACAGATTTTGGAGATCGTATATTGGATTCTTCCGCAGGAGGGAACGGTGTTTTTCTTTTCGAGTTCCCTTCTCGCCAAAAGTCTTTCCCAGGTTCATTATTACGGGGAATATTCCTTGATCCAAATCGGTTTTTGGATCCTTTTGTCGTTCGGTCTTGGAAAAGTTGTTCTGGACAGGAAAGAACTTTGACCGAAAAGTACCGATTGACAAAACTTTAAAGAGTCATAATTCTACCTTGGATCGACGCGGATCGATCCGGGGGGTTTTGGAAATCGGTACATGAAGATTCATTGGTATCATTACGAAAAGGAGGGGTATTTTCTCTCCGTCAAGAATCTCAACGAACCGATCGAATCCCTAAATCCGCTTTATCTTAGAATCACCCATCTCAACCGTAATATCGACAAGATCATCAGCTTTCTTCTCGACCGTTATCTGCAGTATCTAGACATCACATCGCTTCGTGAATGTATCTTTTCCATTCTGCGGGAGACGATCATGAACGCGGTTAAGGCGAATCAAAAGCGGGTCGTATTTCAGGAAGCCGGTTTGGACATCAAGGATCCTTCCCAATACGCGCAGGGGATGGAACGATTCAAGGCCGAATTGATCAATAAAAAGGATCTTTATACGGATCTACTCGAACGGGACGGGCTCCACGTTCTGATCACGTTCGGTTTTAATCAAAACAGCTTTTTACTCAAGGTATCCAACAACGTGGAGATTCTTCCCGAAGAGGATCAAAGAGTTCGCGAAAGGATTTCGAAGGCGCATACCTACAACGATCTTTCCGAGGTTTTCGAAAATCACGGCGACGAATCGGAAGGGGCAGGTTTGGGTTTGGCGATGTCCCTTCTGATGCTGAAAAACGAAGGGATAGAAGGGGATTCGTATCGGATCAAGGCGGAGGAAGGGGTCACTTCCGCCTACATCAAAGTGCCTTTCGGATTCAAAAAACGTAATATTAATCTTCAGAAAACCGGGGAGATCCTTTCCGAGTTGGACACCCTTCCGACTTTTCCGGACAACGTAAATCAGATCATGAGTCTGATCAACAAACCGGATTCTTCGATCCAGAACATCACGGAACTCGTCGCAAGAGACGTATCACTTTCCACGAATATTCTAAAACTTGCGAATTCCGCTTCGTTTTCCCAAAGAACCAGGGTTGAGAATTTGGACGACGCCATCAAAGTGATCGGTCTTTCCGAATTGAACAGCATCCTCCTCAGTTTGGGGACGAAAAAGATCCTCGAAGAACGTTATAAGGAATTCGAGGATATCTGGGAACGTTCCAGTCTTTCAGCGTTCATCTGTAGACGTCTCGGGGAAAAGATGGAATGGAAAAAACAGACTATCACCGTTCTTGTCTGCGCCGCGCTGTTGCACGACGTGGGCCGGGTCATTCTCCTTTCCCTGGAACCCGAAATTTCGGGAAAAATCTCGGAGATATTGGGCAACCGCTCCTTCCCTTCCCCTTTGACCTTGGAGGAAGCCGCATTAGGAATTTCTCATACTACTTTGGGCGGAATGATCTGCGAGAAGTGGAATTTTTCCGATACGATCCGGGTCGCGGCCGAAATGCACCACCGACCTCTTTTGGTGAAGAGAGAATTTCAGGACGCGGTTTTCGCAATTTATCTTTCCGATATGATCATCGATATCTCGCAAAAGCTCGCCGATTATTCGCTGATTCAAACCGTCGTGCTCAATCATTTCGGATTCAAAAAAGAGACGGAGTTCTCCGAGTTTACGGCCGGTGTTCTACAGGAATACGCCGACTTCGGAAAAAAGTCGTAATCCGGTTATATTAGTAATTTCTGAATCGTTTCGGAAAGGATCGAAGCCGCTTCGTGGAATCGGACCGCTTTCAATTCTTCGGGGCGTTTGTCAGCATCCACTCCGGCCCGTTCGAGCGCGGAGAAACATTCGTTCCTGAATTCCTCCTCCGAAAATAACCGCGAACCGCTCACTTCAGTAGGAAGCGAAGTAAGCGGCGCGTCGCGGAACGATGAAGTCAATTTTTTTCTTTTTCCCCAAAACGCGATTCTACAAAGGCATTCCAGCGCTATAAATCCGGACTCGTCCGGAAAAAAGGGTGAGGCTGCGTATTCCAATACGGAGGAATCGACGTTGGGTCTAGGATAAAAGGAACCCGCTTTGACGTCCTTTTTCAATTTCCAACTTCCGTAAGAAGATAAGTAAAATTGAATGGAAGAGGGTTCTCCCGAAATGCGTTTGGCGAATTCCTTCTGCACCAGGAAGGTGGCGCCCTTGAGTCCTTTCAGATGTTTAACGGCGCTTAACGTGAGTTCGGAGGAGATGTAATAGGGAAGGTTTCCGAAAAGATAAACGCGTTCGTTTCCGTATTCCGGCAAAAAACGCAAAGCGTCCCCTTTCCGCAGTTCGAATTCGGGAAGATATTCGCGGAGCCAAGCAGCGTATACGGGATCGATTTCGAAAAGTGTGACCGGTTTTTCGAATTCGAGCAAACCGTGCGAGATGGCTCCGAGCCCCGGTCCGATTTCCAAAATCCGATCGATGGAAGGTAGAAGTTCCGCGGTTAAACCGGAGAGTATGGATCGGATCGCGTTCGGATCGATCAGAAAATTCTGCCCCCATTTTTTTAAAGGGGCCGAAGATTTCGACTCCAGAAATTTCCGGATCTCAGAAACTTTCCGAAATGGGTATTCTCTGGAGTTCATGTTTTTCCAGAAACACCCAACCTTCTCCCAACCCAAGCAGTTTTCGGTTCCGATTCCAGATCCGAGAATTGTCCTTACTGCCGAAGGGGGTTTCCAATACGATCCATCCGTTTCCCTTCGCGGTTTTTCGTCCGAGTTCCGCTAAGGAATCCCGCTTCGTGTGAAAAAATAAGATCCTGGAACCTCCCGGCAGATCGATTTCACGGACCCTTTCCGTTTTCCGAATGCGCCGCGGATTTTCTTTTTCCAATAACTCCGCATCCTTTCCCGAATACGAAATCGAAGTTTTCGAATCGGAGCGGATACAACGCATCGCCCAGTCGATACAGGATCGGTCGTCCGCGAAAATTCGGTTTAGGTCGATTCCGTTTCGTCTGCCGCAAAAAAGTCCCTTCGATCGATAGAACGCCGTCGAAAGTTTTTTATATCCGTATTTGCATTTTCCGGAGAAGAATAGGGAATCTCCTCTTCTCAACAGGAAAAAAAATCCGTTGTTTACGATCCGATTCGGTTCCGGAAAACGATCGGCGGATCCATATAAAACCGCGTGTACGAGAACGATGACGACCACGGAGAACGCTCCCGCGAGAACCGCGTTTTTTCTCCGGAAAAATCCGGGTTTTTCGGGAAAATCGGATAAGAATATTTTAATATTTGTAAGTTTACTTTTGTTTTCCAGAGAAAGGCATCGTTCCGATACGAACGCGGCCGCGATCGTTCCGAAACAAAGAAAAATCCAGCCGATCATTCCGATCCAAACCGCGTTTCCCATTTCCTTATAAAATCCGAGAGGTTCGGCGAGCGTGTCCGAAAGGTAGAATAGGATTCTGATCGTGAATTCCGAAACGTTCCAGGACGGCTGGACGATCCAATCGATTCCCGTCTGCTGCAAAAGTAGGGAGATATAGATCGAGGGTAACACGATTCCGGCGAGGGGAACCACTATCAGGTTGAGAAGCACGGCGCCGAAACTGAACGAACCGAAGGCGTATAACAGGACGGGCATCGTTCCCAGGCCCGCCGAAAAGGAGACCGCGAGATTCTCCTTTAAAAAGGAAACGAGCCGTTTTTCGTCGGTCATAAAATTAAGAACGAGTTTAGTCGGATTAGAAAAAAGGAATATTCCCGCTACGGCTCCGAAGGATAGGCAAAACGACACCGAATGAAAACGGAGCGGATCCCAAATCCATAGAATCCACGCCGAATTCAAAAGCAGATCCGCCGGTCTCAGTTTCCTGAAAAACAATCCTTGAAACAGGATCAGCCCCGCGAAGACCCAAGCCCTCGCGAGGGAGACGGGATATCCCAGCGCGGAAAGATATAAAAAACCCGTGAGAAGAGGCGAGATTCTCGCGATCGCAGAAGGAAGTCCTGGGATCCGTTTTAGGATTTGAAACTGAACTCCCATTAAAATTCCCAAGTGCAGCCCGGACGCCGCAAACAGGTGTAATATCCCGCCTTCCTTCGCCTTTTCTTTGAAATCTTTGGAAAGACGTTTGGATTCTCCGAAAACCAATCCCAAGGCGATGCCGTGCGAATCGGAGTCCAGATCGGCGTTTTCCAAGTCGGATCCTATTTTTTCCCGAAAGGATTTTTGAAAGCCCCGTTCCGCTTCTCCGAATACGGTCGTTTCCGTCCGAAATTTTTTTTTCGCGTCGTCGATTCGAAACCGTTCCGGAAAAACGAAGATCAGCGTCGAAAAGAAGAATATTCCAAAAATTAAATATTCTAAACCTTGAATCCGTTTGAGGAATAGGATCGGGATCGAAGTCGCGAGTAGGACGATGCCGATCGTGAACGGAAACTTCTCCGGAAAAACGGCTTCTAAAACCACGCCCAAAAGCGTTCCGAGGGCGAATTTCGATATCGCGGAACAAGGCACCCAGCCTCGAAAATGTCTGCTCATACCGGATCGGTTCCCGGCCGAGTTTGTGCGGTCCGAAAAAAAGGAAATTTTCCGGACGGAGATTCCTTTTAAAAACGATAAATTCCCAATTCGTTGCGGACCCGATCCAGAACGGATGCGATCGCTTGCCGCGCTTTGTTTCTTCCTTTTTCGAGGGCGGCCTGCACGTAGGCCGGATCCGCGGCGATCCTTTCCCGTTCGGCACGGTACGGGGCGAAATAATCCAGAATGTTCTGTAGAAGGTCCTTTTTGAGGTCGCCGTATCCGGTTCCCGGAATCAGAAATCGTTCCCTCAACTTTTGTTTTTCCGTCCCTTCGAGAAACAAAGAATGGATCGTATAAATATGGCTTTTGTCCGGATCTTTGGGTTCGTCCACACCCGCCGAGTCGGTCATGATCGACATTACGGATTTCTTAAGTTCTTTTTCGGAATCGAAAAAGTTGACCGTATTTCCGTACGACTTGGACATCTTTTGTCCGTCCGTTCCGGGGACCAGAGCGGTGGCTTCGTCGATTTCCGGTTCGGGAATTTTGAACACGGGGCCCACTTCCCGATTGAAAGTGGCCGCGATGTCCCTTGCGTATTCCAAATGTTGTTTTTGATCCTTTCCCACGGGAACCTTGTCTCCGTCGAAGCCGAGTATGTCGGCGGCCATCAACACCGGATAAAAGAAAAGTCCGCCTCTAGGATGAAATCCTTTGGCTATCTTGTCCTTGTAGGAATGCGCGAGCTCCAATTGATTGACCGATATAAAATGACTGAGATACCAGGTCAGCTCCGCGACTTCGGGAACTGCGGATTGAAGCCAGAACGTACATCGATCCGGATCGATTCCCAAAGCGAGGAAATCGCATACCGCGTTGTACGTGTTGTCTTTTTGTTTTTCCTTGGATGAGAACGTGGTCAGGGAATGAAGATCCGCGACGAAACAGAATAAATCCGTCGTCGTCTGATATTCCTTCAGCTTTCGTATGACCGAGAAAAAATTTCCCAAATGAAGTTTGCCGGATGGCTGGACTCCCGTCAGAATCCTCATGCTTCCTCCGATCTAGTCGTCTCGTAGGGTTTACCGGCCAGTCGTTCGTATTCTTTCATCAATGAATTCAATTCCGTATCGATCTTTTTATGGAGGGTCAGTTTCGTAATCGTAAATTTGTCTTTGTATATCACGGCGTAGTTGTATAGGAGTTTTGCCATCTCCAAGAACACGAAATCCAGCGTTTTTCCGTTGAGTCTGTTTCCGGAAACTAACGTGGAATCGCAGTAAGGGATGAATCGGTGGAGAATTTTGATCTCTTCGATCACCTTCTCTTTGGAAACGAGAACCCGTTCGTTCAACTTCCCGGTGGATTCGTATTGTTTCGCCAATAAGTGGTTTTCCACGATGATGTTGATCTTTTCCGCGAACTTTCCCATGAACGCGGCCGCGTCTCCGAGAAGTTTGAGGAGATTCTGCGTGATCTGATCCTCGACTCCCGTGGTGGAGGTCGTATGTTCGTTGTAAGTCGCGAAGCTGTATTGGAAACTCGGATATTTTTTGTTGAATGCGTCCAACAAACGGAGCAGGTTGTTGATCTGTTCTATGTCGCTCTTAAAAAGTCCGGGCAACATGATGATCACGTCGCGGCTTTGGTTTTTCGTGCCGATTTTGACGGTCCCTTCGAGAATGGGCGCATACGAAGCCTGAAAATCCCGAAGTAGAAGATACATCAGTTTATGCGGAGTTCCTTTAAACGCGGATTTGATGGAAGCGGACTGCATGTTTTCCGGGACATGATTTTCGAAATAATCGTCCACGATCAGATTGAGGAAGTCGAAGTTCATCCTTCCTTTGTCGTCGATCCTGAAATAACGTTCGCGCAGATTCTGAAGTTCCTCTTTCCGATTGAGTCTGGTTTGGATGTCGTCGGCGAGACGGATCAGGGTCGTCTCCACTTCCTTGATGATGTCGGAGGAACCCTGGAATTTCATCTCGTTGATCGGAGGAACGTTGAGCTGTTGTACGATCTCTTCCCAAGTGATCATTCGTTTGGTGGCGACGATGTGAAACGCGCGGATCGCGTCGGTCATTCTCGGTCTTCCGTTTTCCAAATTGAGACCGTACGACAACCCGGCCATGATCTGGGGTAATTTTGGAACCAGTTTTTCGTCCTTTTTGATCAATTCTGGAACCTGGGTCATGATGATGTCTTTGGAATCCTCGCGGCTCAGATGTCTTGCGTAGTATAACTCCAGTTTGGTGGCGCGGTTGAGGAAAATTTCGGGAGAAATTTCGTCGATAAAAAGGCTGTCGAGGGATATGATGCTGTTTAGAAGTTTATTAAAATTTAATACTACGTTGTAGACGAGCGGTTTCCAATATCTCCAACCCTGTTGTTCGCAGAAACGCAGGGCCTGAATCGTGGCGATGATCTGATCCTCTTTCAGGAATTTGAACAGGTTTTGAACGCTCGGGGCGATCTGAAGTTTTCTTCCTAAAAATCCGACTTCGATCGTTCCGGATTCCCTGGCGAACTTGTTGATGGCCGGGTTTCCCCCGAAGAGGTTGGCCAAAAATCCGATTCCCGCGGAAGGGGGTTCGTTCCGTTTGGCAGGGGCCGTTTTCGCGGCGCTTTTTGCGGACGCGGAACTTTTTTCGGAGGCGCGTTTCGATTTCTCTTCGTCGTCGAACTTCTTATTTTCTTCCTGCTTTTTCTTATCGAACTCTTCGTCGACCTTCTTCATCAAATCGATACGAATGAAAATATCGTTCGATTTTTGGATGACTTCGTCGATTTTCTCCTGATGTTCCGGACTTCTCTGTTTGCGATATAAATCCGCGAAAATTTTATGAGCGTCGGTCCTAGAGTTGAAAGACAAGCCGTTTATTCCTTTTCGTTCAACGGATTTTCAACGATTTGAGCGCTGGACGGTGCGCTGAAATTAAAAAGAGAAGCGGATAAACCTACGTTCGTCTGCACGCCGGAAAAACTCACGGAAGTGTATTCTCCGGATCCTCTATGTTTCATCCGTAAAGATTTTGGAGTATTGTCAGGGTTCATCGTAACCACGATTTCTTCGTACGTTTTTGTGGAGGATTTCAGTCGGATCGAACCGCCGACCTGAGTCACTTCTTCATAACCGCTGAGCAAACCGAAAACTCCGCCGGACGTTCCGCGCAGATCCTGTTTTCCGACGATCGCCCTTGCGGGAGAATAAAACCAAAGAAATCTTCCGTTGGAAGATACGACCCTACCATCGGAGAATTTGACGTGTAAATAGTTGGGTTTCTTAAAAGAAAGTGTGCCTGAAATTTCGTTATTGATCGTTACGCTCGCTCTTAAGGAGGAAATTTCTCCCATTCGTCCCAGAAGCGCGCCCAATCTGTCTCGTCCAGGGTCCCCTGAAACAGAAATGCCGCAGACTAAAATCAGCGCTGCGGCACCCCGGAGGATTCTCCTGATGTTCAAAAATGCCATAGTTTCAAACTATGGGCAAAGGTTGATTATCCAAGTACTTTTTTGAATAAAAACTCATGCTCAACTCCCTAAATGCCGCCCCATAGGAAGGCATTTATGAGTTTCGGATTCGTTTCGCAGGTTGATTATCCAAGTACTTTTTTGAACTCGGCAGTAACCGCAGGAACCACTTCGAAAAGGTCTCCCACGATACCGTATGTCGCAACCTTGAAGATCGGAGCATCTCCGTCCTTGTTGATCGCAACGATGTATTTGGAGGATCCCATTCCCGCTAAGTGCTGAATCGCTCCGGAAATTCCGCAGGCGATATAGCAGTTAGGAGATACGGTTTTACCCGTTTGTCCCACTTGGTGAGAGTGAGAGATCCAACCTGCGTCCACGGCCGCACGGGAAGCTCCGAGAGCCGCGCCGAGGGTGTCGGCAAGTTCCTGGAGAATCGGCCAGTTTTCCGGTCCTTTGATTCCGCGTCCTCCGGATACGATGATGGAAGCCTCGGTGAGTTGCACCTTGGATCCTCCGCTCAAATCGGAAGATACGATTTTGACCTTCGCATCGCCCGCACCAGGGGAAGCCGCTTCGACCGCACCCGCACCGGCTTTTTGAACGATCTCTTGCGAGTTCGGACGAACGGTGAACACTTGAATCGCGCTCGTAACTTTAAAGTTCGCGTATGCTTTTCCGGAGTAGATCGGTTTTTTCGCCACGACCTTTCCTCCGTCCACGGAGAATCCGACTACGTCCGCGATGATTCCCGCTCCTACCTTTACGGCTACACGAGGGGAATAATCCTTTCCTTGAGAAGTGTGTGGAAGAAGAACCACCGCAGGATTCTGCGCTTTGACGACTTCCGCGACTTGGTTGGAATACGTTTCCGCGTTGTAATCGCCCGCGTTAACGGTGATGATCGTATCGGCTCCGACTGCGGCCAATTCGGGAGCGTGTTTTTCGACTCCGCTTCCGATCAAAAGAGCCACAACCTTTCCTCCGATAGAATCGGCGATCTTTCTACCTGCGGAAGTGATTTCTCTGGAGATTTTTTTCAGTTCTCCGTCTTTTAACTCGCCAACAATTAATACGTTGCTCACTGGGTTTCTCCTTATATAACCTTAGCTTCTTCTCTAAGAGCTTTTACGAGTTGAGACGCGAAAGCGTTCGCGTCCGCCGCTTCTAATTTTCTACCCGGAATCCGAGGAGGAGGAGGTTCGAGTCCTACGACTTCGATCTTGCTCGCCGGATTTCCGAGATCCGCCGCGGATTTGGTTTCCACCGGTTTTTTCTTAGCGGTCATAATTCCTTTGAGAGAAGGATAACGAGGTTCGTTGAGTCCTTTTTGAGCGGTCAACGCCACGGGAGTGGAGGTTTCGATGGATTGTGTTCCGCCTTCCACTTCCTTCGTTGCTTTTACCGCGGTTCCGCTGATTTCAAGACTTACCGCAAATGCGATGTGAGGAATTCCGAGGAGTTCGGCCACTTGCACCACTACTTGAGAGGAATCGGTATCGATGGATTGTCTTCCTCCGATGATCACGTCCGCGTTTTCGGATTTCGCGAAATTTGCGATCAGCTCCGCGGTGTTGTTCGTGTCGAAAGGAACGTAGTTGTCCACTTTGACATGAACGGCGCGATCGGCGCCCATTGCGTAAGCGGTTCTCAGAGCTTCTACGACTCTGTCCGGTCCGAGGGAAACGGCGATCACTTCGCCGCCGTGTTTTTCACGCAGCCTGATCCCTTCTTCGATGGCGAACTCATCGTAGGGAGAGATAATCCATTTGATTCCGGCTTCATTGATGGATTTATCGCCTACTTTAATGCTGGTTTCGGTGTCAGGTACCTGTTTCACTAATACGATGATTTTCATTTAAATGGGTACTCCAAAAAATTAGTGCTGTTAACACAAAAATCTTGTGTCTACGTAGTGCAAACCACTTTTTTGAGCGGGTTTAAGCGCTCTCAGAAGGGGTGAAGAGGTATTTCAACCAGTAATAGGTCCAGATCATAAATCCGATTACGATCAGAACGTTCGCGTCCGTTTTTAGGAAGAATACGAGTCCCCAAAAAAGCGGAAGCAACATCCAAGCGGAAAGAGACAGAAGTAGGAAAATCGAATTCTTCCGAAGAGGGAAACGAAGAGCGCTCTGAAACGCCGAACGGAGTGAAGACAGGTTTTTCGGCCCTTGAAACTCCTTATAAGATAGAACGAAAAAAAATCCGCAAAGGATTGTCAAAATCAGAGCGTAGATCATAAGATAGTTTTTGGAAAACAAAGATTCTCTGTCGAGCTTGTTTTGGGCGCAAGGAAGAGGATAATATAGAGAAGAGGATAACGATGAAAGCGTTGCTTGAAAAACCGAACGATTTATACAACCCGACCGAGAACCATCTCGCGCTTCGGGAAACCGTCGCGAAATTCGCCAAGGAGAATATGGATTCCCAGGCGAAGGAGAACGACGAGCGCGAAACCTTCAACCTTCCGCTCTTCCGCAGAATCGGCTCCGAGTTGGGACTTTTCGGAGTCACCGTTCCCGAAGAGGACGGAGGAATGGGATTGGATGCCGCGGCCGCGGTCATCATTCACGAGGAGATGTCCGCATACGATCCGGGATTTATGCTTTCGTATCTCGCGCACGAAGTTCTGTTCGTAAATAATTTCTATCACAGCTCCAACGCGGCGCAACGAGCCAAATATCTTTCCAAAGTGATTTCGGGGGAATGGATCGGCGGAATGGGGATGACCGAACCGGGAGCGGGAACCGACGTGCTCGGAATGCGGACGATCGCGACCAAAAAGGGCGACAAATACGTGTTAAACGGTTCCAAGCAGTACATCACCAACGGAAATACGGGAAGCGTATTTCTGATTTATGCGAAGATGAGTAAGGAATCCAAAAAGACGACCGCGTTTTTGGTCGAGAGTTCTTTTCCCGGATTCAGCGTCGGGAAAAAAGAGGAGAAGATGGGAATGCGCTCCTCGCCCACGACGGAACTCGTATTCGAAGACTGCGAAGTTCCCGCGGAGAACCTGCTCGGTCAGGAGGACGGAGCGCTCGTCCATATGATGCGGAATCTCGAAATCGAAAGGATCACGCTCGCGGCCCAATCTTTGGGAATCGCGAAACGTTGTGTGGACGTTATGGCCGATTATACGATCCGTCACCGCGAAGCCTTCGGAAAAAAGCTCGCCGAGTTTGGTCAAATCCAAAGATTTCTGGCGGAATCCTACGCGGATTATTACGCGGCCCGCGCACTCGTATACGACGTCGCATCGAGAATCAATCCGGAAAATAGGAACTCATTGGGAGCGGCTTCCGCAAAATTGGTGGCGACGCAGATGGCGGAGCGGGTGTCTCGGAACGCGATCCAAGCGTTGGGCGGATACGGATATTGCAGGGAATATCCCGTGGAACGACTTCATAGGGATGCGATTCTTCTTTCGATCGGAGGGGGAACCAACGAAGCGATGCAGAAGAATATCGTAGCCGATCTGAAAAAGATCTATGGAGATCTCGGCTGAGCCGAAAAAACATTCAGCTTACCGAAAAACTGGAAGATTATATCTTCCGTAATTCCGTCCGCGAATCGCCTACGTTCCGGAAACTGAGAGAAGAGACCGGAACATTGGCTCAGGCCAACATGCAGATCAGCCCCGAAGAGGGGCAATTCCTTCACTTACTCGCCAAACTTTCCGGAGCGAAACGGATTTTGGAAATCGGAACCTTTACCGGATATTCCTCTTTGTGTTTCGCTTCGGCCTTACCCGAGGACGGAGTTCTCCTCTGCTGCGATATCAGCGAAACCTGGACGAACATCGCGCGTAAGTATTGGAAAGAGACCGGTCTTGAATGGAAGATCCGTTTGAAATTAGGATCCGCATTAGAGACTTTGCAAGTTCTTCTCGATTCCGAATCTTTTCCGGATTGGGCTTCCGGTTTTGCGTTCGGTCCCTCTTCGGTCGATTTGGTTTTTTTGGACGCGGATAAGGAGAGCTATCCCGATTATTATCGGTTGATCATGAAACTTCTGAAGCCGGGCGGGCTTTTGATCGTAGACAACGTACTTTGGGACGGCAGCGTCGCCGATTCTTCGCATCAGGAACCTTCTACGATCGCGATCCGCAAACTCAACGAGACGATTTATAAGGACGATTCCGTCGATCTCAGTATGATTCCGAGCGCCGACGGAATTTCGTTGGTAAGAAAGAAGTGAATCGACGCCGATCCGAAGGAAATCATTGCGAAACGTTCGACCTTGGTTGACCTTGCGATACAACGAACGTTCCGCAATGATGAACCGGATTCGCCGCGAAGTCGTGAATGACCTGCGAGGGCAGTACTTCGAACGAATCGTCGGCTCGTTCGAAGTCGTTTTAACTTAGAGAATCAATAACAGTTGGTATCCCGCCGACACGCCAATAAGGTTTTGAAGCAGACCGTTTGTCGATCCGTACAGGAAAACGGTTGAGAATCCGTGCAACCTATATGAACTCCCGTCTCGTTGCAGGCTCCGCTTCCCGCGGTTTCCTCCACTTGGATATTGAGTCTGGCATAAGCCCTTCCTTGATTAAAATTCACCGTGTATGGAAGTTTACCCGAGGACTGAGTAGGCGTTCCGGATATGATTCCGGAATGAATGTCCATGGATAACGAATTCGTCAACCCGGGCTGAATCGTGAAAGAAGCCATCACCGTTTCGTTAAAAACGGAAGGGGCGTAACTTCCCGGAGCGTTCTTAGTGAACACTAACGAAGCCCCGTTATTATACGTGACTCCCGCAGATCTGGCGATCATAAGCCACAATAGATTTTCCGTCGTTTTATCCATTTCCTCGTTTCGACAATCGAGAAAAAGAAAAAGCAGAAACGGGATAACATACCGTTTTCCCATCTTATTTTTTAGGTTTTTCTAAAGTGTTCGTCGCCGCTCTTCTTTGTATGATCCATTCCGCAAGATTCTGGCCGGATTCGGTCCATTCGAATTCCTGATAATGGAAATAGTCCTTTTCTTCGGCGCAGAACGTGCGATCGCTGATGCGTTCCGGTTCCTTATAGGCCAATTCGAACATATTCTCCGGCATGGAGGTTCCGTGTCCGCCCGACAAATGTCGATACGATTGATAGGTTTTGTTTTCTATCTTTTTTAACGCGGCTTTGGAAAGGTCCAGATTTTTCAAACCTTTGGACTTTAGATAAGAGAAGAAAGAAAGTGCGGCTTTGTTTTTCTTATCCGACGTCAACATCGTTTCGAACACGTTCTCCCCGGTTTTAGGGTTGTATTGATTTACGTTCGCCCCTTT
>NZ_NPEF01000061.1 GCF_002811955.1 Leptospira ellisii
AACTAATATAATTCCGGAAAAACGGATTTTTACGAACGGTTTTCGAGGACGCAATCCGGTGAAAAGGGTCTCTATTTCGGAGCTGGAAAGCGGTTCCGGATACGCTATGTTGTAAACGTTCCCCGCCGCCTTTTTCCATTTTTCCAATACGAGAAGGATGGAAGCGACGACGTCCGAAGAATGAACGAGGGATTTCTGAAAGCCGGGATTTCCGGAACACAAAAGAACGCCGAATTCGAATATTCTCAATAACTTATTTAAGAAACTCTTATTGGTGGGTCCGTAAACGGACGAAATGCGGAGGATCACAAACGGATGTTTCGAGTTTCGAATCAGCGACTCCGATTCTATTTTCGAAATCGCATACGGAGTATTGCCGTTTAAATCGGATGTCTCATACGCGGCGGTTCCGGAAAAACCGTAAACGGAAGTGGAACTGGTGAAAAGAATTCCCGTTCTGCGGTTTTTAGAGGCGATCTTCAACACGTTCTCGGTGGAAATTTGATTGCCTCGTCTGTAGTCCTCCAGAGAAGCCCCTTCTCCACTGACTTTACCCGCCATGTGCAGTATCAAATCGGGTGTTTCGGGAATTTGTACGCTCCGTTCGCTCTCCAAATCCGCCTCATAAAATACGAAGTTGGGATGAAAGCGGATCGTATCCGGAAAAGACGAAAGTTTACGTCCGACACAGACGGTTCTATATTTCTTCAACAACTCGGGAAGTAGAACGACGCCTAACGATCCGCTTCCGCCCGTAACGAGGATCGTTTTTACGGAGACAGCGCTTTCTTTCATACGTCCATGCTGCGTTTTAATTATAATCTAAGAAGAATTTTTTGACTTCATTCTGGATTTTTCATCTGGACACCGGCGAAACGGAGGTCATAGTAGTAGTTCGAAAATTCATAGAAGAGAAGTACCAAGATGAAACTATTTTTTTCAGCGCTGACGGTCCTCGTCCTTTTTGCGATGAACGCTTGTAGTTCGGAGGAAAAAAAACAACCTGCGAAACAGGAATTTCAGCATAATTCGGATCTTAGAACCTTCGAAGTGGGTATGGTCAAAGAAGGCGATAAACGTCTGAAAGCGGAAGCGGTTTTGGGAACCCCGACGGTCGAGTTGAACACTCAGGACGGTTCGGTGTTGGAATGGTATCTGGTTTCTACAGATTATCAGAAAAATTCCTATAAAACTTTGGCGGAAAAACCCGCTTCGATTTCCGAAGACACGAAATTCATCAAATTGATCGTGGATAAAAAAGGAATTATTAGAAAAATGGAATATAAGCTATAAACGCAAAAGTTTATTCCGCAGTATCGTCCTCCAACAGATCCAATCCCGCAAGACCTAGAATAAAATCGAGAAGTTCTGCGGGATTGATTCCCACCCTCACTCCGACATACAATCCCAGATAAACCTCTATCTGATATAGGAAACTTTTCGGATAGCCGTCCTTTCGTTTATTAAGGGCTTGTAATGCGCTTTGGATTTGTGGATCGTTGCGATCGAAATTCTGTTGTTCGATGAATTGACGATAAAACTCCTCTTTTTTCCTTTTTCTTCTTTCAGCGACGGGAATGTTGTAAAAGGAAAGATAACGCAATTTGTGGCTTTTGATGTTGTATCGTTCGTTCTGAAATTCCGGAACCTTATCTCCGGGAACCTTGCTCGTCTCCAGATTTTTTAATTCCTCCTTAAGCTCGGGAGAGACTTCCTCCTCCAACGCTTCCGCGGTCGTTTGTGCGTCCAAAGGGAAAAAAGTATCTCCTCCTAAAATACCGAATATAAGCTGTTGCGATCTATAAGAGCCGAAGTATCCTCCGCGTAGTCCGTATCCTTTTCCGAGGTCGCGTTTTCCCGCAGAGGATTCTCCGCCTTGAAATACGAACCCCGCTGCGAGAGGTCCGATTCTAAGTCCGGCTCCGTAACCGGGAGTTTCCACGCCTGCGGTGAAAATATCCTTAAAATCGTTTTTACGGTTTTGTAAGTATGTGGCGCAATTCGAAAGAAGTAGAATTACGAATAAGGAAAATAGTTTCGAAATTAAGAATTTGTTTCGTTCTGAATTCTGATCGGATAAAATCACAAACCCACTCTCCTCGATTCGGCTTCTTAGGCAACCCGGAAAAGAAGCCGCAGAGAATCGTTTTCTGATTGTTATTACGAGGATCGTGCGATCAATAGAGTTTAAGAATGGAAGAATTAAAATCGTCCGAAATAATTTCCGCAAACGTCGCCGTTTTAGGCGGAGGACCGATGGGGGTTTTTCTTTCGTCGTATCTCGCTTCGAAAGCAGAGAAGCTGTTTCTTTGGTATGACGATAGAAAAAAAGCGGATAAGATACAAAAGGAACGGATCGCCACTTTGCTGGAGGATTCGATCACCCTTCCCCAAAACGTACGGGTTGCGGGGGAATTGGACTTCTTGAAAAAAGGATCCTGGACTTTGATCATCGCGGTTCCTTCCCGTTTGATGGAGGGCGTTTTGGAGGAATTGACCAGACTTCTCGATCCGGAATTTCCGCATTATATATTCACTTTTACGAAAGGACTTCTTTCCGCCTCCACGAGGAAAAAAACGAACTGCATTACATATTCGGAATATATTTCCAAACTTGCGTCCTCGGGCGGATTCGGAGATCTTCAATATACGGCGGTGAACGGTCCCAATCTTCTCGGAGAAATGAAGCGGAATCATCACAGTTTTTATTGCCTAGCCTCGTCCGGAACCAAATCCGTGGACGTTTTCGAAACGTTGTTCAACGGTTCCAAACACCACAAAAAAACCTACGACGATCTTGTCGGAATGGAGATTTTCGGAGTTATGAAAAATCCGATCGCGATCGCTTGCGGCATCGCCTCGGGAATTCCTGAGTGCGGAAGCAACTTCGAAGGCGAACTGATCAGTCTAGGTTATTCGGAGATTCTTTCCTTGTTGGAGGGTTTGGAAATTTCGACCAAACAGGTTCAGGAGTATGGTCTCGCGGATCTGATCGCTTCCTGCACTTCCCGTTTCAGCAGAAATAAGGCTTACGGTCATCGATTCGTACGCAAGTTGATTTCCGGAGAGGATCAACCCAATTTGATCGAAAGGATCGAATTGTTCTTTAATCCGGCCGAATTCATCCAAAAGGAAGTGAGTCAGAGCGAGAGCCACGTCGAAGGGGCCTTTTCGCTCGCTTCGATCATTGCCTTGGCGGAGGAAAAAAGGATTCAAATTCCATTATATAATACGTTGTTCCAGATTCTTACGAGAAGGGTTTCTCCGACGGAGCTGATCCGTTTCGTTTCCAAATCCATCTCCGACGAGGTTCGACACATCTCCAAAACCGCCACGAAACGTTCCGGATTGGGGATGGCCTCAGGAAAAAAGTTCAAGGAAGCGTTGAGAAAAAACGTGCTCCGGCACATCAACGGCCAACCGGGAATGACGGACCGCGTCGTCAAACAATCCTCGCTGATTTCGAAATCTCTCGAAAAACGTTTTCAAGAAGCGAAAGAATCCGAGGATATCACAGATCTTCTTCAGATCCCGAAAGAGATCTCGTTGTGGAACGAGATAGAGAAGGACTTTAGGGAGAGGGGCAGCAAGGATCTTTCCAAAATATTAGATTTTTATGTTACGGAAATTGCCGACGATTACAAACCGTTCTTGCGCGATACTCTGATCCATTTGATCGCGCCCACACGTTTCGTTTTCAGCGGTTTTAAGCCAGGCGCAGGCTTACCCAAAATCGGGGGATGCGTCAAAGAGGTTAAGGCTTTGGCCTCCAGATACGACATACTTTATACCCCGACGCATAGGTCGCATTTGGATTCGATCGAAGTCGCCTTCGGTTTAAAATGGCTCGGACTTCCCGTACCCAGATATGCCGCCGACAAAAAGGTTATGGCGACGCCCGGACTTGCGAGCGTGTTAAAATCGCTCGGGGCTTATATGGTGGATCGTAAACGGAATCGGAATATTCTTTATTTGGAATGTTTAACTCAATATTCTACGATGATGCTCGAAGCCGGAATTCCCACGCTCGTATATCCGGAAGGAACGCGCTCCAGGACGGGCGGGATCATTCCGATCAAAACCGGGATTCTATCGACCTCGGTCGACGCTTACAAACATACCGGTTCGGAGGTGATCGTGGTTCCGATCGCGTTATCCTACGAAAACGTTCCCGAAGACGAGGAATTCTGCGGGAGCGATAAGAAACCGGGCTTTAAGGATTTTTTCTACAAAAGAACGGAAGTTTATATGGATCTCTGCGAGCCGATTCCGGTTTCGCGTTATATCCACGAAGAGGATCCGACCGGATCGATCGGTTTCGAGATCACGCAGGGTTGGAAAAAATACAGAAGGGTCCTTCCCAATCATTTGGTCGCGAGATTGATGTTGGAAATCGGCGGCGAAGTACCTTTGCCCGAGTTGAGAAGCCTGATCCAGGAGACGATTCTCACCAAAAAGGAGAATTATCTTCTGAAAGATCCGGATGAAATATTAAACCGCGGAATCCGCGTTCTGAAACAGAGAAAAATCATAAATTCAGAAAACGAAATATTAAAGATATTGAATCCGAATTTGATCCGATACTACGCGAATATGTGCGGCGACGAGGAATCGGTTTAGTCAGCCTTTATTTTGGAGGCTAGCAAGGCCGCGCGTTTCCGAAGCGAGGATATGTCCTCGCTTTTTCCGGAATACGCGAGAGCGACCCCCATCCTTCTATACGGCCGCGTCACCGGTTTTCCGAAAATTCTGAAATCGGATTCCGGCATTCCGGCGGCGACGTCCAATCCCGTAACCTCCGGGATTTTTCCGTCCGTCGAGGAAAGAATCACCGCGCTGGCGCCTTTGCGTTCCAAGGTGATCTCCGAAATCGGTATTCCCAAAATCGCGCGTAGATGAAGTTCGAATTCGTTAAAGTTTTGTGTTCCGGCTAACGTGACCATTCCGGTGTCGTGGGGTCTGGGTGAAAGTTCCGAAAAATAAACCTTGTCCTTCCCTAGGAAAAATTCCACTCCCCAGATTCCCGCTCCGCCGAGTTCGCGTGTGACCGCTTCCGCCATTTTTTGCGCTTCTTTTAATTGGGTTTCGGAGATCTCGGTCGGTTGCCAACTTTCCTGATAATCCCCTCTTTCCTGTCTGTGACCGATCGGCGGACAAAAAAGTGTTCTTCCGTTTTTTTGAGTTACGGTTAAGAGCGTGATCTCGGATTCGAAGCGGATGAATTCCTCTACGATCACTTCCGCGCCGCCGGTTCGCCCCTTGGTTTGAGACGCTTCCCAAGCTTTGGAAATTTCGTCCGGCGTTTTGATTACGGATTGTCCCTTACCGGAGGAGGACATGAGCGGTTTGACCACGCAGGGAAGTCCCAGTTCCTCAACGGCTTTTTTCAACTCATCTTCGGAGGAAGCATAGAGATATTTCGCGGTGAGAAGTTTTAATTCCTTTGCCGCAAGATCCCGGATCGATTTCCGATTCATGGTGAAGTTTGCCGCCTTTGCGGAAGGTACGACTTGATAACCTTGTTTTTCGTATTCGTAAAATCGTTCGGTACGAATCGCTTCGATTTCCGGAACGATGAGATCCGGTTTATGTTTGGCTACCACCTGATCCAAAAGATCTCCTTCGAGCATATTGATGATTTCTTTCTCGTGCGCTACTTGCATAGCGGGTGCGTTATCGTACGAGTCGACCGCGATGACGTGTTGCCCCAGTCTTTGTGCCGCGATTACGAATTCTTTGCCGAGTTCTCCGGAACCGAGTAGAAGGATTTTCTTTTTCATGGTCTTGCAGACAGACTGAAAAATCTGTTTCCGGAGATCAAAAGAAAAACGGTGCTTCGATCCGAAATTCGCCCGGATTATTTTGCTTTCGTTTTAATTTCGAAGGTCTGATAATCCACGTATTCCACATCTTTTTTATTCAGACGAATCACGCCCGCCGGCGTATGGACGATCAACTTATCTCCGATCTGGGTCACGATGGCTCCCGATAATTTTTTCCCGTCGGATTTTACGATGATTTCGAGAACATTATAATATTCCCGGATTTTCGCCTCGTTCTTCAAGACGTTCGCTTCGGCGTTCGATTCGATCCGATCCAAGGCCTGATCCAACTGGGAGGAATGGTCCTTTTCGATCTCGGAGGAAACGTCGTTCGCCGCGGCCGTCGCCGAATTTTCGGATCCGTCGTCGGTGATCGCCTTGTTCACTAAATCGGTGTTAGCCGCTACGAGGGTTTCCGCCTCGGCTTCCTCTTGGGGAGTGCGTTCGAAGGTTCGTTTTCCGAAGTCCTTTTCTTCCGCGTTTTTGATCGATTCGAATTCCTTGGAGATGTCCTTGTTCTCTTCGATTCTGGTGATCACGAGTTGAATCATCTCGTCCAGACTCGGTTTAACGTAGGACTCCTCCCCGTTTTCCAGGACGACTTCGTTCGATTCGAGGAATGTTACGAATTCTTTATATAGTTCCTTGTCCATGGCTTTGTTGTTTTCGATGATTTCCCTGGGAATTTTGAAGGAAATCGCAACGGCGCCTTCGTAAACTTTCACTTTCGGAGGTTGACCGTCGGTAAGTTCGAAGGAAAACGTAGTTCCGCGCACGCCTGCTACCGCGGTTGGAGTGGAGACGGAGAACGAACTTTCCGATTTCAATTTGTTCGTTTTTATCAGCAGCGAACCGGCCTGCGTGTATAAGTTCACATCGGGGTTCGCGCCGGAGAGGATATTCTTAACCGTCACTTTGCTGAAGGATCGGATCCGCACCACGTCTCCCGAAGAGGTTTGAATATCGAGAGATCCGGAACCGGTTTCGATCACGTCGTTTCGTTTTAAAACAAGGCCCGGTCGGCTTGGTATCTTTTTCCCTTCACGAAGAACGCCGGTTTCACCGTTTTGAAAGATGATTACGACGCCCGAGGAAGGCGGCCGGTCTTCCTTGTTTAGAAACGAGGAAAGGAAACGGCAGGAATAATCGGTCGATACGATCAAAGCTAAACAGATAAAAAAGTTACGTCCCATTTTTTTTTCCGGATTATGATATCGAAGTAAAGGAAGCGCTCAATCAGTTAACAAATCAAAAGCGTAAATTTTTCCGGAGGATATATTTTATTTATCAAAAAGCGAAACTCGGATGAAAAATCCCTTTCAGAAATCGGATCACGCCGTTTTTTATTCCTCGGAGCGGACCGGATATTCGTTCCAATTTAACGTTTTCCGAATGCGGTTTCGCCCTTTATCTTTTTTCTTCGAAACGCGTTCGGATTGGTTCCGGTGATTTTTTTAAATTCCATATAAAACGAGGACTTTGAGCTGAATCCCGCTTTTCCGCCGATTTCCGCGGTAGTTTCCTCCGGATGATCGAGTAGAAGTTTTTTCGCCTCCTCGATTCTATACTGATTGATCAGGGAAGGAAAATTATTTCCGAATTCTACGTTGATGATTTCGGAAAGCTGATGAAGACTCAGTCCCAATTCTTTGGCGACGTTCTCTTCTTTTAACGATTTCTGCAGATAGACCTTTTTCTTTTCCAATAAATTCTTAATATTCTGCACGATCTCGGACACGTTCAACGAACCGATCGTGGTTTTTCTGGTTTGGGACGCGGCTTCCTTCTCTTCCGCCTCCTGAATTTTTCTTCTGCCGAAGAATTCGTTCAGCGTGAAACTCGTCAGGATCGAATGGAACGGCAAAAAGAGTACGACCCCAAAAACGGAAAAGGTGTTAAACGGATAAAAATCGAAATGAAAGATCGTTTTGTAAATGTCGAGGAACAAAAACGCGGTCCACGAAGCGGTATAAACCAAACCGATGGGCGAATTCGGACGGAAAAGCTGATAGTGGACCCGCACGAAAAAATACAGGGAAACTCCGACCGTCGCGACCAAAAGAAGAATCCTATGTTCGTACCAGGAGGAAAAAAGCGGGATTAAGGAATGGAGAACTCCGATCGCGGCCGCGATCCAAAAGAACATGGAACGATAAATCCGCTTTTGATTGGCCCTATCCACCGTGAATAGATAAAGAAAATAGAATATATGCGAGATGGAAAGGAACAAAAAATAGCTGTGGCGAAAGAGATTGTTTGTGTTTCCGGCGATTTCGGCGAACGTTTTTCCGTGAAGAAAATAGAACGTCATCAACATCGAGACCAGATACGCGGGAAACGAAAAAAAGACGGCGCTTCTAAAACGGTAATAACCGAAAAACGAATAAAGAACGGCTATCGAAACCAGACCTATGATCGAATACGGGATGATCGATCGAAGTCGTTTGTGAAGTTCGTATTCCTCCGTTCCCATAATCCGGATTCTATAATTTATGTCTTCGTTGGAAACGACGAACAGATAATAAATCCTCGTTTCCTTCGGCTCTAAATCGATCTTGAAATGCGGAAGAGAGGCCAAAATCCTTTCTTCCGCCGAGGCGTTCGAATAACCCGAATTTTCGGAAACGAACTTTCCCCGTTTATCGAAAAAACAAAGCTGCGTATCGGGAACGTTCAGCCAACCAAGTAAAAGAATCCTGCTCTGGGCGATTTCCTGGGAATTTCGAACGCTAAATCGAAGCCAATTGCCGAAAGGGGTTCGTTTGACTCGAAGGATACTGCCCGAAGTCGGATGCCATTCCAAATCCTCCAATCCGTCGATATGCTCCGGGGAACAACCCGCGAATTGCTGACCTCGATACCGATATTCGATCAAAGAACTTATATTTTGGGGCGAAGTATCTTGATCGATAAGGACGGAATCAGAATGGGAAAATACGGGCGAAAACGAACCTAAAAGTCCGAAGATAATCAGAAAAGTTTGAGCGGAGGAAAGTAGTTTTTGTTTCATTTCGCTTTTTAAGTCCTTTTTCTCTTTATCAAAATATCCTACGGGTCTTCGGACTTTGTCCGTTTGCAGCAATGATTTTATCCCCATCTCGGAAGCAAATTGAGTTTTTACATTCCGATTCGGTTAAAATTCTAAATTCCTTTTTTAAAAAATCACAAGCGATTTTATTTTTCCAATTTTATAAAGTTAGACATTTTCAGGCGGGAAATCCATCGAGAGTCGCGGCGAGAATAAGTTCTAAAAACGTCGTCTTCCGGTATAGATCTTAGACAATTCTCTCAAGAAACGCGAGAATCACGGAGAATTTAAGCATCCGAGAGAAATATGAAAACGGGAATTTTTATAAATCGCCATCAATCGTTTTCTTACTTATGTCCCTCCAATTCTCAGAACGAACCCGCTAAATAAAATTTTGAAAAAGTCGATTTTCCGAAAAATGGTTGTCCAATTTTATAATCCTGGAAAGTCTATTCCCTCAGTAGGGGATTTACTGAATAGGTTTCAAAGTTCTTTCATTCCTTTACAAATTTAGATTTGTGGATTTCAATTTAAACTCTCGGTCGAATCTGAAATCCCCGAATCATGGAGTTAGCTAATATGGATTTGCACGCAATTTTAGAGAATGTGCTAAACCCCCCGGTGCTCTTTTTCTTTTTGGGAATGGGAGTCGTTTTCTTTAAATCGGATCTGGTAATTCCGGAATCGTTGTCCAAGTTCTTTTCGATGTATCTGCTTTTTGCCATCGGTTTTAAAGGCGGACACGAATTGTCTCGGACTGCATTCAGCCAGGAACACCTTTTTACTTTGATCGCGTGTTCCATCATGGCGATTATCGTTCCGATCTACGCTTATTTTGTCTTAAAAATCAAATTGGACAAACACAATGCGGCGGCCTTAGCGGGTTCCTTCGGTTCGATCAGCGCGGTTACGTTCGTTACGGCGGGGGCTTTTCTCCACAACCTCGGAGTGGAATACGGCGGTTTTATCGTGGCCGGTATGGCTTTGATGGAATCTCCAGCCATCGTAATCGCGGTAATTTTGGATCGTTTGAACAAAAACAAAGCCAATGGCGGCGGTTCCATCAATTGGAAAGCTTTGTTGCACGAAGCTCTTTTCGGTTCGTCCATCTATCTTTTGGTCGGAGCCCTGCTCGTGGGTTATATTACGGGAGATTCCGGCTGGAAAGCCGAAAAGGTTTTTGCCGACGACCTATTTAAGGGAATTTTAACGTTCTTCCTTTTGGATATGGGGATTTCCGCAGCGCGTCGCTTTAAGGAGCTGACTCACGTGGGATTTTTCCTAATCGCAGCTTCTATCGGACTTATGGTCGTAAACGCCGGGCTCGGCTTGGTTTTAACTAAAATCATCGGAATGCCGGTGGGAGACGCGTTGATGTTCGTCGTTCTTTGCGCTTCCGCTTCCTATATTGCGGTTCCCGCCGCTATGAAGGATATGATTCCTGAGGCGAATCCGAGCGTCTATCTCACGGTAGCGCTTTCGATCGTATTTCCGATCAATATCGTCGCGGGAATTCCTCTTTACTATTATTTAGTATCGTCGTTCTGAAAAGACTCGTCTTTCCGGCCGTATTTAGTTTTTCGATTTCGGCCGGAAAAACGTTTAAAGAGGGAATTTTCCGAGTGTATCAAGAATTTTTTTCCAAAAAAAGTCGTTCGAATTTCGAAAGTTCGGATATTATCTTTTCCAAATATAAAGAAAGAGTAAACTTATATGACCCCTACTCAAAGACAATTCACAAAAATAGTTTTCGTTCTGTCCTTCCTTCTTTCTTCGTTGGGTTTATCGGCTCAGGCGAAACAAGCCGAAGTTAAACCTTCTACGACGGAAGCGACCCCTTCTCCATATCCCGCAATCCCTGCTGCTCCGGCGGAACCCAAGCCCGAGGATTTGGACAATTTCGTTTCCCCCATGAAAAAGGGCGGAGTAAGCGCCGAATTCAATCGGCATATGTTCATCGAACCCGAACTTTCCAAAACGGTGAATAGATATTCCAATAAACTTTGGTTGAACGACTGGATCAAACTCGGATTTTATCTGCGTCCCCGTTACGAATCCAGGAACAATCTGAATTTCGATTCTTCCAATCACGCATATACGGATCGTGTGATGCAGACTTCAGCATTCTACTTTTTGATCGATCCGAGTCCGTATGTGACGTTTAAAGTCACCGTTCAGGATACGAGGGTTTGGGGCGGTGAATCGCCGGCGAATGTAGGCGACATACGTTCCGGTTTTTTCAGCAATACTCCTACCCTGAGTTCCGACCCCAATGCTCCGGGAAAACCGGCCAATTCGATCGCGCCGAACAACACGAGCATCCGCGAAGCCTTCGTTATGATCAAAAAACTTCCGTTGGACGCAAAGGTTCAGATCGGTAGACAGATATGGGCGTACGGAGATCAGAGAATGTTGGGAGGTGCGAACTGGACCATCAACGGCCTCTCTTACGACGGTGCGCGCGTGATGTTCGACTTCGATAAGTTCAGCTCGCACTTTTTTGCCGCGAGACCGTATTGGACCCAAAGCGGAGTCAACGGCGTTCTATCGGCTAACGACCCAAAGGTGAATTCCACTCCGGGAAACACGAACCCTTCCGCCTCTCAATCGGATACTACGTTATTCGGTACTTACAATACGGTTAATATTCTGAACGAAGTCACTCTCGACGTTTATAACATTGACGTCGTGAAAAAATGGATTCCGAATTCGACTCCGATCAGTACCGCGGACGACGTTCTTGCGGCCAATCGTAAACGTCAAAACGACGAACTTTATACGAGCGGTTTCCGCCTTACCAACAGAACCAATAAGAACAATCTTCCCGAAGGAAAGTCTTGGGATTGGACGATCGAAAGCGCTTGGCAGAACGGCTACAACGGTCAAAGAATCCACAAAACGTTTATGGGCGCCGACGTTCCGGGAACGGTCGACGGCGTAAAGCTTGCGGATACGCGTACGGAAAGGGTGAAGTATACGGGACGTTTCCACGTCGTTCAGACGGGTTATACGTTCGCCGAAAAACTCCGGATCGGCGCGCAATATACGTATTCTTCCGGCGATAACAACCGTGCGGACGGAAGTTCATCCACGTTCCAAACCCTGGTCAATCCTCGTTTCGGCGTGATTCCGTATTGGAACAATGTGGCGGGTCTTTCCGAGAATATCGACACCAAAAACCTCAGTTCTTGGAACGCAAACATCACCTATAAAAGCGGTAAATGGGGAACGTTCCAAGTAGCCTATATCATAAACGATAAGGCTCAGAAAAACGACGCTTGGTACGCGATCAACGGGGGCGCCAACTCTTTGGCGGGTTCGGCTTTGTCCTCTCCGGTTGCGACTTCCGTCAACGCTGCAGGTCAGACCGTCGCCGCGGGTTCGAGCGAAAACTATTCCGGAAACGCATATTCACAACCGTATTCTCTGGGAAGAAACATCTACAACGAATTGGATCTTACCTGGATGTTTCAGATCAACGAAAACGTTTCCATCTGGACGGGCGCCGGTTTTCTCATAGCGGGAAACGCGATCAGAAATTATAGAAACAGTCCGTTGTTATACGACGGAACCAAACATCAGTTTGAATTGAATCCGGCCGCGTTTACGAAACAACACACTTCCGCCAATAACGCGAGCGTGTTCTTCTTTCAAGTGAATGCCGCTTTATAGAACAAAGGAGGCTTGATCGGCCGATGATCATTCTATCGTATTTGATAGTAGCTATATCCCTTATCGCACCTTTTCTTGCTGCGAAGGTGCTCGGTAAGAATTTTTTCGGACAGGATTCGGCCGTATTCATCGGCCTAACCTTACAAGCCGTCTTAGGAACCGTAATCGCCCTTTACGTTTACGGTTACGAACATCGTAAAAAAACGACCGTACTTTTGGGGTACGCGGTTTTTTTCCTGAGCACCGGACTTTGTTATCTTGTGGGAAAGAGTTTATGGCTCATTTTGTTTTGGGAATTATCCACGGTAAGCGCCTTTCTTCTCTACCAGGGAGGAAAGTGGACCCCGAACGCGATCAGGAGTTTTATCGCTTTGGTCGTGGCGGGTGGAGTAGGCGCCTTCTGTTTCACGTATTGGATCTATTCTCCGGAAGGGGAATTCGGAAATTATTTTTTAGTCGCGGGACTTTTGGTGAAGGCGGCCTTTTTCGGATTCCACTTTTGGCTTCCCGAGGCGCATTCCGGATCTCCGGCGCACGCATCCGCGGCGTATTCGGGGATATTGGTGAACTTGCCGTTGATCCTTTTTCATCAACTGGTGGCTCCTTGGCTGGGAGGAACGGTATATATTAAAATTCTAATACCGTTGGCCGGCTTCGGGGTTCTTTGGGCGGGGCTTTCCTCCCTGTTTTCCAGGGATGCGAAAAAGGCGATCGCTTACAGCACCGTGGAGAATATGAATTTTCTTTTTCTCTGTATTCTTCTTTCCGCCTTGTGGAAGGATCACGAGTCGGAAAGTCTCCGCGTTTTAAGCAGATCTTTTTCCTTTCTTTTCGTCCTTTCGCTGATCCATCACAGCGTAAGCAAAACGTTCCAGTTTTTGTCGATCGGATATCTTACGAAACTTTCCGGCTCTTCCAACGTGGATCAAAGTACGGGCGTGGGGAGAATTTCGGGAATTCCGACGTCGTTGTTGAGTCTGGGTACGATCAGCTTTCTTGCTATTCCGGGAACGACCGGATTCATTTCGGAAGCCACCTTTGTGAAGTTAGTCGCCGGAGTTCTGGAGATTCCCGGACAAAGCGCGATTCTGATCCTTCCGCTTTTGATCTTGGTCTCCTCCGGGTTGGTTCTCGGAGCCGCGGGACATTTGCGGATTTTTCTCGGAATGGTTTTATCCAGACCGAGGGTGGATTGGCCGGAAAATAAACCTCCTCGTTCCGTTTATCTCGCGTTAGCCGCCTGCGGAATTTTGATTTTTCTCGTTTCATTCGCGATTTCAGCCTACACGCTCTACTATTCCCCGAAAAAGGAGTGGTTGGACGAAAATTGGTACAGAGGTCTTGCGATCGTGAACTTCGTCGGATTGGGAATGATCGTGCTCGTCGGAGCGGTCGGGTTGAGAACCAAAATTTCCAAAAGGAAATTATGGGACTGCGGAGGAAATTACGGAGGCGCCGACGTAGCGATTCCGTCCGACGGCATATCCGATCCTCTGTTCCCTTCGTTGGGAAGATATTTCACCAACCAACAGGGGAATTCCCGTTTAGACGAAGGAATACTTAATAGTATTATAAAATTCTTAGATACGTTCAAAACGCGCGTCAACGAATCGGACGAGGATACGATCTCCATCAACCTCGCCTTTTCCTCCGTTACGGTCGTGATTTTGTTGTTCGTGATTATCGGTCTGAAATTGGCCGAGGGAGATTTATGGAAATTGTTCTTAAGTACCTTGACCCAGTGATCCGGATCGCGTCTTTTTTACTGCTTCCGTTTTTGTGCGGAGGTCTGGTTCAAAAGATACGTTCCTATGCTCAGGGAAGAGTCGGCGCTCCCGTTCTTCAGATACTTTACGATACATGGAGAATGATCCGTAAAAAGCCGGTGGACGGACCTTTTTCGGGATTCTTCACCGAAGCCTCTCCGTTGATCGCTTGTTTGGCGGGTGTCGTTGTTTGGAGTCTGGCGAGTTTCGAATGGGGATCCTTTCTTCTCATTCCTTTTTTGATCGGAATTATGAGATTCGCGCTTTTGGCTTATTCCGTGGAAAACGGAACCTCTTTTGCGGGAATGGGCGCCGCCCGGGAAGTGATCCTGTACGTATTCTGCGAGCCGATCATGATTCTGGTTCTCGTGGTTTTCGAATCGCATCTCGTATTCAACGCCAACTTCGCGAGCCTCGCCTTCGGCGGACTTTTCCTTTTGGGAACTTCGCTCGTGATTCTAGCCGAACTCGCCAAACCGCCGTTTGACGACCCAAGAACGCACCTTGAACTTACGATGGTCCACGAAGCTATGCTTTTGGAGGCCTCCGGAAGCAGACGCGCCCTTTTCGAATTGGCGCAGCAACTCAAGACGAGTTCGTTGTTTCTTTTTGTGGCAAAAATGGGCGTGTATCACGGGGAATTTTTCCTCAGCAGATCGATTCCTCACTATTGGCTCGACGCGGTCTCCGTACTCGGCGCCTTATTCGTTTCCGTTTGTGTGGGTTATATCGAAGCCAACAGTACTCGCAGGAAATGGCTCTGGGTTCCCGAACTGCTCGGTTTGAACTTCATCTTCATGCTCTTTCTGGGTATTCTTCTCAAATTGGGTTGATCCCGAGGAAAATTTATGGGAACAGAATTCAGTTATTTAATTCTTCTTTTGATCGGAGTCGTGATCCTTCTGGAAAACAGACTGAAACGCCTCGTGCTTCTACTCGCCTTTCAAAGCGTTTTTCTCCTCGTTCCGCTGTTCGAGGACAGCGGTTACGGAACGCATAGCCTTTTTTTGGCGGGAATGATCGTGCTTTTTAAGGTGGTGCTCACGCCGTGGATCCTTTTTTGGACGGCCCGAAGAACCAATTCGGTGGAATCGACGTTTCCGCGCGTGGGTTATATCCCCACTTTTGCGTTATTGATGATAGGGGCGATCGTCGGTTTTATAATATTAGGATTCACTAAATTTCGATTCGGTGAAGTGAATCAGATGTCCTTCCTTTACACCTTTCTATTGTTATACGTCGGAATGGTCGGATTCGTGGTGCGAAGACACTGGGTAGGGGTCATTTCCTCCTTCGCCGTCTTCGAAAACGGGACCTTTCTTTTGACGCAGATTCTGAGGACCGAACTCCCATTGGGAATCGAATTCGGCTCTTTTTTGGACGCCGTGTTCATCATCGGGGCCGCGGCGACTCTTAGGATCAGCATGGAAGGTCCTTCCGAAAACGAAAAAGAGGAGGTCTCCGCGTGAATCTTCTCGTATTAAACGGAATCGGGGCCGCCGTGATGTTCCTGATTCTTCTCGCATACATACTTGCCCCCACGAAAGGTCAGAAACAGATCGCGATGTGGTCCGTGATGATGATCGTCTTCACTTTGCTGACGTTTTCGGCCTGGAACTTGGAAGGTTTCGGTCTTCAATGGGTTCTCATCGAAGCCACGACCTTCACCGGCGCGTTACTCGTTTCTTCCAGCAGAACGTCCAAGTCGTTTCCGATCGCGTGGAAATTCCTTTTGATCAATTCCTTCGGACTCGGAATCGCGTTTTTAGGAATCATCATCGTGACCGCCACGTTACACGGAATCGATCATCCGGTCGAAGTTCTTGCCGGAAAGTTGTCCGAACATCCTGAAAATCTCTGGATCGAAATCGGACTGTGGCTTGCGATTTTCGGATATTCCGCGAAGCTGGGACTTTTTCCCAATCACGTCTGGGTGGTCGACACCTACGGCGAAAGTCCGAGTCAGATCTCCGCTTTGATCGCGGCGTTCGTTCCTGTCGCGGTAAGTTATGCGCTTCGTCCTTTCATTCATATGGATCATCAATTGTATCCCACCACCTTCAGCGCGGCGGATGGATTGTTGATTTTGGGGATCGTAACCATGCTTCAAAGTATCGTCGCGTTGTATCAAAGAAACGATTTGAGAATGATGACGGCGAAGGTCGCGTTGTTTCACAGCGGTGCGATCGGAATTTTTCTATGGATGGATCTTCCGGATTCGGTGTTTAACTTCGTGATGGCGGGTAACATCGTCCTGAAATCGGTTCTCTTTCTTTCGATGGGAATCGTTAGAATGGACGCCGGCAAACGCGAGCTGAGCAAAATATTCCTTTCGGATTCGATCAACAAGAAAGCGTTGTCGCTTTATACGGCTTCCCTCTTTCTCGCGTTCGTTCTTCCGGGTTCTCCCATTTTCGTGAACGACTTACTCCTGCTGAAGATGGGTTGGAACCAAGGGCAATGGTTCGTGATTGTGGTTCCGATTTTGGGACTTTTGTTTTTCAGCGTGCTTCTCTACAAAACGGTTCCGCTTTTTAATCTACAGGATCGTCCGTTTTCGAAAGAGTTCGCCGCGACGTTGCAGATACGGCTTACCAATTCCCTTCTGCTATTTCTGCTGGTGTTGGGTTTGGGAATATGGGGTTTTTATCATATGCTCCAAGGAGAATTTTGAATGCGCAGCGTAACGGGTTTATATCCTAGAAAGGGTAAAAAAGGCTACCACCGTTTTTGGCTTTCGACCGAAGGAGTGGAACACGAAACCGTCGAATATTCCGAAAAGGAGGCGTACGAAGACTCGGCCAATCCTATCTGGATTTTGAGACATTCGCTCGGATCGGATCAGGGGGAAGAGGATTATTCCTCTCACGATTTCGAAAAATACCTCGTCGCCGACCGTAAAACCGATCTTGAAAAATTCGTAACCAAAAAAGGCATTAAGGATTTAGTATATAAGGGATTAAAGGTACCCATTCCAGCGAGTCATTATTCGCATGCGGTGGGTCCGATTCACGCCGGAGTAATCGAGCCGGGTCACTTCCGTTTTATCGTAAAAGGGGAGGAAATCCGTAATTTGGATATAAGACTCGGATTTCAAAAACGCGGATTGATCGATCTTATCAAAGGAAAAGGCGCGTATGATTCCCTTCCTTACGCCGAAGCGGTTTCCGGAGACAGTACGATCGCTTATGCGATCGCGTTCTCCAGAATTTTCGAAGAAGCGCAGAAGATAGAAATACCGCAGGAGTCGGATTTCGCTCGGCTTGTGTTGCTTGAGTTGGAAAGGATCGCGACGCACGTAGGAGATATGGGGGCGATCGCCGGAGACATAGGATATTATCCTTTGCAGGGAGTTTGTTCTCTGCAAAGAGGGGTTCCGCTGGGAGTTATGGAGGCGTTGACCGGAAACCGTTTCGGTCGCGGCGCCCTGTTGCCCGGAAAGGTATTTTTAAGAAAAGGTCTGAACCCGGAAAAGCTGAAGGAACTTTCGGAAAGAGTCCGTTCGGTCGTCCAAGACGTCGTTTCCCATTTCGATAGGGCGGCGAACGCGTCCACCAATCGGGAGAGACTTCAATCCTGCGGCGTGATCCGTCAGCGTCAAGTCCGTCATCTCGGATTCGTCGGGATGGTGGAAAAATGCACCGGTCTCAATCGCGATCTTCGTAATTTAGAAAAATCTTATGTATTTTCCTCCCCGATTTCCCTCGAATTGAATCGTGATCAGATGCGGGGCGACGCTTGGGCGAGATTTTATCTTAGATACGAGGAATTAAAAAGAAGCGGCAAGTGGCTGGTCGAGGCGATTCCGAAGTTGGAAGCGGCGCTTCATCCTAAACTCGCAAGGTCATCCGCAAAGGCAGCCGTAAAAAAAGGGACGTATTATTCGGCGGTGGAAGGTTGGAGGGGGCCGGTTTTGGTTTCTCTCGATTTGGATTCGGACGGTTCCATCGAAGAGGCGTATATCAGGGATCCTTCCGTTCTCAATTGGCATGCTCTAGAATTGGCGGTTCGAGGGGAATACATCGGAGATTTTCCTCTGAACAACAAATCCTTCAACCTAAGTTACGTAGGAGTCGACCTATGAAAATCATATATGAAATTCTGAATATACTTCGCCCCGCGAAGACGATGAACTATCGGAAAATCTCGTTCGTAAATCCGAACGCGAGAGGGATTCCCGTACCGGTGCTCGCTTCTAACGAATCCTGTCTTTCCTGCAAATCCTGCGAGCAGGTATGTCCTACACATTCTTTGAAAGTGCTTTCCAAGGACAAGATCAGTTTCGACTACGGCGCATGTCTGCAGTGCGGAAAGTGTTCGGAGGTATGTTCGGACGGAAAGATCGTCGACTCCGGATTCGTTCACGTTTATTCCACCGATCGCGACGCGTTACGCGTAACGTATACCAACGGGATTCCGGACGAAAAACCGGAAACGATCACGGAGGAAGTGAAACGTTTCCGCGACGTCACCCGAAAGACGGGCTTCCAATTTCGGGAAGTCGCGGCGAGCGGAAACAACACGACCGAGGCGGAAATCAACGCTAGTTTCAACGCGTTGTTCGACAGCGAAGCGAGTAGAATCAGGGTGGTCGCTTCTCCGAAGCACGCGGATGCTCTCGTTTATTCCGGACCGGTCGGTCCGAATATGGAAGGGCCGTTGGATACCGCTTGGGAAACGATGCCTTCTCCCAAGGCGCTCGTAGCCTGCGGATCGGAAGCGGTATCCGGGGGACTTTTTAAACTCGGGAAACTTCCGAAAGAGCCGGATCTGTTTATCGGAGGGGATCCTCCGCGCCCCGACGTGATCGTCTCGGCGTTCCGTTATCTGATGGGAACCGGCGAGTTTTCCTTTCGCGCCGAATTGTTCAAATTGGTGCAGAATATTAGAATATAATAAAATTCTCTCGAGCGAGTCAAAAAAC
>NZ_NPEF01000062.1:0-15335 GCF_002811955.1 Leptospira ellisii
TGGAAGCCGAAACCCAGATGAACAACGACGACGCGGAACTCGCCGAATACGAGGGGAAACTGAGGGCGGTCGGTTTGAATCCGGCGCAACTCGGAAGATCCGGGGCTCAGAGCGCCTGGATCATCAGCGACGTTCCCGAATCCCAGCTTTCGAAATTAAAGAAGGGGAAAAAGGTCAAGGTTCGTTTTTCCTCCTTTCCCAACGAGGAGTGGAACGGCACGGCGGAGGCTTTGGGAGACAACGTGGATCCTATGACGAGAACCGTAAAGGTGAGGATCGTCATCAACAACGTTGGTTATAAACTCAAACCCGGTATGTTCGCCAGCGTAAAATTTCCGGAAGACACTTCCGGAGACACGGTAGTGGTTCCGTTCAATTCGATCGTAACCGTGGAGGGCCAAAATTACGTTTTTCTCGAGGAGTCTCCCCGTGAATTCGTAAGAAGGGAAGTGGTTTTGGGTATTTCCTCTTTGGATCGCGTAAACGTAATCGAAGGATTGAGCAAGGGGGATCGTGTGGTCGTCCAGGGCTCGATCCTTCTGAAAGGATTGAGTTTCGGTTTCTAAATGGCTAAAATTCGTTTCGTCAGAATTTTTCTGATTAGTATATTATTTATTTCTTATGCGGCTCCCGCGTTCGCGCAGGATTCCTATAAGAAGAATTCAAAGGATGAGGAAACCGCGCCGGACTGGAATCCGGAATCGGACCGTAAGACTCGCTTCGGAAACGACGCCGACGATTCCAAAACGTCGGCCCTTCCTAAATCGACCAACTTTCTCGTTTACGGCGCGAGCATCGGTTCTCCGGGAAGCATCAACCTCAACCTGGGTTATTATTATAAGGACGTAGTTCTTCGGGTTTCCGGAGGGAAATGGAATCCCCATTGGTGGGGAGGTCAGGTGGATCTAGGATATACGTTCTGGAAGACGCCCGTCATCGCGCACAGCGTTTCCCTGGTGTTCGGAAAGTTTCAAGTGGATCCTTTCGAACCGGAGATCGGAAGAGGGGGACAGAATTCCTATCGTTCCGGTTCCTCGTTTCCGGGTTACCAACACAGGGATCCTACCTATGAGGATTTGATCATACGTTCCTACATCGCGGAACAGAATCCGACGTTGGCGCTTTACCTCGAACACGAAAGCCGCGACCGGCAAAAGGTGTATCTCAACCAGCAATACGTGGGTTTGACCTACGATTTTCTGCTGGGCAATTTTTTTCTTCAGGTAGGCGGGGGAATCGGCAAAGGGGATTATAAAAATCCGCAGCTGCTGATCCAGGTCGGTTATCTGTTCGATACGAGGTGATTATTCATGAAAATTCTAAACTTAGTGATCGAATCCGCGCTTCGATACCGTTATTTTACCCTGGCAACCGCCGCGTTTGCATTGGCGGTCGGAGTATGGTCCTGGATCGATATTAGAAAAGAGGCATATTCGGATATAGCCGACACGCAGGTCCGTCTGGTCGCGAAATTCCCCGGTAAGGCCACTCTCGAAGTGGAAGAACGGGTGACGATGCCCATCGAACGGGTGCTTCATTCCACTCCGAATCTGATCGTCCGAAGATCCAGAACCATCAACGGACTCGTGGTGTTTCAGTTCGTTTTCGAGGAAGGTACGGACGATTACTTCGCCCGTATGAGATTGATGGAAAAGGTCCGGGATGCGGTCATTCCGGAAGAGGTGACTCCGACCCTGGCGCCGATGAGTTCTCCCGTGGGGGAAGTGTATCGTTACGTCGTGGAGTCCACCACGGGAAATCATACCCCTATGGAGCTGAGGACGATTCAGGATTGGATCGTCATTCCCAAATTACTTCAGGTTTCCGGGATCGCGGATGTCGTGACTTTCGGGGGTTTGCCCAAACAATTCCACGTGGTTACCACTCCGGAAAAACTTCTCCGATACAGCGTGACCGTGTCGGACGTCATCGAAGCGATCAAAAACAACAACCTGAACACGGGCGGTAACTTCCTCTTACAGGGGGAACAATCCCTTCCGATCCGATCCTTAGGCGCCATTCGGACTCCGGAGGACATCGAAGACATCGTGGTAAAAACCGTAAACGGCGTTCCTGTTTATGTGCGTGATATCGGTTCCGTGGAAATTTCGCATCCGATTCCGAGCGGGGTTTTGGGTTACACGGTTCAAAACGATCAGGAAGGTCTGTTGGACGTGGACTCCGCCGTTCAAGGTCTCGTCGCGATGAGACGTTGGGTGGAACCGAACGCGTTCGGGGAGCGGGTTCGGGCCAAAGTCAAAGAGATCAACGAGCGTTATATGCCGCAAGGTACGCGTCTTCGGAATACTTACGATCGAGGGGATCTCGTCAGTTATACGTTACGCACCGTGGGAACCACGCTGCTGGAAGGGATCGGCGTCGTAAGTTTGGTCGTGATCTTTTTTATAGGAAGTCTTCGGGCTTCGATCGTTGTGGTGGCGACGATTCCGTTCGCCTTGTTGTTTTCGTTTACGATGATGAATTCCTCGGGAATTTCGGCCAGTCTTCTGTCCCTCGGGGCAGTGGACTTCGGGATCGTCGTGGACAGCGCGGTGGTGATGGTGGAAAACATCATGCGTCGTTATAAAAACGCGACCCCGGCCGAAAAACAAAAAGGGATCATACGTTTTACCTACGATTGCGCTACGGAGGTGGGCACCGAGGTTTTATTCGCGATCCTGATCATCATTCTTGCGTATCTTCCTATTTTCTCGTTCGAAAGGATCGAGGGTCGCCTTTTTAAACCGATGGCGTTTACGTTGTCCTTCGCCATTTTCGGAGCGCTTCTGTTTACGATGACGGTGGTTCCGGTGCTCATGTCCTTCTTCTACCGAAGATATTTCGAGTCCAAAAATCCGGGTCCGATCGAATGGCATAACCCCGTTTACGAATGGATCGAACGGCAATACGAAAAGATCGTTCATTATCTTGTGGAACGTTCCAAACGAGTGGTTACGATCGCGTTCGCAGGGGTCGGCGGTCTTTTGGTGGCGGGTATGCTTTCTCTCGGAACGGAGTTTCTTCCTTCCTTGGACGAAGGGGGATTCACGCTGCGTCTTTATTTCCCCGTGGGAATTTCGCTTCCCGAGGCGAAAAAGTTCGTCCCGAAAGTCAGAGGACTGATCTATAAAAACGAACAGGTCAACATGATCCTTTCCCAATACGGAAGGAACGACGACGGAACCGATCCGCTTCCTCCCAACCGTTTGGAAGTGTATGTGGGTTTAAAGGATTATAAACATTGGAAGGAGAAGATCACCAAGGAACAGCTTCTCATACGGATGAGAAACGATCTTGAGGAAGGTCTTCCCGGAGTTAAGGTCAGCTTTTCGCAGCCGATCATGGACAACCTTTCGGAAGCGATCATGGGAACCATCGCCGATTTGGCCGTGTTCGTTTCCGGTCAGGATCTAAAGGTGACGAGAGATATCGCGCATCAGATTTTGGAGATCGTTTCCAAGATGCAGGGTTCCAGCGAATACGGAATCGAACAGGAAGGTCCTGCTCCTCAGCTCGTGATCCGTTTGAAACGGGCTGTGGCCGCGCGTTACGGAATCAACATCAGCGACATTCAGAACGTGATCGAAGCGGCCGTGGGAATGGAACCGATCAGTTATCTTTACGAGGGTCCTATGGACACTCCTCCCAAGGAAAGGGCTTTGTTCGGAATCGCGGTGCGTTTCGCCAAAGACTATCGTCAATCGGCGCGGGAGATCGCGAACATTCCGATCATTTCTCCGAAAGGGGAAAGGATTCCTCTTTCGGAACTGGCGGACATCACACAAGAAGATTCGCCGACGATGATCTTTCGACAGGATGGAAAACGTACGATTACGGTTCGTTTGAACGTTCGCGGAAGGGATCAGGGCGGATTCGTTTCCGAATTACAGCAGCGGGTCAAGAAGGAAGTGAACATTCCGGAGGGATTCGAAATTCGTTACGGAGGACAATACGAAAATCTGGCCCGAGTCGGGAAACAGCTGGCCATCGTGATTCCGCTCACCATCGGGATCATCTTCGGACTTTTATTCCTGTTGTACCGGGATTTGAAATCCGTGTTCGTGGCGCTTTCCTGTATTCCTCTTTCTCTTTTGGGCGGAATTTACGCCCTTTTGGCGAGGGGGTATTACTTTAACGTCTCCGCGGGCGTGGGTTTTATCTCCCTTTTCGGAATCGCTACGATGGCGGGGATTCTTTTTGTTTCCAAGGCCAATCACCTGCCGGACCACGATCAAACCATGACCGTTCGGGAAGCCTCCATTCATTCAGCGGTAACGCAATTACGCCCCCGTTTGATGACCATGATTCTTGCGTTGTTGGGGCTCATTCCCGCGACGATGGCATCGGGAATCGGCTCCGACGTCCAAAGACCTTTGGCCACCGTGATGGTGGGGGGGTTGGCTTCCGCTCTCTTCCTGGTCTTAACCGTAATGCCGAGTTTGTATATCTGGGTGATGGAAAGGGGAGACGAATCGGAAAAAAGAAGAGGGTCGTCTTCCACGGCTCCTCATCCTCTCATCCCGCAAACTCTTGTCGCATCCTATGAAGAGGAGGAAATCGAAACCCTCCCTCAAAGGGAATTTTCCGGGAGAAAAAAATCCGTTGTAAAACGTGCAAAGGCCGGAGGAAGGATGAAGTAAGCCCTTACAAACTTTACGTGCGGAAGTATTCCTAAAATGCTTCCGTAAATTAACTCGGTAAAACTGCGAAAAGTGGAGCCTGATCCAATCGATTTCGGGGAAGGGATCCGTATGCCCTGAGCGGAAAAAACACTTGCCAGCTCTGTTGTAACCCTGAACCTACAACTTAAGATTCAGGTTGCCGATGAGGCGGAGTGTTTTACGTATTTTTCCCTTAAATCGTATTTTCTCCTTTCATTCATTTAAATATCTCGAAAAGGAATCTTAAAAAATGCAGGATTGCCCTCCTGCTTTTTCGACATTCCCGAATTCCCGATTTTCATTCGAGGAAAATCCGGGATTGTGCGGTTCGCTTTCTCTTCCTTTCGAGAGTCCAATTCAACCTTACGAAATAGGCGTCGTATCCGTACTATCGGAGAATCCGGAAAACTTTTCGTAAAAGGAAGGATTCATGATTCGCAATTTGATCGAAGCGGTTCTTCGCTATCGTGTCGCCACCATCGCGGCCACATTGGCTTCGGTGGCGTTCGGGACCTGGGCCTGGATTGATATTAGAAAAGAAGCATATTCTGACATCGCCGACACCCAGGTGCGTCTGATCGCGAAGTTTCCCGGTAAGGCGGCGGTCGAAGTGGAAGAGCGTGTGACTCTTCCGATAGAAAGGGTGCTGAATGCGATTCCCAAAGTGGCCGTGCGGCGTTCGAGGACCATCAACGGTCTTGTGGTCTTTCAGTTCGTATTCGAGGACGGAACCGACGATTACTTCGCCCGGATGCGTCTTTTGGAAAGGGTGCGCGACGCGGACATCCCCGCCGAAGTCGAACCCGCTCTGGGACCGATGAGTTCCCCCGTGGGAGAGATTTTCCGTTATGTGGTGGAATCCAAAGCCAATCATACTTCGATGGAACTCCGTACGATCCAGGATTGGGTCATCATGCCCAAGATGTTGCAGATTCCCGGAATTGCGGACGTCGTAACTTTCGGAGGTCTTCCGAAACAGTTTCACGTAGTAACCACGCCGGACAAGTTGATCCGTTATAAACTTACGATCAACGACGTGATCGACGCGATTCAAAAGAATAACCTGAACACGGGAGGGAATCTTCTTCTGCAGGGTGAACAGGGATTTCCGATCCGTTCGCTCGGCGCTATCCGCGATCCTAAACACATCGAAAACATCGTGGTGAAAACGGTGAACGGGGTTCCCGTTTTTATTCGAGATCTGGGTTCCGTCGAAGTTTCACATCCGATTCCGAGCGGGGTATTGGGTTATACGGTTCAGAACGATCAGGAAGGTTTGATCGACGTGGACTCTTCCGTCCAGGGTTTGGTCGCGATTCGTCGTTGGGGCGATCCGAATCAGATGGGCGAACGGATTCGCGCCAAAGTGAAGGAGATCAACGAAAATTATCTTCCGGACGGGGTTCAGATGCGAACCACGTACGATCGAACCGATCTCGTCAACTATACGTTACGCACCATCGGTAAGACGCTCATCGAGGGCGTCGTCGTGGTCAGTCTGGTTCTGATTTTTTTTATAGGAAGCGTTAAGGCTTCGATGGTGGTGGTCGCGACGATTCCGTTCGCGATGTTGTTCGCGTTTTTGCTCATGAATCTTACGGGAATTCCCGCAAGTTTACTTTCTTTGGGAGCGATCGACTTCGGAATCATCGTGGACGGCGCCGTCGTGATCGTGGACAACATCTCGCGAAAATATAAGGAGGCGAAGGAGGCCAAAAAATATTCGGGCCTTTCCTATCCCGAGATCGAAACCGTTACGATCGAATCCGCAAAGGAGGTCGGGACCGAAATTTTCTTTTCCATATCCATCATAATTTTCGCATATTTACCGATCTTCACGTTTCAAAGGATCGAAGGAAAACTTTTCTCCCCGATGGCTTTCACCCTCGCCTTCGCGATCCTCGGAAGTATGATCATAGCGCTGACTCTGATTCCGGTTCTGATGACCTATCTTTACAGATCCAAACTGGAGACGAAAGGCAGGGATTCTTTGGAATGGCAGAATCCGATCTTTCTGAAAATCAGGGACCTCTACTCCGCGTTCTTATCCGTTCGTTTGATCGATCCCAAAACGGTCGTCGTGTTCGCGGCCGTTTTGGTTTTGGGAATCGGAAGCGTCTCCTATTTCAAACTGGGAACCGAATTCCTTCCCGAATTGGACGAAGGTTCGATCAACATACGTTGTTTTTTTCCCGTCGGAGTTTCGTTGAGGACTTCCGAAAAATACGTTCCGATCATCCGCAGCTCCGTTCTAAAACACGAACAGATCGCGTCCGTCCTTTCCCAACTCGGAAGAAACGACGAAGGAACCGATCCCTACGGACCGAACCGACTCGAAATTCTGATCGAACTCAAGGATTATTCCTCTTGGAAAGAAAAGATTTCCAAAGCGGAACTTCTTCACAGAATCAAAAAGGATCTTCAGGAGACCCTTCCCGGCGTCGGCTTCATCTTTTCGCAGCCGATTTTGGACAACGTCACCGAGTCGGTTACCGGAAGCGTTTCGGATCTTGCGATTCTCATCAACGGAGAGGATTTGAATTCGCTTAGAAGTTTAGGGAAAGAAATTCTTTCCGTAGTTTCCGAAATCCAGGGAGCGACCGAATCCGGAATCGAACAGGAAGGGGATCAGGCGCAACTCACGATCGAGATCGATCGCAAACAATCGGCGCGATACGGAATCAATACCTCCGAAATTTTGGACACGATGGAGGCCGCGATCGGAGGAAAGGAAGTCGGAGTTCTTTACGACGGTTCCAAACGATTCGAGATCATAGTGAGATATACGAACGACTACCGTTCCTCCATCGATTCCGTCCACGCGTTACTCGTCACCGGGCCCGGCGGCGCAAGAATTCCGTTGTCCGAACTCGCCAAAATAGAATTCAAAGACGGACCCACGATCATTCAAAGACAGGACGGCAAACGGCAGATCTCGGTACGGACCAACGTGAGAGGAAGGGACCAAGGCAGTTTCGTCGCGGAGGCCAGGGAAAAGGTCGCAGAAAAGATCAAGATCCCGGAGGGAATAGACATCCACTGGGGAGGACAATTCGAGAACCTGAACCGCGCCGTTCAACGTCTTCGTTTCGTGATCCCCCTGACATTAGTTGCAATTTTTCTAATACTCTACGTTATGTTCAAACGCCCGAGAATGGTCCTCCTCGCGATGTCGGGAATTCCGATATCGATCAGCGGAGGATTGCTCGCCCTCCTATTGAGGGGAATGAACTTTTCTGTATCGGCCGGAGTCGGTTTTATCTCCCTGTTCGGGATCTCTACCATGACCGGAGTCCTCTTTATATCAAGATTATTGCATATGATTTCGGAGAATCGCGCCAAGGACCTGCGCGCCTCCGTGATCGAAGCCGCCGTGATACAGCTACGACCCAGGATCATGACCATCCTTTTGGCGCTTTTGGGGCTTATCCCGGCCACGATCGCGAGCGGAATCGGCTCCGACGTCCAAAGACCTCTCGCGACGGTGATCGTGGGGGGTTTGAGTTTGGAACTTCTAGTCACTCTCGTATACATTCCCTGTCTGTTTTATCTTTCGGAAAAAGGAGGAAAGGACTGAGGAGATTCGCTTTCATTCCCGCCTAACGCGTGTTTATTCCAGAAAGAACGGTCTTCGTTTCCGACACGAAAAAAACACGGGAAAAACGCAAACGTCTATGTTGGTAGCGCAGGGAGGATCGATGGATGATCAAAGTCAATCTAAACTTGCGGGCGACCGCAATACGCAAAAATTCCGGTGTACACATCGGATCGCTTTTACTTTCCGCAGGCCTCGTATTTCTTTTCCAATTCTGTAGCCTACAGGACGAACCGGGAAATTCCTGGAACGACGCGTTGAGCGGAATCGTTTCCTCCCCGGGCAAACTGAATGCGCTTACGACGCACGGAATGTTTGCAGGATACGTCGCGCCTAGGACCGGATTTTACAGTTGCAATCAATTCGGCGGTTCGAATCCGCCTTACAGCGCGACATATCATACTTTCGTAAAGAACGCAAGCGGACGGGCGATGGAAAACGTACACGCCCTTTGCGCAACGGAAGACGGAAGTCTTTTTCTCGCAGGTCAAGGTAGAAAGTCGAACAATACTTCCGGAACGGGAATGATCGCCAAACTCGGACCGAACGGTCAAGTGCAATGGCTGAAGGAGATCGGTCCATATAACATACGGACGAATCAGGCCAATAAGATCGACTTCGTCGCGATGGAACGCGACGGCGACGGAGGACTTCTGATTCTCGGACACGCGGACGGTCCCGTCGATCCGAACCTCGGCCTGGACGGACTTGCGCCGCAAAGGAGTTATGCGGGAGGCGCGAACGACATGCTCCTCATCGCCTTAACACCGGGCGGTTCCGTCAAGTGGTGGTCTTTTTTCGGCGGTCCCGGAAACGATCAGGCGACGGGTCTTACGATCACGGATTTTCAATCTCATCTATTGACCGGAAATTCAGATCAACCCATACCGACCAACGGCATCGTGATCCGTCCGTATTCCGGTCCGGGTCCGAATGCGGTCGTCGCAACGGTTCTCTGGACGGATGACGATAAATTCGGCGCGCCAATGACGTTTCTCAACGGTTCCTCGCACGGCGTTGCCAAGGGAATCGACTCCTACTTTCTCACGGGAAAAGGACCTTCTCCGGAGGGACTTTCCTCTCCCGCGTTTCCGCCGCTTTCCGGCAGCGACGACGTAAGGATCGTCAAGTTATCCTCGGAACTCGTTCCCGTCGCCTATACGTACGTAGGCGGACCGGGCGCGGTTTTCGGACCGGGTTATCCCATGGGACCGGGGGATATGGAGCTGCGCGGAATTTCGCAGAGCGCGGTGGACGACGGCGGCGTCGTTCTTGCCGGTAAGATCGTGGGCGGAACGGTCGTAAGTTTGGACGGTCGAACTCCGATCACGCAGTGCAAACCGGGAGGATTCAATCAACCGACTCCCGTCGTGGTGAAGTTAAAGGCCGATCTTCATGCGGAATGGCTCACCTGTCTTCAGGGTTCGAACTACGTCAATTCGGACGCGTTATCCGTCACCTTCAGCCGAGACGCAGGTTATCTGATCGCGGGCAAGTCGTATGCGCCGATCGACAACATTCAAGGAATCAATCCTGCGATTCCCCATTCTCCGTCCGCCTTTCCGGAGACGATGATCGTTCGTTTGGACGGAACCGGAAACGTAAACTTCTTCGCTTTTTACGGACGTGCAACGAACGGAGGAAGCGTGACGAACTTTCCCTACGACGTAGCGAACGATATCGTCGTACAAACATTGTACGGCGGCATCGCGGTAGGCGGATATCCCGGCGCGAACGTTCCCTTATGGGCGGGCAGAGCTCCCGTATCATCATTCGTTTATCCGAGCACATGGACCTTCGTCGCCAACTTGATTCCGGGAGCCGCGATGACTTCCTTCAGCGCGTTGCGTTGTAATCAGGTTCCACCGACGCCTCCCCCGATCGGAAATGAAACGTTCCACGGCGGCGCGCAGTATGTTCCGAGCAACATGGAAGAGGTGAAACCCTCGGCGACGTGCGCACTTGAGGACGGAAGTTTCCTAGTCGCCGGGAGTTCGAAGATACCGGTTACTCCGGAGTCCGGCGGAATCGGAGGTTATAGGACGGGCCTAATTCAGCGCGTGGCCAGATGGGGAACGATCGGAGATTATTCCGGCGGAGCGGTACGATTTCTTACGCCGAACGACGTGCTCAACCCGAACGCCTCCATCGAAATCGTAGACATAGAAAGGGACGTCGACGGAGGAATTTTGATCGCCGGGAATACGAACGTATCGTTGGCCTTATATTCTCTCGACAACGTAACGCCTATTCGAGGTTATGCGGGAGGGCTTGATATGTTTCTGATCAAACTCGCTCCGCAAGGACCCTGTACCGTGAGCGGCTGCTCTCTGGGAAAAATCGTCTGGTGGACGTACGTAGGAGGCGCGGGCGACGATAACGTCGTGAACATCTCCAGACCCGTGGAAGACCCTCAAGGGAAATACGAACTGATCCTCGCCGGCAACGTGAGTCAGAACGTTTCCCTCGGCAGTACGCCTATCCGTCCGTTCACCGCCGGATCCAACAACATTCTCGCGATTAAATACAAAGTGAGCGGAGGTTCCGTCGGAACTCCCTTATGGTACACTTTTATGAACGGAAGCGTATCCGCGATGACCCAAAACGGAACGGACGGAATCTACTTCGTCGGCGGCGGCCCCGCACCCGCAGGACTTACGAATCCGGTCTTCCCTCCCGCGAGCACGAATGCAAAGGATGCAAGAATCGTTAAGTTGAATTCCGACGGAAATCCGCTCTGGTTTGCCTGGATCGGCAGCGTCGACAGTCTCGCCGTCGACACGTATCTGGAATCGATCACGCCGAGTCCGAACGGAGTCAGCGGAGCGGCCGTGGCCGGGCGAATCAAATTCGGCTCCTTAAACTTGCTGGACGGCAAAACGCCGATTCTACCCTGCCAAAGTCCTCCGACGAACAACCTCTCTCTCGTATTGGAGTTCGATTCCAACGGACATGTGAATTGGTTTACCTGCCCGCGCGCCGAAACGGGTTTAGCCGGGAAGACTGGAATCACCCACGGGGACAACACGTATTGGATCGCGGCGTCTGCGGATCATACGTTTTCCGATTTGGAAGGCATCACACCGGCGGTCTCCTTTAGCGGATCGAGTAGGAATATGATGGTCGCTCAGCTTGAGGCCGACGGACACGCGCGTTGGTTCGCATTCTACGGCGGAGGAGCCGGCGGAATGGGGAGAAGTTCGGGAGGAAACAACGCCGTCGTACAGGGTCTTTACGGAGGCCCCTTCGTTGCAGGACAAGGATTCCCTCTTACGGGATGGGCGGGATGGAACGCGGTTTTGACCGGCATGGACAACTTTATGATCCACATAGTGAAGGAGCAGACGCCGCGTCGATGAAGAATTTCCGGCGACTGAACGGACGAATCGGCGACGGCCCAGTGCGTTATGCGGAATGACGTAAGTCTACGGCGACAATCGATCAGAAAAGGTGAAAGACGCACTATTTCTAACTTCGTCGAGAATGCAACCATTCAGTATCTCACAAATGAATTCTATGTTTCGGATGAAGAAATGGATGGAATTCTTTCTAATAAGCATTTGATTTCCTCTTTGAAAAAAGGATAATAAACTATTGATCATCTTTGTCGATATAGATCAAAGAAAGGATAGTTATAAGTAGGATCGGTCGCATCACCTGATTAAAAATTGCCGCGCTTCGGGTTCGTTCACCGAAGCGCGGTCTAAGTTATAGATACCGGGCCATTTCCATGATCAAGACGCTGATCCCGATCAAAGAGGCGATAAACCTGGTGCTCAACGCAATACGATTTCCTAATATAGGCATCTGAGCGAGCAGATCCGGAGACGGACCTTTTTGCTGGAGAGCGATTCCGATTTCGGCCATTCGGGAGATCGAAGGACGGGTCACCGTAAAACCGATTCCGTACGCGACGACCGCGAGAATTCCTCCGATCAATAACAAGGTTCCGTACTTGGAGAAAATCCATTCCGATTGAAAACCTCCGGATAATTTCCAATAAAGCAAAAAACCGGAAAGAATCGTAAGCGTGGAAGCCGTATTGATTACGATCGGATACGCGTTGGTTCTCGCGAGTTGTTGCATGAATTTACCGCCGTCCGGGCCCAGCGACTTCGCGGTCGGCTGGACGAACGCAGCCATCATTATAGCCGCGCCGACCCAAAAAATCCCGGACGAGACGTGAACGAGTTTCAGAATAAAAAAGTAGAGTAGATTTGTTTCCATAAAAATGTTTCGGTTTGAACGTTTTATACTTCCTCGTAGGAAGCAACAAAGGAATCGCTTCCGCTTGTACTAAAAATCGTATGTTTCCATTCCGATTGAATAAAAATAAATAAGGAAACGAAGCGGAATCCTACTTAAAGCTAACTTGAAGGCGCCTACTCCACCAGGGAGGAAACGCGAAAGAAGTGAAAAAGACCGTCTCGAAAAACGCCTAACTTATCGGGTAGAAATGAAACTTTTTATTCCTCAATAAAAGGGTCGTCCTCATGACTTAGGCAGAGCGACTTGAATCGTTTCGAATTTATCCTCGCCTTCTTTTTTGGCTTGGAATAAAAGAGAATCGGGAAGAGCACGAACTGGATAAAAAAATACGAAGACCCTATACAGGGAACCGCCTGCGGACAAAATTTCATTTTCGACTTTTACAGCCTCGATCTCATATTTGAAGCGTTCCTTGCTATAATACGCCTTCTCCCAAAAACTTCCTCCGAAAGCCACTCGAGACATTTTATGCGCCTCTCCTCCGGGCAAAGGAACCACGGGTTGTAACGAAATCTCCACATTAAAATTCGAAATATTCTTTATTTCGAATTCGACATAAACCGCGTTGATATTCGGGTCTTTAGGATAATAACCTCTATTGAATATTGTGTAACCGAACCTTCTTTCTATATCCAATACCTTGTAGGTAATAAAATCGTTCCCGCCGGACAAACTTACTCTGGAAGCTCTTTCCTGGGAGGATAAACAACCGACACAAATACTCATTAAGATCAAAAGCGTTATTTTCATAGATTGACGTTCATGATAATGATTGCACATTGTGATCGGCAAGCATTTTTAAAATTGGAAGCGGGAAGCGGCGATTAAGCGCCATTCGAGCGAACCTCAGAGCCGTCCTGTAAATCAGGCAAAGTAAACGCTTGAAAGCTACAGTGAAGTTCGCATTAGTGACCTAAAAGAGATGAAGTCAGGGATCGTATTTAAGACTTTTCGTTTCGTATCTCTTTAATCCAAGCACTTCCATTAATCCCGGATGAACTTCAATATGTTGCGTCATTTCATCAAAATCTAATTCAGGATTTTGATATTTATAAACATAAGTTGAACCGCCTTTGCCCTTACCACCAGATCTATAAAATGCTATAATTGAAAACCGATACAACCCTTTAAGAATATCTAAAGAATTCGAAACCTCTTTTAAACTCTCTTTTCTTTTATTATATTCTTCATTAAAAGCTGCAATCGGAAAACGATAAACGCCTATAGATCTAAATATCTCTAAGTAATTCTTATAGTTAGGTAAGTGTTTGTGAACCTCATCGTCAATTTCTCTCAAAAAATAATCTCCGTAACTACTTCTTGCTTCAAGAATATCTTCATTAATGAAAAGTTCCTTATCGGATCTTTTTGGATCTACAAGACGCGCCTTATGTGCTGATAGAGCTGAATTACAAAACTTAATAAGATCTCTCGGTCTTAAAAATGTCCTATCTCGTAAATATTGATATTTATTCTGATGACCGGGCATTTCTTGATTTGAATCAAAAACATTATCCCAAGTGATATTTTCCTTATTTTCGCCTAAAATGAGATTAAATCTTTTTTCCATTAAACTTTTAAGCGTATTATTAGTTCTCGCCGTATCCCATTCAATAGCAGAAAGATAGTTCTCTGTTATTTTGTTTTTATCTTCAAATTGTAATGAGTTATATATGTCATCACGAAGTAAAATTGTTATAAACAAATTTTTTTTAAACGACTTAGCTGTGTTATTTATATCTTTAGCAGCAAGCAACAAGCCAATCAATCGATTAGAATATTCGCTATCCTTAGGATTGAATCCAAGATCCAATTGATCAAAACAAATAATATACCGATTGGCAGGATTAAGGACTTTAAAAATTGAATCACTTAAGCTTTTATTAATATCTTGAATAATAACTGGCAAATCTTCAATCGGAACGTTTTCGGCCTCAACACTAGCCTTCAATAGCTTCCAATCGATTTCGAAAGTAGGCTTTATCTTTAATCTTTTTGATGGAGTAAATATTTGAGTAATATCCGGATCTCTTGTTCCGTAGGAATCAACTACAAATCTCTCGATCTTTCCCATTTCCAAGAAGCATTCTTCATTATAAGGAAGAGACTGATCGTGGTTTAGAATAATCTTACTTATAGTAAGATAGATTAAATACTTCCAGCTATGAGTAAATTTATCGAAATCAGGAATTCCAACCCTTGCCTGTTTATCATGATAATGCCAAGGGTAATCTGAAAATGTATGGCCATATGAAAAATAATCAGAACTCTTTGTAGTAATTATCTTTTTGAAGATTGCGGTCTTCCCTGCCCCCTTTCTTCCAACAATCAAATATTTCTTTCTTTCTAAAATTGAAATATAGGCTTCATGATCTTCGAAGGATTCTAATAAATACTCGTCATGATCAGCATCTGTGGATCCAAACGAATCTATATCTTTTAATGATTTCATATAGCTTTTCCCATCCCATTGAGACTACTAAATATTACGCCTAACCCAAATTCGGCGAAGCACGCATTTTTTCCAATAAATTTAGATTTGTGCTAAAAATTAATGCAAGAAAAATAATATAATAAATACATTTTTTACTTGAAACGCCTATAGCATACGTTAGTCCGTGTTTCCGGAATATCCTTCCACGGATGTATTAGGCAGCTTCCCCCTTTTCATTCATCACTGCCTTTTTACCCGAAGTCGATGGTCGCGTGCGGATTTTTTTGGGTCGAGATTAGATGCTGATTCGGGCAAGCGGTTTTGAAAAAAAATAGAACTATAAATCGCTTCTCCGAACCCATAATTCTTTGAGATA
>NZ_NPEF01000062.1:15424-19176 GCF_002811955.1 Leptospira ellisii
ATAATAATTTATAAAAACGTCAATGCCGCTTTTTACCGTCCATAGGAACGTTCAGTAATTCTTTCGGATGAAGACCCAACGTTTCGGCTATGATAAAAAGACTTTCCAAACTGGGCGCACTTTCACCCGACTCAATCTTTTGATAAGTCCGAACTCCCATATTTAAGCCTGATATTTCTTCCTGCGTAAGACCTTTTTCTAATCTTAACTCTTTGATTCTTTTACATACACTTTGTTTAAATAGGGGATAATCCATTCCCCAAATACTATAATATTTACGTAAAATTATCCACGGATACAAATTCACGAATAAATATGCGTGTTGACAAATTTAAAGAGATGCCCGATTTTTGTCAAAAGTAATTATTCATGGTAAATTATGGAAATTAGATCCCCTCGCCCATGACTTCGTATATCCCGAGTCGGAATTGAAAAGATATACGGATCTTTATTAAAAATGAACGAAAACACCTTCAAGCAAAAAGCGCATCAAGAGAGACCAGGGAATTCATAAACTATATTATACTTTTTGAGGAAAGAATCAATGTGCATCGAATTAGAATCCTTGAAACTGAACATGCGTCTTTTTGATAAACATAGATCCCTCGGAATAAATATCAGCGACTCGGATCTAATCGACTTTCTTGCGACTCGATGCGCTTTGCAGGAATTCTATTTAGAACAAAAGAAACTATTGGAATCCTACCATCAATGGATCGATGATCAGGGTCTTGAAGAATGGAAATGAATTTTAGTTATAAAAAACTTCAATCGACCGAACCCATCGCCCCCTCCGAAGTCGATTTCGAAGAATTGGAGCAAATTCTCGATGTTGAGATAGATGAAGTCGCCCGCGAAGCCGTGATAAAATTTGATTCATTGCGCAAGTATCTCGCCTGGAAGAAAAAATGGTCGGCTTTACAAACTGAAACGGCCTTGTCTTGGACCAGCGATTGGAATTAAGCGGATGGAGGAACCGTCAGGAAAAACCAGGCGGATATGAGAAAATATTTAAAGCAGAATTGACTCGAAACCGAAAAAATGATTGTACAGGGAAATAAATACGACATAATTATTTTATGTCGAACCTCCTAACCTTAATTGATCCTGTACAAATAACGAAAATTGACAAACGAATTCGTTTTATCGAATGCAACTATCTGAATAATCCGAAATTAATCGAATTATCTCGCGAATTCATTCAACGACAGTATTTCAAGTTAGGGTATAAGGGTTATAATCCGGAATTCGATCGTCGTTTCGATCTAAACGGGTGGAGCCATTACGCGATGGCAGTGGACCTGGATGACACAATCCTTGCGACATCCAGGGTCGTTATGAAAGGCCCGTACGGGATTCCGATTCAGTATGCGCTACGGGAAGACACCGGAGAGCAGATAAAACTCGGCGGTTCGAATATCGCGGAAATGAATTCATTTGCGGCAACCTCCATTTCAGCGGGAATTCAAGTGTTACTGTTGAGCGCAGAGTTTATCGTACGAAGAAAATTCGATGAAACATACGGACTCTACGATTCGGAAAGACCCGCGATGGGAAGACTCTATGATCGTTTAGGGGCCAAGGATTCAGTCGAACACTCTTACCGGATTTACTTTCCGGACTATGGAAAGGAGAAAAACTCGAAATTGATTCCTACTTACTGGAAAATTCAGGTGTCAGATATGGAGAAATTAATTGCAAATAAATGTCATTAATGTCTTTATGTTTTCAGAGGATTTTTTTGGAAACAATCGTCATTTTGCTTTTTGCAGCAGGGTTTAGCCTTGGTTTTGGGTTTTATATTCTTTTTTTCTCCGCTCGAAGGTTCGAATTCTTTAACTTAGGAGTTTTATGTTTAATCCTTGGAGCCTGGGAAATCCTTTTTTCAATCCCATTCTTCCCTAACGCGGACTCTGAAACATTATTCTGGACTCGAACTCTTACGATTCCAATGGCATTCGGACCGCTATTCTTAATCAGATTTATTCATTTTTTCGTTTTGAACGAAAGGCTTTCATCCACAAAAAATTTATTCGTAATCTTTGGATACGTTGTGCCAATTTTATCTCTCGTATATTCTGATTTTTATATTTCTTCCGCCATGATTCAAAATGGGAAACTGCACTTTACCGCCGGGATCGCCTATGACTATTTTGTGATCGGCGGTGTTTGTAGTTTATTCTATTCAATTTGGATCATAACAAAAGGTTTTCAACATCGAAGAGGATTAGAAAGGGTAAAATTCGTATATATCGCCGTAGGTATTTTTGTTTGGTTCACTTTTATCGGTACGTTCACATTTTTACTACGCCATCTCGGATTACCGGAATACAATTTTGTAGCTCCGATAGGATGTGCTTTAGCCATTGCCATCTGGTCGATCGGGGTATTTAAAATTGATCTTTTTGAATTGCCGGATTACGAAATAATCAGTGATAAAAATTCACTGATTGCACAGGCCAATATTATGATTTTAAAAAATGTAGACATGCAAACTTATGAAGCGGCAAGATTTCATTATAGAAAGAAAGTGATTATGAATATTGTCGGTAGATTTACTTATCTCCAAGTAAATTCAGATTTGTCCGTAGATGAGATTTTTGATCGACTTTCGATTTAAAAATTAAGAATTCTTCTTAAATCTCATTGCCATTTCCCTCAGCATTTCGACATCTTCATCAGTTAAATCTAATATTTCGTTTATAAATTCGTAAACCTTCGGTCGCCGGGTAATTTTTCTTCTAAACTTAGTTTCCGATTCGACTAAATCGTAAAAATCAGATTGAAGTTCCGCTTTTTCCGATTTCGGATTTTTCTCGTTAATATTCGTAAAAAACCAGAGTGGATCGACCTTTTCATTAATAAGAAGATTCATCAAAAAATCGACATCTGGAATTCCTTTTCCGCTTAAATATCTACTAATTGTTCCCTGAGAAACTCCTCCCGCTGTCGCAAGCTGAGTTTGGGTCCAATTTTTAATTCGCATCAATTCCAGAATATGATTACTATAATCCATAATTATTCATTTTTGAATATACTTTCTTGACTTTTATTCATTTTTGAATAATTGTCATACTATAGAAATAGACACATTTAAAATCAATGTACTAAAACAAACTAAAGGAATAATGCAACCGAAAACCAAAGAGGCAAAGGTTAGAACCCCGCTCGTAAAATAGAGGTTAAACTACCGATGGAACATGACATATCATCTCGGATTCATAAATATCAGATGACCAGATACAAACTCGAATACCTAAAAATGAGTATGCAACTATTCGATTCCAAGAATCTGAAGGAAATAAAAAGCGATTCGGAATTGATTGATTTACTAATAACTCGGTGTGCTTTGCAAGAATACTTTATCGAAAAGAAACACTCACTCCAGTCTTACCATAATTTGTGTAGTGATGGTATTCACCTGACAGTCGGGTAAAAATCAGTGGTCCCGATTTCTTCTGAAAGTAAAAATGATTTTACCACAAATTATTTAAACTCAGGAGAAACCGATGACCACCAACACCAATGCAGTAGAAAAAGCAAAAAGAAGAAAGCTAAATTTGTTAGAGCTTGCGAATGAATTAGAAAATGTAAGCAAAGCCTGCAAAATCATGGGATATTCCCGTCAGCAGTTCTATGAGATACGAAGAAACTTCCAAACCTACGGAGCGGAAGGACTCTTAGATCGAATTCCAGGTGCAAACGGACCGCATCCCAACAGAGTCAGCGAAGAAATCGAGAAAGAAGTATTA
>NZ_NPEF01000063.1:0-16641 GCF_002811955.1 Leptospira ellisii
TATCAGTGGCTGAAGGATAGGAGCGGAATTACGAGTCTAAGCGCGCATTCGGAAAAAGGATCGGAGAGAACGAAGATTGGAAAGCGTTCGTATGCTCGGCTGGGAATACGTGGACGTGCGGATCGTGGACATTCGGAATAAAAAAGAAAGGGTTCAGATGGAAGCCGAAGAAAACAACATCCGCTTGGAATTCACTTCTCAGGAGCAGGAGCGGGTCAAGGAACTGCTGGCGAGGTATTCGCACACAACCATCTTTGGAAGAATTTTTGCGTTGATTCTCGACTTTTTAGATTGGCTCAAACGATTTTTCCAAAAAAAGTAAGGGAAACCGTAGTACAGCTTCCCGCTACCGAGGCAGACTCTTACCGGAAAGATCCTTCGTTCTCTCCGATCCTTTTTCCGAATGCGCGCTTAGACTCGTAATTCCGCTCCTATCCTTCAGCCACTGATAGAAATTGTTCGCTTTCAGGCAAAAAATTATCCAATATTGATTTACAAAAAGCTCCGGAGTTCATACCGTGATCTTCCTAACCAAGGAGAGTCTATGAAAAAACTTTCGATTTTGGCCGTCTCCGTTGCACTCTTTGCAAGCATTACCGCTTGTGGTGCCTTCGGTGGATTGCCAAGCCTTAAAAGCTCTTTCGTTCTGAGCGAGAGCACAATCCCAGGAACTAGCGAAACTGTAAAAACGCTTCTTCCGTACGGGACAGTAATCAACTATTATGGTTACATCAAGCCAGGACAAGCGCCGGACGGTTTAGTCGATGGGAGCAAAAAAGCATACTACCTCTACGTTTGGGTACCTGCTGTGATCGCTGAGATGGGAGTTCGTATGATTTCCCCAACTGGCGAAATCGGTGAGCCAGGCGGAGACGATTTAGTAAGTGACGCTTTCAAAGCTGCGACTCCAGAAGAAAAATCAATGCCAAGCTGGTTTGATACCTGGATCCGCGTAGAAAGAATGTCCGCTATTATGCCGGACCAAATTGCAAAAGCTGCGAAAGGAAAAGCGGTTCAAAAACTTGACGACGATGATGACGGGGACGATACTTACAAAGAAGAGAGACACGCGAAGTACAACTCTCTTACTAGAATCACCATCCCTAATCCTCCGAAATCTTTTGACGAACTGAAAAACATCGATACTAAAAAACTTTTAGTAAGAGGTCTTTACAGAATTTCTTTCACTACCTACAAACCAGGTGAAGTGAAAGGATCTTTCGTTGCATCTGTTGGTCTGCTCTTCCCACCCGGTATTCCAGGTGTGAGCCCACTGATTCACTCAAATCCTGAAGAACTGCAAAAACAAGCAGTAGCAGCTGAAGAGTCTTTGAAAAAAGCGGCAGCTGACGCAACTAAGTAATTTTTACTTAGAAGCTAAACAGTTTCTATAAGGTGAAAAGCCACCGCAAGGTGGCTTTTTTTTGTCCTCTTCTTCGCGCACTCCGCAAAAATACATTCCAAAATCGAAATATGCGTTTAGAAACCCAAATTCTAGGTTGCAAGCGCCGCAAACCCGTCCTATAATCGAACCGCGTTTCTTTGCCGAATCCGACGTTCTTCCGGCGGATCCCCAACAAAACCGAACGAAAATTTCCAAACGACGTTCGATAGGGAGGAATTTCTGTTTTCAACGACGGAAACGGGTTTCTTTCTGACTTAGAAACGAAAATAATTCGAACAAACGTTCACAAAGGATAACGAAATGATCGAAAACAATTACTTTTTGGAGAACTCGGATCTCGCCGAGAATTTCCGATCCATCGTGGATTGGAAGGAAATCATAGACGGATTCGAAGGCGATTTCCACGATCATAAGGAATATCAGAAAAACGGACGCGAAGAATTGTCCATGGCGCCCGGTTCCTACGAAGATGCATTAGAATATTATAAATCGATTTTAGAGTCCGGAGGAGATATCGCCGGAAAACAGATCGCCCCGCTCGCCAAAGAAATGGATCTGGAGGGCTTAAAGTATTCCTCCGGGAAGGTTTCCTTTCCGGAAACGATGACGCGCGGAATCAATCAGGTCAAGGAAGCGGGAATTCTGCCGTACAGCATCGGAAGAAAACACGGGGGACTCGGAATTCCCGCCACGGTTCAAACGATGATGATGGAACTTTTTTCCAGAGCCGACGGCTCTTTCGCGATCGCATTGGGATGCCTCAATCTCGCGGAAACCATAGAACGTTTCGGATCCAAGGAAATGATCGACGAATACGTCCCGCGGATGGCGAGAGGGGAACTGTTCGGCGCGATGGCTCTCACCGAACCCAACTACGGGTCCGATCTTCCCAATTTGCAGACCAAGGCGGTAAAGGACGCGGACGGGGTTTGGCGTCTAACGGGCGCTAAACGATTCATCACACACGGATGCGGTTTCGGTGAGATTCCCGCGGTGATTCTGACCCTTGCGAGAACGGGAGCGCCTACGAGCGGTGCGAGAGGGCTTTCCTTTTTTCTCGTGAAAAGCGCGGACGTATTCATCGCAGGGATCGAAAAAAAAATGGGGCTCCATTGTTCCCCCACCTGCGAAGTCGTCTACGAGAACACTCCCGGCGTTCTGATCGGAGAGGAAGGATACGGTTTGGTGCGCTATTCCATGGCGATGATGAACGGGGCGCGTTTGTCGATCGCTGCGCAAGCGATGGGAATCGCCACCGCAGCGTATACGGAAGCCAAAAAATACGCGTCGGAACGAGAGCAATTCGGCAAAACGATCCAGAACATTCCTGCCGTAAAGAAGATGTTGTCCTCTATGGACCGTGAGATCGCCGGAATGAGGGCCGTTTTGTTTGAAGCGTCTCGTTCGATCGACTTGTATCACTGGAGATCCGAACGGATGAAAGAGGAAGGGATCGACGAACGCGAGATCAAAAAGGACGAAACGATCCGCAAATGGGAAAAGTTGGCCAACCTTTTTACTCCATTATCGAAATATTATATTACGGAACACGCAAATAAGATCGCGTACGACGGATTACAGATCCACGGGGGCGCCGGATTCACCTACGACTACGACATCTCCCGAATCTACAGGGACGTACGGATTACGAACATCTACGAAGGAACCACACAACTTCAGGTGGTGGCGGCGATCGGTGGAATCGTATCCGGAATGACTCCGAAAGGACATCTGCGTCAGTACTTCGACGAGGAGCTCTCCCGTTTTTCCGCTTCCGCGCAGCTTTTGGAAAACAAGGAAAGTCTGGAGAAAATCGTGGAATCGTATTCTTCGATCGAAAACTCTCTGTTACGCGACGAAGTCGCGTTCGAAGTGGTCCAATCCGCCGCCCGCGTTCTGATCGGTTTACTTTTGGAACGGGGCGCGTCCCGACTCAAGGCGGAAGCAGGGGTAAAACGGGAACTTCTTGCGAGGGAATACAACGCTGAATCCAAATCGATTCTCGCCGCAAACACGATCGAGATCGAAAACCGACGGGGAATTCCCGCGCTCGCGTAAAATCGTAAAGCGGAAAGATCGTTTCCGCGTTTATCTTTTTTAGTTCGCTCCTATGGATTCGATCCGGTCGGATTCTAGGACGCGAACTCCGGATGGATTTTTTTCCGCGATCCGCAGCATTGCCTTGGCCACGGTCCTTCCGTGAATGGATCTGTATTTACGGATTCCGCCGAGCAGAAACGGATTGATCAGCTTCGCCAAAAGATGACCGGCGGTTTCCCCGGGTCTGAATTCCTCCCGTTCCCCCTCCAACAACGAAGGTCTGAAAATTCCTAAGAACGAAAATCCGATCGTCTCCAGATCGCGCTCGGTCTCCCCTTTGACACGATTGTAGAATACGATCGACTTAGGATCGGCGCCGAGCGCGCTCACCACGAGAAAGGAGGAAGCGCCTTTGTCCTTTGCGAGCCGTGCGGTTTTTAATACGAAATCGTGATCCACCCGTTTGAAATTCTCCCGGCTGCCCGCTTTAGAGATGGTGGTTCCCAGGGAACAAAAAACGTCCGTAATTCCGGAAGGGATATCGGAAACGGATAACGTATCGAAATCGCGGACGATTTCCTTCGCTCCGGAGACCGTCCCCTCCCTACGAACGAGCGCGTAAACCTCGGAATAACTTCCGGAAGCGAGGGCCTCTTCGACCAGATACCTTCCGATCAAACCGGTCGCCCCCGCGATCAAAGCTGCTTTATGACTCATATCCTCTTTCTTCTCCCGGAACTTTCCGGAAAGGATCGTTCCTATCCGATTTTATGAAAGAATTTTTTTTCAAAAGCGACGCCTCTCTTCGGAATGGATTGATCTCGGAACCCGAAATTTCTATCTTGAACTTTGTGAATCTATTTCAATCGATCAAAAACGCGCTTCGGATTTTGGATCGTAAATCGATGCCCGAGTCTGTTCTGGAAGTGTTGAACGCTGAGGAAAGACATGGAATCATCATCACCAACTACTTCCGTTATCTGATCTCTTTTTTTTTCGCGATCCAGGTGATCGCCAACCTCGAATCGGGTAGTAAAACCACGAATCTGATCGCACTCGGAATTTACGTCCTGTTGACCGTGACCCACACGATCGTAATACGGACCTGTCCGACTTCGGTGATCTCCTTTTTCAACTATCTGACTTTGATCGCGGAATACGTTCTGATACTTTTGATATTATTGTATTACACGTATTCGATTCCGAACGTGGATCTGGGATTCACCTTAAAAAATCCGATCAATCTCTTTTTCCTGTTTCCCATCGTCTATTCCCTGCTCCAATTCAGGATCCGCTTTGTTTACATCGGGCTTTTCAGTTTTTACGCGATCTACTTCACGATTTTCTGGATCGGTTTGCAGTATGGGAGTCTTACCTTCGCATCCAATTGGGGAGAATACGTGAGCGGACCCGCGGTTTTGCTGGAGGATATCGTTACCGGAAAACCGGGATTGTATTTCTGCTTTTCCGCGGTCATATCTATGGGGATTTATAGGACCGTTTCGATGGTTCGCAGAATCGGAATCGCGGAAGGACAAAAGACGGAACTGTCGCGTTACTTCTCCCCGAAGATCGTAAACGAGATGATGGAGAATCCGAAGACGTTACAGAGCGGAAATCGCCAGACCGTAAGCATCCTTTTTTTGGACATTAGGAACTTCACCTCCATGTCCGAACAAATGGATCCTAAGGATCTAAGCCAGCTTCTATCAGAATTCCGTAATATTATGATGGAGTGCGTCTTCGAGAACAACGGTACACTCGACAAATACATTGGAGACGCGGTGATGGCCACGTTCGGAACGCCTCATCCCTCCCCTTCGGCGGAGGTGGACGCAAGAAACGCGGTGGGCTGCGGGGTCATCATGCAAAAGCGCCTTTCCGAATGGAACTTTCAGAGAAAATCCGAGGGAAAACTTCCCATCAGCATCGGAATCGGCATTCATACCGGAGAGGTGTTTGCGGGAAACATAGGCAACGAACTTCATCGCGAATACACCGTCATCGGAGACGCGGTCAACACCGCCTCTCGAATCGAATCCCTTTGCAAGGTTTTGAAAAAATCGTTTTTGATATCCAAGGACACCATGGAATTGTTAGGCGGCAAATACACTCTCAATAAAATGCCCCGCGTAAAGGTAAAGGGCAAGGAAGAACCCCTTCAAGTCTACGAAGTCATGTGGAGCTGAGCGCCCCATAGGAAGCGAAGCTATCACGAGCAGCGAAGCGTCGCGAGTGATTCTCCTACGAAAGTAGGAGATCATCCTGAGCGATAGAACTCAAGACGAGCCGTTTCGAAACGTATAAACCTTACGAATCAAATCCTTCATTTCGAAAAATTCTCCGGAAGAATAGATCAAAGCATCGGTCGATTGAGCGATATGACCTTCCAAAGAATCCACCGCGAGCCAATCCTCCTCCTGAATGCTCAGGGGATCGACCGCCACTCCTTACATTTGAACGGAACTTCGGATCCAATCCGACATTTTTTTCGCTTTGGAATCGGCAGGTTCCCCTTCGAGAACTTCGAGAATCGCCTCTTTCGTTTCTTCAAAGACCGGATCTCCCGAGGGATGATAAAAAACGGAAAACGGTTTCTTTTTCGGATGATAACGGACTTCCAATTCGAAGGAATCGGGAGACGAGAACTTTCGTTCGTATTTCGGATCGGGATCCCAATAAGATCCTTCCTCGAAAAATTCCTCGATCTCTTTCGGCTGGATGCGGAGTTTTTTTTGAAGAATAAGAAAATGCTAACGCTCATGGAATCGATTCAAAACCCTCTTACGGTAAGAAACAGTCCTGTTCTTAAGAATTGATTCGAAAACGGGATCGATTAGGGCCGAAGGAAGGAAGGAAGGAAGGAAGGAAGGAAGGACCGACGGCGGATTGTAGGAACTACTATGCGTGATTTTCGGATTGAATTTTATACGATTTTGTGTTAGGAAAAAATCCGCAGAAATTCCCGCGGACCCGCCTCCACCACCCAATCCAGGGCGGGGCTCCTCCTTATACACGGAGGATGAACGTAATTCCGACAAACAAGATAAACCCCCGGATTCTAATTTTCAACCCGGCCAGAGGGGGACAAGATGACTCTGAATGCAGAAAAAAAGATCGGTGTCGAACGCGCTTCCTCCAAGTTTACGGGAAATCAATTCCCTCTTCTCGAAAAATTGCGGCTTAGAAATCGAAGATTACCGGATAGAAAAGGAAAGCTCCGATTATAATGCGGCCTTCTTTTCTTTGGACGGACAACGAATCGTCTTTCGATCGGCGAAAATCACTCCCAAAAAGATAGGCATGTTCGTCACTCTTTGGAAAAGAAATAAAAACGGAATCACGATCCCTTTTCATAAAAGTGATCCTGTCGATCTCATCGTAGTCGAGGTCAAAAAATCCGATCGAATCGGACACTTTCTTTTTAACAAAAAAATTCTTATGGATCAGGGGATTATCTCCTCCGTTAAGGAAGGGAAAAGAGGATTTAGAATTTACCCTCCTTGGGAAACGACCGCCAATCGTCAAGCCGCCGCCTCCCAGATTTGGCAATCGCTCTGTTTTTTTGAACATAAGAGACCGAATACGGACGATCGAACGCGTCTGAAAGAATTAACCGGTCTCAACGTTCGATAGTTCTTCACAAAGCGGACCTTCCGTTTTTATCAAAGGAGGATCGGATCCCGGCGTTTGCTGAAAAAAATTTCCCGGAGAGAAATATCGAAAGACGTAAAAGCACCGAGTAACTCTGCAAAAGGCTTCCCGGCTTCCCTATGGTCGTCTATCGGAGGAAGACTCCTAATCGAATTACTTCTTGCCGATCTTTTCCAATTCCTTTCCGATCTGTCCGGTGAGAATGTAAAAATACATCACCCAATCCCCCATAAAGGATTTAAAAGGATAGGTAAAGGTAGCGGGACGGTTTTTCTCCACGAAAAAATGTCCGATCCAAGCGAAGAAGTATCCGGAAAACAAAGCAGCAAAGATATAATAGGGATTGAGATTGACGATCGCGGCCAAAATCCATCCGATCGCGAACGACGTGCCGATAAAATGAAGCGCTCGGTTTACGGGATGCGAATGTTCCCCCAAATAAAAGGGCCAGAATTCCTTGAAAGTGGTGTAGGTTTTAGGTGCAGTTTCCGATGTCATAGTCCGTTCATCCTCTTTTTTATCCGATCCTAACCTCGACGGATTCAAAATGCAAGCAAAGATTCAAAACAACCCGGATTCCCCGGTTTCCAGCTCGCGGACATAGTCAATATACTCCCGCAATTTGAATTTTTTCGCGGTCGATTCCGAAGACATATAACGTATCGTTCCGAATACGTTCCGCTCCGGAAACCAAGGACGATCGTAACCTCCGAAACACCACAAGATCCCGGTGTACGAATTCGGATCCCTTCCGTCGTATGCGTATTTGTTGTTCATGTCTTCGAGAATCTCGAACGCGGTTTCGTAATCGACGGTCCATTCGATCACCTTCTTTCCCCAAAGCATACGCAGATAATTCTGCATGGCGCCGGACAGAACGAGTTCCTTTTGGGCCGCGTTCCAAACCGTGTCGTGTGTTCCCGCGTTTTCCAACTGCTCCTTCGTATAAAGATACGGACGCGCGTCCTTCCTGTGAAACTCCAGATTCTTACGAACCCATTCCGGAAGATCGTTCAGATCTTTACGGAATGAAGGCGCGTTCCAAAACGCCAAAAAGCCGACGTCCCTCCAAGTGACGAGCTCGTCCAAAAAGGAATTGACGTTCTCGTCCGGATGATAATAACCTTCCCGTTTGTTTTTGTTTTCCGGAACGATTACCCCCGGATCCCAACGTTGCTCCAGATTCCAATCCAGAACGGCGCATATCGTCTCCTCCTGGGAAATATGTCCGAAGTGAAGATACGGGGATAAAAAGGAGGAATACGAATCCTCCGGTCTCTGCGGTCTGCTTCTTTTTTCCGCATATCCGCCTAATCCGTGTTTTACGAATCGCTTTAGGAATTTGAGACCTTCCGCCCTTCCCCCTTTTTTGCCGGCGACGGGAGGCACGTCCGGGCAAAGAAAATTCGTTTTTTTGCATATAGTTTCGATCGCGTCCGGGCCGGACGTATACCATCGGATCTTGTGCAGAGGGGAATCCGGATTCTCCGAAAGCCAGGATTCGCCCGAAGGGGAATACGGTTTTTCCGGTTTGGACGCGGACACGTTTCGCCAGGAAAGAGGAAACAATCTGTGGACCCTCGGTCTCAGAATCCTCGCGGCCGAAACCGATTCCCCGTACTGCGAAAGCGGTATGATGGAATTGGAATCCACCGCGAGTAGCTTGCATTCCAATTTTGCGGAAACCCCCTCCAACAAACGGGGAACGATGTAACAGGGATAATCGTCCGTGACCACCAGTGCGGCCCGGGAACCCAAAGTCTCCAAAACTTCCGAAATCGGATCGTTCGTAGTTTCGACGAACGCGCGATAGACGAGACCTAGTTTTTCCGCGTCTTTCGCGTTCGCTTCCATTCCTTCCAAAAGAAAACGGTGCAAACGGGGGGAACTCCAAGGATAGTCCATCTTCAACGGTTCGTAGATCAACAGCTCCTTTCGGTATTTTTTGGAAAGATGAACCGCGTAATCCAAGGAATGATTCCAGGCAAGACGACGCGCCGTGGACATCCAATACAATAGAAAGGGATTTTCTTCCCGTACGGGTTTTTGATTGAGATCGCGGACGCGAACCAGATTTTCTTTGGAAAACATCCTACTTCCTTCCGACGATTCGTCGTTTTTTAAACGGAATCCGATTCTCCGAAACCCGGGTTTTACGAATATTGAAAAATCGCCTCGGAAAAAAGGATTCTGTCCGAACCGGATTTTTGCGTAAAATCCGCGGATTCCCCGATTCCGCACAAAATCGCTCGTTCGGGTTCGAATTTTTAGCACTCTATGAATGAAAGTGCTTGACGCTTTGGACACGGATTTTTTTAATTGGAAAACGAAGTAAGCACTCTTCCGTTTTAAGTGCTAAATCATATTATTTGTAAGGAGTTAGTCTATGGCATCGATTAAACCTCTGGGTGACAGAGTCCTCGTAGAACCAAGACAAGAAGCCGAGGAAAAGATCGGTAGCATTTTCGTTCCTGATACCGCGAAAGAAAAACCGCAAGAAGGTAAGGTTGTGGAAGTCGGAAGCGGCAGATACGAAGACGGGAAACTCGTTCCTCTCGAAGTAAAAGTCGGGGATACCGTTCTTTACGGAAAATATTCCGGCACAGAAATCAAATCCGAAGGCAAAGAATACCTCATCATCCGTGAGAGCGACATTCTTGCTATCGTTAAAAAATAATTTAGGAGAGTATCATGGCTAAAGAAATAGAATACAACGAAGCGGCAAGACGCAAACTCCTCGAAGGCGTCAACAAACTCGCCAACGCCGTAAAGGTGACTCTCGGACCGAAAGGACGTAACGTAGTCATCGACAAAAAATTCGGAGCGCCCACCATCACGAAGGACGGCGTCACCGTTGCGAAAGAAATCGAACTCGAAGACTCCCTCGAAAACATGGGAGCGCAGATGGTGAAGGAAGTTTCCACGAAGACGAACGACGTCGCGGGAGACGGAACCACGACTGCGACCATCCTCGCACAGTCCATCATCAACGAAGGTCTGAAAAACGTGACCGCGGGAGCAAACCCGATGTCCCTCAAACGCGGAATCGATAAAGCGGTCGCCGCGGCGGTGGAAAGCATCCAAAAAAGAGCGGTGAAAATCGAAAACAAAAAGGATATCGCCAACGTGGCGACCATCTCCGCAAACAACGACAGCGCCATCGGAAATCTGATCGCGGACGCGATGGACAAGGTCGGAAAAGACGGAGTGATCACCGTGGAAGAAGCGAAGTCCATCGAAACGACTCTCGACGTGGTAGAAGGGATGCAATTCGACAGAGGATACATTTCCCCCTATATGGTGACCGATCCGGAATCCATGACGGCGACTCTGAACGATCCGTTCATCCTCATTTACGACAAAAAAATCTCCTCCATGAAGGATCTGATCCACGTTCTCGAAAAAGTGGCTCAAGCGGGAAAACCTCTCGTCATCATCTCCGAAGAAGTGGAAGGAGAAGCGTTGGCTACGATCGTGGTCAACACTCTCAGAAAAACCATCTCTTGCGTAGCGGTTAAGGCTCCTGGATTCGGCGACAGAAGAAAAGCGATGCTCGAAGATATCGCGATCCTTACCGGCGGACAAGTGATCTCCGAAGACCTCGGAATGAAACTCGAAAACACCACGCTTCAGATGCTCGGCCGCGCGAATAAAGTGACCGTGGACAAAGAAAACACCACGATCATCGAAGGCAAGGGTCAGACGAAAGACATCCAGGGAAGAATCGGTCAGATCAAAAAACAGATCGAAGACACCACTTCCGAATACGATCGCGAAAAACTCCAGGAAAGACTGGCGAAACTCGCGGGCGGAGTCGCGGTGATCCACGTAGGAGCCGCAACCGAAGTCGAAATGAAGGAGAAAAAAGCCCGCGTAGAGGACGCGCTTTCCGCGACCCGTGCGGCCGTCGAGGAAGGAATCGTTCCCGGAGGGGGCTTAACTCTTTTAAAGGCTCAGGAATCCGTAGCCTCCCTAAAACTCGAAGGGGACGAAGCTACCGGAGCGAAAATCATCTTCCGTTCCTTGGAAGAACCGATCCGCATGATCACGAACAACGCGGGTCTGGAAGGATCCGTAATCGTGGAACACGCGAAGGGTAAAAAAGGAAACGAAGGATTCAACGCGCTCACCATGGTTTGGGAAGACCTAGTAGTGGCCGGAGTCGTGGACCCCGCTAAAGTGGTTCGTTCCGCTCTCCAAAACGCCGCTTCCATCGGTTCCATGATCCTGACCACCGAGGTTACGATCACCGATAAACCGGAAAAAGACGCTCCTAACCCGATGGCGGGAATGGGCGGCGGTATGGGAGGAATGGGCGGAATGATGTAATTCATCCCTTCCATTCTTTTCGAATCGCAAAAGGCGGCGCGGGAATTTTCTCGGCCGCCTTTTTTTGTTTTCAGAGAAGCGGAATCCGAAAAACATTCCCAACATGATCCGTACAAAAATCGCGACCCTATTCCTCTTATTCCCCGTATTGGGAATCTACTCCGAATCAAAACAGACGATCACCGTCACCGGAAACGGAACCGCGGTAGTCGAAACCGACTACGTCCAGATGACCTTCGCCGTCGAGGTCGAGGATCCAAGCGCCAAAACCGCCCAGGAAAAGAATCTTCAAAGAGCGACTAACGTGATTCAATCGCTTTCGAAGGAATTCAAAATTTCCCCCAAGGACATCTACACTACGGATTACACCTTGCAGAGACAATATCTGGAGGAAGGAAAACAAAGACCTTACCTCGCCTCCTCCGGCATCCTTTTGAAATTGAGGAACCTGAAGTTGTATAAGGATCTTCTACTGGAGATCCAAAAATTGGGAGTCAATCAGGTGAGCGGAATCGAATTCAAATCCGATTCCACCGCTCAACAGGAAAAGGAGGCATTGACCGCCGCGTATCAGGACGCCAAAGACAAGGCTTTGACCCTAGCCAATTCCCTGGGAAAAAAGGAAGTGAGCGCAGTTAAAATCGTCGAATCCGATTCCTCCGTAAATCCGCTCGTCGTCTATCAAATGAAGGGCAGAGCCGAGGATTCCTCTCCGATATCGGTGGGGGAAAGAAAGATCCAGGCCAAGGTCACCGTGGAATTCGAAGTCAGATAAGGATCCTAAATTCTCTTGATTTTTTCCCCGCTTGCCGTTCCACTTTCGGTTTATGAGCACGGCAAAATTCGAACAAAGCAAAGCGGAAGGAATTCATAAGGAATTCGAATCCTTTGTGGGAAACTGGAAGGGAGTCGCACAGATGATGTTCGAAGAGAACAAAATCGCCGACGAATCCGCGATCTACGGAACGATCCGTACGATCTTAGGAGGAAGATTCCTTCTGCACGAATACAAAGGAAGTTACGGAGGAGAACCTCTCGAAGGCATCGCGATTTACGGTTATCACATCGGTCGAAACCGATACGAGTCCGCTTGGATCGAAACCTTCGGCATGGGAACGGGAATCCTTTTTTCGGAAGGTACTCCCGGTGCGAAGGATTGGTCCTTCTTAGGTCACTACGGAGGGGAAACTCCCGAAACCCGCTGGGGCTGGAGAACGAGTATCGAAAAAAACGGAGAGGACAAACTCACGATCTTCTCCCAAAACCTCAGACCTACGGGAGAAAAGGCGGGCGGCGTCCGCATCCTCTACGAAAGAATCATTTGACTTTCTTCCAGGTCTGGGAAGACATATTCAGGAAATGAAACAAAAGGGGTATTTTATTTCCATAGGAGCCGGAATCAATCAAGTGCCCCTTATCTCGGCCGCGATCCGTTTGGGATATTCCGTGATCGCGGTGGATCAAAACGACAAGGCTCCCGGACTCGCGCTCGCGTCGCTGCGGATCATGGAATCGGTAACGGAATATCGTAAAATTCTAAAGATCCTTTCCGAAATTCCGATGCAGGGAACGATCGTAGGAATCGGAACCCGCTCCTACGGGAAGGCGACTTACACCGCTTCGTATATCGCGGATAAGCTGAAGTTGCGTTATGCGCCTCTTTCCTCGGTGGAAATCTGCTCCGATAAGAATCTCCTAAAAAAAACGGTCTCCGACGCGGGAATTCTCGTACCGCAGGGATACGATTTCAAGGCGGGAATTTCCAAAAATCAATTCCCGTTCGTCCATAAACCCGCCGGAGGCAGCGCCAAGGAAGGGATCCGAACGTTTTATGAACCGGAGGAATGGGAGCTTTTCCTAAAGTCCCGGAAAAAAAACGCGCGCCCGAAAACCGGAACCGCAAAAAGAAAAACCTCCGCTCCGGAACGCGAGGAATGGGTCGCGGAAGAATACGTCCCCGGATTCGAAATCACCGTCTGCGGACTCGTTCAGAACGGAATTTTTTTTCCCGCCTCGATTTCGCATAAGGACGTGACCTCCTACGATCCGTATTTAGAGATCGCGCATACCCTCCCCTTTTTGAACCGCGAACTCGTCGGGGAAATCCTGCTCAACTGTCGCGCGGTGACTACGGCCGCGAAAATGAATCAGTGTCCCTTCGTCGCCGAATTCCGCATCACTCCGCAAGGCGAGATTTATCTGATAGAAGCCGCGCCGGAAGTCGGAGGGGAATTTCTCGCCGACTCGCTCATACCGTCGTATTTCGGTTCCGATTACTTCGAAAATCTCGTCAAACTGCTCGTAGGCGAAACGATCCCGCCGTTTAAAAATTACTCTTCCGTTCCGAAAAAATTCGGAGGAATCTTCTTTTCGGCGCCTCCGCGCGGAAAATCGAAACTGACGCGTTATGCGGAATTTCAAACGACGGGAAGGGAAAAACTTTTGTTCGATCGCAAACAAAAGAAACTCGGCGAAATTTTACGCGCCTCCGAAGGAAACTCGGCCCGCGTCCGCAGCGCGGGAATCCTAGGCCCTGCGACGAACGGTCAAACGCCGGAAGAATGGAAACGATCCGTTTTAGAAAGGTTGGAAAGCGAATTTGAATCCCTCTGAATCCTCCTCCCAGGAGGCTTGGAACGTACATTACACGAGGAATCGGTCCAAGCTGACGTATCCCGACGAAAACCTCGTGCGGATGTTGTCCAAGATCGTTTCGGAAAACCCCGACAGGACAGAACGCCCCAACGCCCTCGACTTCGGAACCGGATCGGGAAGACATTGCGTTTTGTTAAACGAATTCGGTTATCAAGTACACGCTGCGGACTACACGGAAAATTCCGTCCAAACGGTACGGCACGAATATCCGTTCGTAAACGCGTTCGTCACCGGCGAACCCCCTTTTCCCTTCCGAGATCGTTTTTTCGACGTCGTCGTCAGCTGGGGCGTGTTGCACTACAACACGATCGATTCCGCGAAACGGTTATTGGATGAAAAAAGAAGGATCCTCAAACGAGGGGGATATCTGGCCGGATCGGTCCGCGCAGTCGGAGACACACATCTTCGCGCGCAAGGAACCGAGATCCGCACGCCGGATCTCAAAGGCGCCTACTCTCGGTTTTATTCTCTCGAGGAACTGAAGGAATCCTTGTCCGGATTCTCCCGCGTCGAGTACGGATACACGGAACGTACGCCGCTCGGGAAGTTGGAGGAAAGGATTTGTCACTGGATCTTTCTGGCGAAACTCTGAACGAGGATTGTCCCTGCTGCGGAACCGGGCACTGGAGATTCCTATACCGTTCCACATTCAATCGATATAATATTCCAATTTACGAATGTATTTCCTGCGGTCTTCGGACCCAGTATCCGAGACCGGCGCCCTCCGAATTGTACACGGAGGAATACTACACGGGAGGTGCCGTCTTCTCCTATCGCGACGAAAGACGCACCGAAACCTACGACCGATACGTCTGGAACGCAAGGATCAAAAACATCCGGCGTTTCCGACCGCAAGGGGAATTTTTGGACGTGGGTTGTTCCTTCGGCGGATTTCTCAACTGCGCCCGAGAAGCGGGTTTTAACGTAACCGGCGTCGAAATTTCCCCTTATTCCGCCAAGGTCGCGGCCGACCGCGGCTTTCGGATTTATACGGGAGAATTTTTGGAGGCGGATCTTCCCGAAAATTTTTTCGACGTCGTCACGCTCGTCGAAGTGATCGAACATCTATCCGAACCGAAACTCGTATTCGAAAAACTCAACAGCATTCTGAAACCGGGCGGTTTACTTCTTTTACAAACCGCCAACTTCGAAGGTTGGCAGGCGGCGGAAGCGGGCCCTTCGTATCACTACTATCTGCCCGGGCATTTTTATTATTATTCCGAATCCAATCTGAAAAAAATTCTTGATCGATCCGGTTTTAGGGATCATATCACGTATCCCGGAGTGGACTTTCCCCTTTCGGCGAAACTCCTGAAGTCCAGGGGGAGTTTTCGATCCTGGACGGAATATAGTAAATGGTTCCGAATCGCGATCTATCACTGGAAAAGCAAACTCAGAAAAAAAGACAGGCCCTTGACCTCTTCGATGGTCTTATACAGCTTTAAGGCGGAGTAAGATGTTGCATTTATTAAAACCGGGTTGGCTGACCGATTCGGACAAGATTCCCGAAAAAGGGATTTTGAGAATTTTCGTTTTGTTCATACGCGTCATCGTCGGTTCCGCGTATCGTTTCGTTAAGGACGATTGCCTGATGCAGGCTTCCGGAATTTCCTATACTACGATCGTGTCCCTGATTCCCATGTTGACCGTGGCGTTGTCACTCATCACGATCACTTCCGGTTTGGAAAACAGGAAGGAGGAGATCTTCGATACGATCAACACCTTCATATTGCAAAGCAACATCAACGTGGACATCAACACGTATCTGGAAACCATCGGAGATCTCATCGATACCGCTACGCAGATCGGAGCGATCGGTTTCGTCATACTCGTGTTCTCCGCGACGGCGGTCTTGCGCTCCTTGGAGAACGCGTTCAACGGAATCTGGAAGATCCGGTCGAGCAGATCCCTTTTTCAAAAACTCGTGTTTTATTTTTTCGTACTCGCCATAGGTCCGTTGTTGTTCGTGATCGGGGAAGGTGTAGCGCAGAAACTCATCGATTTTTTCAGACCGCCGCATTACTTGTCGATGGAACGGGACGGCTCCGGAAAAATCTGGGTTTCGGGCGAAAACGGAACCCTCTTTCGAATGGACGCGTCGCTCAAAAAGGAATATTCGATCCGGGAAGACGAGATCGATTTCGAAAACATGAAATGTCTGGATAATCTAGGAGGAAGATTGGATTTCTGCAAAAAACCGGACATAAGCGGAGCGGATTTCGTCAAGATCAGGATCCGCGAAGGATTGATCTACGTACTTTCTTCGAAAGGTATCCTTCTGGTAAAACCGGTCGAATCTTCGGTGTGGAACCTGACCTCCCTGGAAGGGACTGAACTCAAGGACATCGAAGTAGTCAATTCGAATAATATTTTTATAATATTCAAAAACGGAGAAGTTCTTCATTATATACCGGAGGGAATCTCGTTCAAGCCCATATTCAAGGACAGACTCAAGATGAACGCTTCGCGCGTATATTTTCCGGACGCTCACAACGGATATATCGCGGATCAATCGGGAACGGTCTGGACGAGCAACGACGGCGGATTCGGCTTTTATC
>NZ_NPEF01000063.1:16680-19161 GCF_002811955.1 Leptospira ellisii
ACATTCACCGGGCGGAAAACGGGGATCTTTTTCTGGCGGGGGAACGCGGAGTTCTCTACAGGTCGAGGGACGGGGGCAACAGTTGGCTCGAGCTGAGCCACAAACGATACAACTTCATCCGCATCTGGTCCTTCGCCGCTACTGAGGAGACCATGGAACTGTTTCTGATGGACAGCCTAGGAAACATACTGATCTCGACGGACGAAGGCGACCACTGGAATCCTTTCTACACCCCGATCAACGGAAAGTTATGGGCCAACCTTCTTTTGGAAAGGAAGGAAAACGGAAAGCTGAGGATGCTCAACGTGGGGGATTACAGAACGATCAGCATCACCGAGTCCAAGGATCAGAAGTTCGCGACCGCGGTGATCACAGGAGGAGACAGCGTATTTTCTGTATATTCGTTTTTACGCATATTATTTCCTCTTTCCGGGATTTGGCTTTTTTTTCTGAGTCTGTATTCCCTGATTCCCAACACGAAGGTACCCCTCAAAGCGTCCGCCGCTGGTGCGGCTGTCACGGGGGTGATCTTTCTCGTCTTTCTTTGGGGATTTCAGGTGTATCTATCCTCTTTCAGCGAAACCACGATGATCATCTACAAGGCGTTAGCCGCCGTTCCGATATTCCTCCTCGGAGTATATTCGCTTTCCCTAATCGTTCTGTTCGGAGCGGAAATCACGGCATCCCTTCAATACAGAGAACGTTATCTGGCTCCGTTGCATTCCCTGGATGAAATCCATACGTCCGCGAGCAACGAATTCAGAAAATTGATCGCGATCCTGAAGACCGCGTATCTCATCCAGAAAGATAAAAAAATCCCGTCCTCCTCCTACGAACTCGCCCGGATTTCGCTTTTGAAGGAGGAGGAGATTCCGTTTTTGACGAAGAAGTTATGCGATCTGGAATTGTTGTCAGAAACCAGAAAAAACGCATTCGTTCCGATCGTGGCACCGAACGATCTCAGCCTGGGGGACGTATATAGGAAAATTCCGGAGCCTCTTTTGACCGGAAACGAGGAACTGAAGCTGTTCTCGGAAACGGTCCGCGGCAAAATCGAAAAAACCGAGGAGAAACTCCAACACGACCTCGATACGGTAAAATTCTCCGATTTGATCGCCTAACTAGTGTTAGGCCTTTCGATCCGTTTTAGGATGTTGTGAAACCGGAGAAAGGTTGGAGGAAAGGGATTGATAGATCTGTTCCGCAAGACCGAGGGAGGAATTGGAGGAGAGATTTTTGGAATATTCGTCGTAGAGCATATCCTCGAAAATCTCCTCCGCGTGTCCGCCGTCGATGAGACCGGACTTTTGTACCGTCTTTTTCATTTCGGACAACATCATCTTTACGAAAAGGGATTCGAATTCCACCGAAGCAGAATATAACTTTTTACGGTACGGGTCCGCTTGTATCTCCTCTTTGATGTTGTGAGGAAGACGGATTTCCGAGGAGCTGATCTTACCGGAAAGTTTTTCGTTGAATTCGTGGCGCAACGTTTCCGGAAAGGAGGTCGAACCTTTGGCCTTCTGTTCCTTCTCCGCGTTAAGCAGGCCTTTTATCTCCGGTTTATCGGTCAGGTTCAACTTATTGGTGTAATCTTGGATGGAATCGATTCTCATTGTATCTCTAACTCCGCGTGTAACGCGCCCGACTTTTTTAAGGCTTCCAAAATCGCGATGATGTCCTTCGTGGACGCCCCCACTTTGTTCAACGCCTCGACGACGTCGCCTACGCTCGTCGCCTCTTCGATCACGAAGGAATTTTTCGCAGGCTCCTGTTCCTTTCCGAGCCAACTCCTTCTTCTGTTTTTGTCTGTCACCGAAAGATTCAGCCCGGAACGGGAGACCGCCACCTCTTCGATCGTGATGTTTCCTCCCATCACGATGACGCCGGTTCTTTCGTTGATGACCACTTTGGGTTTGGTCTGGGTTTCCACGGTTAGGTTTTCAATGTCGCTTAACAAATTCAATAATGCGTCCGATTTATTTTCGAACGTCTTTCCGAGAACGACGTTGATCTCGGTCGGAGAAACGGGAACGACCGATTCAGGACCGATTCCGTGTTTACCGGGAAGGATCGATCGGATCTGCGAAACGACCGCGTTCAAAGTCGTGAAATCCTGACCTTCCAATTGGATCTGCACCCGTTCGGAGGAATAAAAATTCTGATCGAGTTCCTGTTCCACGATGGCTCCGCCGTGAACGATTCCGACCGTTTTTTTATTTCCGCGTCCGCCGATTCCTCGCTCCTGTTCCTGTCTGCCTCCGAAAGAAATCACTCCCGAAGCGACCGCGAACGTCTTATCCCCCGCCGTTTTCAAAGGCGACTGCAATAATACCCCGCCTTCCAAGGATTTGGCGTCCCCGATGGAGGAGACGGTCACGTTGAGTTTGTCCCCCTTACGCGCGTAAGTCGGGATGACGGCGATGATCAGAACGGAAGCGATGTTTCTCGTCTGATCCGGTTTGAGGTTCGCGTCCACTC
>NZ_NPEF01000064.1 GCF_002811955.1 Leptospira ellisii
TGGACGGAAACGTCCGCACTCCCAGAATTTCCCTCATTTGATCCAGTGCGATAAAGTGCATTCCTATCGAAGACGACGCCGACAAAGCGGAGCAGACGGCGATTTCCCATTCCGGATAACGCGTTCTTATATCGTATGCAAGAAATTGAATCTTCGCTTCGGTCCAGACGCCCGTTATTCCGACCTTGATCTTCCGTTTTGAAAGCGGCTCCAAAAGATCCGCCAAATCCGTATCCACGAAGTCGTTGAGTCCGGAAGCGTTCACGATCCGGTGTACGCGTTTTCGGTCCGCGATCCAGGGTTCGAACACGAATTCCGCGCCCTTGGTGTTTTTAATACAATGATTTCCGAATTGTCTCAGGTGTTCCTTTTGTAACGGATCGCCTGCGTCGTGCCAGTCCCGGATATGGACGATCCACAAGTCGTCCTCGTCGACCGAGTAGGCCCATTCGATCAGGGAGTGGACGGGACCGTATTCGATCATTTCCCCCAAAAGACGTTTCGCTTCCTGATACCCCACGTGTAAAGCGTTGGGAAGCGGATCGTATTTTTCCAAAAGGGCTACGAAATCGTTCTGAAGACATTGCGTGAAAAGGATCGCTTTGGGGAATTTCATATCGGTTTCGATTTATTAAATCCGGTTCGTCATGGGAGAATGGGGCGCATATCTAAAAAAGCAATCCGATTTTAGGGACGTTTCATTCCTATTTTTACGTCGAATCTTCTTCCCGTGTCGAACGAAACAGATCTTTCACGGCGAAAATCGTATCAAAAAATGAGAATATTAAAATTTTTGCGAAAAGAATGCGATTGAGTTTTATATTATCCGTTCGTTAGATAAAAAACTTTTTTTGCGGTTTTGCCGTAAAATAGACATTAATCGATTGACTCGATTCTTCTCTTCCGTAATTTACTTTTTCCGAATGGAAGCCTTATTATGAAACGATTCGCGATTTTTTTGGGTATTATTTCTATTTTTTATTCAATCGCCGCCTTTTATTTTTCCGATCAAATCATTCATTTCAAGAAAAAGACCCTGGAAGAGGATCAGAAGGAGCAAAATATCACCTCTCTCGCCAAATTCGGGTTAGACGATCATCCCTTGGAGGTCACCATTCCCTTAAAGGATGTGACGATACAGGCGTGGTTATTCGAACCTAAGAATCGGAAACGCTGCGGATCTGTCGTCACACACGGTTATACGGTAACACGTTATGCGGTGCTTAAATACGCCCAGTTTTTCTATAAACTGGGTTGTTCCTCTTTGGTTTACGACGTTCGTTATCACGGTCTGAGCACCGGAGATTCCTCCACATACGGTTATTACGAAAAGGACGATTTGTTGGCCATCATAGATTGGTTCAAAAAAAAGACGGGATTAAAATCCTCCGAAATAGCGATCGCGGGACAATCCATGGGCGCTGCCATTTCATTGCTCGCGCTCGCGAAATCGAAGGAGCGTTTTTCCTTTATTCTGGCCGATTCGTCCTATAGCATCGCGACCGTCGTGTTCCGAGAAAGGGCGGTCGTTCAATATTCTAGATTGATCTTAACGATGCTTCCTTCCGCAGTCTGGCTCGCGTCGATACGATCCGGCGCCGATTTGAAGGATTCGGCTCCCGAATACTTCGCCGATCTGATCCAAACTCCTACGCTCCTGATGCATTCCGCCGCGGACATGGCAACGCTCCCCTCTCATTCGGAACGCATTTTTTCGAAGCTATCCGTCAAGGAGAAGGAGCTTCACCTTACGCATTGGAACGCGAAACACAGCGAAAATTGGAATCGTAATCCAAAGGCTTATGAAGAGATCATTCGGGCCTTCATTATACGCTACAGGATCGCTCCGTTTTTCAATCTGATACGGAGATAGGATCGGTTCGTGAAGTTGGAGTTAGGGGACAGATGAAAAGAATCTAATTTGATCCAAGATATTAAAAATAGTTACTAGTTACTTCATTCGGTTTGAAAGCATTTGACCGAAGTTGCGTGAATGCATTTTATTTTTGAAACTATCTATTATAAATTATATGGAAAGATTATGTTAAATAGAATTGTTATACTATTTTTATTATCTTCAAGTTTTGTATTATTTGCGAATTCATGGGAATTCTCATCTGTCAACCTTGTAAATGAAAGCGGAAAGATTACGTTGTCAGGAAGAGTTAAAGGAACAGAGTGCAAAAGGTTGAGAATAACAGCTAAAATCGAATATGAAAGCGGGGCTAAGAATACAATGATTGGCGATGTCGAAAGCGTGGAGTCCGGTGGTAGCCGAATATTTTCGATTTCTGAAAGTTCTTTTTACAAAACGGGAAATTGGAAATTGTTAGATATAAAAGGGCAGTGTCGATAATTTCTACATTAGGTGCTTGAACTTTTCGGTGAACGTCCTATAAGTAGGCTTATGAGAAAAGTTGTTTTCGGGATCAATATATCAGCGGACGGATTTTGCGGTCATATGGATATGGTTGCAGACGGGGAATTGCACGAACATTTCACCAGGTTGCTGAGCACTGCGGACGTCATCCTTTACGGCCGAATCACATATCAGCTTATGGTTCCGTTTTGGCCTGAAATCGCCAGAGATCAATCGATGTCGAAAGAGACGAACGAGTTCGCTCGCGTGTTCGACTCGCTCGAAAAGGTCGTATTCTCCTCCACGCTGAAAGATCTCGAAGATAAGAATTCGAGGCTCGCGCGCAAGAGCATCGAGGAAGAGATACATACGTTGAAACAATCGCCCGGGAAGGACATATGTGTGGGCAGCTTGAGCGTCGCGTCCCAACTTTCGGAATGCGATTTGATCGACGAATACCATTTCGCGGTTCATCCTGTCGTCGTGGGTAACGGGCCTAGATTATTCGACTCCGTAAAATTGCAGGATAGACTTCTACTGAACTTTATCGGCTCGCAAACCTTTCGGTCGGGCGTCGTGGTTCTGCAATACAAAAGGCATGCGTAAAGGTCTCTCGAATTCCGCACAACCGCGTCGCGCTTGAGAGTTTGCATCCCTACGTCGACGAATTCTGCCGTTAATCGGTATTTTCCTTTTTGTCCGATTGGGATTCGTAATTATCGATAAAACGTTTTATGATTTCGTAATCCAAAACCTTTTGTACGATGCTGGACCGGATGATTCCCTTCTGCGTTTGTTTTATCATTCGCTGCGAATTATCCAAAAATTTCGCGTATTCGATATAGGTTTTATAGATCGGAGAAAGAATCTTATATCCCATCGTTTTAGGAAGTACGCCTTGCCCCTCCAGATACGTGGACATATCGCGGTAGAGTTCGTTCCATCGCAGAGGATCGAGTTTTAATCCTCCGTACGTTCCGACCCTTCTGTGGACCATGATCACGTCCAAAACCAATTCCCTCGTTTTAAAAAGGGTGTATTTGATTCCGGTTTTTTCGAATCCGATCGACTCGTATATCTTCCAAAGATAAGGATCGGAAGCGGCGATGATGTACGACTTGTTCGTGGTGATCAGGACGTGAAAGATTCTTTCGAATATTCCCATGAGAATGTCGCTCTTGCGATAGTCGTGATGCATACAAAGACCTACGACTTCGATCATATCCTTAGGATTGGGAAGTTTTTTGAACTCCTCCGGTTTGATGTGACGCTGCAATTCGAAGGGAACGTCCTCCCCGTTGGCGAAGAAGATATTGGCGCTTCCGATCAGGCGATCGTGATGCCAGGCCGTGATGATTCTGCTGTTGGGATCGTACCAATGGGAAACGTCGGAAAGATCCGCCTCCTTATCCAGTTTTTTGACCGCGGAATATGCAAGTTTTCTTAACTTTAGGACTTCCAAATATTCCTGTTGCGACTTTACGAACCGATACGTCATGATGTTCTTGATGTTCGCCGTGTTAAATCCGATTTTCCTTAGCGCGAACGGACCTATGTCGATCAAACGGAGAAAATATCGTACGATGGCCTTTTCTGTGATGTCGGAAAGAAAGTCGATGTTTGCGATGAAGCTGATTCCCTTGGGAATGGGTTTTACCGCTTCCACACGCGCATGGATCGGTTCGTTCCCGGCAAATAAATTGAGGCTGAAAACGAGTTCCATGGACGGAAAGATCGCGAGCGATTGGTCGTAATTCTCTATCAAGAACCGCTTTCGGGATATTTTTTTCACTTTGATAAGCGAAGTCTGATCGTATAAAAAAGGATGGTCCATCAATCCGAAAAGAGGGATTTGATCGGATATCTCCATGAGGGAATCCAGTTTGTCGCCGAAAAGGTCTTCGGAACCGAGGATTCTGTGTAATCCCAATCTTAAAGGTTGATCCGGTTTTTGGGAAATATTCGCGATCCTGCATACGAAATTGTAGGGGTTGCTGTCTTTGGGGGAAAGGCGAAAATTTACGTCGACGCTGATGTTTTCCCTGATGTCCGCGTTCGATAAATCTAGGTTTTTGTCCAGGCTTTCGATTCCCAATCCGAGCGAGGAATAGTCTAAAACGCGGAATTCCTTCGGTTCCTTCCATCCGGGATGTGTCGCGAAAAGAAGGATGTCTCCGCCCATTCGGACGTCGATCCTTCCGTGTTCCCTTCTTTCGACGTCGGGTGCGTATTGTTTCACCAGTTTGACGTTGTCGACTATGCCGCTTTCGCTATTCATTGTGGTTGTTTCCGTTGTTTTCGTAGAATTTTGCCTCGTTGATCAGCATGGTCGCTCTGCTGAGGTCGCCCGCGTTTTGATATATTTCGGAAAGATGTATTAGATTCTGCTTATGTTCCGGGTTTCTAAGCCGAAGTCGTTCCCCGAAGTCGGTCGCGTTTTTTATGTTTCCCGAATTCTTGTAACATTTCGAAATGATAAACAGACAATCCGAATCGTCCGGGGTCGCGTTGCTGTAGTGCAGCGCTATTTCCGCCGCTTTTTGATATTGCTTTTTTTGAATGTATCCGTTGGTTAGAAGTTTGAGAACCTTCCTGCTTCTTTGATAGATGGGATCTTTGGAGAGGATCCCTTCGAGCAACGCGATCGTATCGTCGTAGTTCTTCTGCTTGAATTCCTCGCGCGCCTTTGTATAGGCTTTGATCACCTCTTCCGGTTCGGTGAATTCGATGGCCGCGTCGAGTTTGTATTCCACGCGGATCAGGGATATGTCGTCCGTCACTTCTCCCGCGTTTTTGATTTCCTGTACGATCTCCTGGAGCTGTCCGTTCCCTCTTTCCACGAATCTAAGAAACAGATCCTCGTTTTCGTTCATGTTTCTTTCCTCGTCGCCCTGTTCGTTTTTATCCTTGATCAGGATATCGTCCCTTCCGTCGGATCCGATGAACAGGACGTCGTTCGGCTGGAATTGAAACGTGTTTATATGAAGACTCGTCTCCATGTTGATCGGCATTCCCAATTTGCGGTAAAAAAAACGGTGGGGGAGAAAGTTGGCGATTCCGTCTCTGAAATAAGCGGGTAGAGGATGTTCCGCGTTCATATAATACAATAATCCCGATTCCTCGTCGAGAAGGGATACGAACACTGATACGAGCATAGTACCGTCGAAACTCGTGAATATATTATGAAGTTCTATAAAAGTGTTTTTTAACCAACGTTCCGGAAAAAGATTCATCACGTCGAAGGAATTTCTGGACCTTTCGAGGATGGCTTCGAAGACGGAGCCTAAGACAAGTGCGCCTCCCGCTCCCTGCATGGATTTACCCATGGCGTCCCCGTTTAGAATCACGGTATAATTCCTTCCCTTTAGGGCGATTTTACTAGATACACAAAGATCTCCTCCGATCTCGGAGGCCCAACGTTTGAATTGGAATTTCTTTTTTTGTTCCGTAAGGAATTCCACGAAGACCGTTTGCGAGCTGGATTTGTTCTGCGCCAGAGGTTGGATCAAAAGCGACGTGAGATAGTAGTCCGCGTCCTGTTTCGTTTTTAATTCCTGGACCTTTTCCAAACTTTGCTGGAGTTCCTTGGTTCTTTCGGTGACTTTTTCCTCCAAGGTTTCCGCATAATCCTGCAGTTTCGCCTGCGCGGAACTGATGGAAGTCACCATATGATTGAAGGATCTCGAAAGGAAGCCTATCTCGTCCTCCGCCTGAACCGGAACCGATACGTCGTACTTCCCCTCGTTGACTTCCTTAACTCCGCTCAATAAAACCATCAACGGATGGATCAGACCTCCGTGAAAAAGATAAGGGAACAAAAGAAGTATCAGAAGCGCCGTCAGAACGATGATCGTAGCCATCTTCAACACGATCGAATCGACCATTTCCCGATAGGAGGAATATGCGTATCCCGCTTCGTAAACCGCATCCCCGAGTTTGAAAAGATAACGTACAAGAAGGATCGTTTCCCCGTTCGCCGTTTTGAGGGATCGATACATACGTTTGGAAACCGCCACCGAAGCGCTCTCGTCGATTCCGTAATACTCCCTCCATTCCCCTTTGGAAACCGCGAGGGATTTGTTCGGAATCCGTTTCAAATATTTTCCCATTTCCGCGGCTTCGCTCTGGAAGAGAAGTTTGGATTGGATCGCGCCCAGTTTTTTATGTTCGATCTTGAAGTTCGAGGCGAATAATCCGTCCGATTTCGGCCGTGAAGCGATATACATCACGTTTTCCGGCACGATAGTTTTATCTAACTTCGTAATATTCTTAAGTATCGTCTCGATTTCTATGTTTCTGGCTTCGTCGAAGTAGGTGTCGTTGATCTTGAACGTGATCCTTGAAACCACGCTGAGAATCGTCAACGTGGTCACCAACGTCACTCCTACGATCTTCACCATAAACGAGGACGGCTGCGGTGAATTGTTGAGATAAATCACCGTATAGATGAAAAGTTGAAGGCTTGTCGCCGACGTCAGAAGCAGTTGGAAATCCGCGAACGAAATCTTGTTCGTCGCGTATAATACGTAGACCGCCGAAAAACACGCGTGAAGTACGACGGCCGCTCCGAACGAGCGAAGCATTCTCGCGTTGGGACTGAGCAGATGGAAAAATCCGGTCTCCCGGTTGTTCTCCGTTTTTCTGAATTCCCTTTCTTCTCCGATCGTTTTCCGAAAGATCACCGCCAAAATCCAGAGAAACGTCAGAAAATGGATCAGACTCATCGGCGCGGTGGATTGCGGAGTCTGAAATTCGAATAACTGAGTGTCGAAGTTGTACACGACTTCAGAATTCAAATTTCCTAATATATAGTACAGATATCCGAATAACCCGAGCGCGGTCAGGACGAAAAAAGAAACGTAGGATTCCCTTCGATTCCTGTTTTTAGGGAAGGAATAGATAAAGGAAAGCAGAAGCAGATTGGAGAAACACGTGTAAAGAGCGATGATGAAACTCGCCGGCTTAGCGATGTTCGGCGAAAAAATCGAGGTCCTTAATACGAAACCCAAATTGAGGAGCAGCGCAAAAAAGAAATAGCCGACCAAAAGCCAGGTCTGTTTGGATTTTCCCTTTAAGCTCAATAAATATATTAAGAGAAACGCCGAAAATATCGTACCAGAGATATATCCGATCGAGTAGTAATTGAGCTGGAGAAAATTCGTCATCGTATTTCCTTTTTCGAATCAAAAGAGTGAAAAATTCTGAAGGGATATTAAATGGACTTGAAATAATAGAGTCAAACGGTAAATTTATTTTCCTCGTTGAATTTTGATTATTATAGAACGTACGGAATGGAAAAGTCCGAAGCGTTTAGCAAGAGTTAGTTTATACGGTCGAAACTTTATAATCGGCAACGAGATTATGATATTATAAAAGAGAATATCGTAATTTTAATGCACCGCAAAAAGTCGTAGAACGAATCCATTCTTATGAGAAGGTTAAAATGAGCGAATACGTAGGTAAGGATTTTCTTAAAAAGGAATATCTGGAGATACTTCGAAAAGGCGAACTCACGTCCGAGCAAATCGATTCTTTTTTGGCGAGAAAACCTCTCGGAGAAGACGTTATCATTCAGGCTTCGAGCGGAAGCACTTCCGAACCGTTGTTGATTCCGCGATCGAAAGCGGACGTCGCGGATATCGCTAAAAGAGTGATTCGACCTTATGTCGAATCTTTTCGGTCGTATCCCGAGAGAATCGCGTTGTTCGGGGGAATTTCGCATACGGAAGCGGCTGTTAAATTGCAGATGGGATCGATTTCGATGCGTTCTTTTCAATTGGAAGAGTCGGATCGGCTGGATGAATTCGATCCACACGTTGTTTCTTGTTATCCGAGCGTGATTCGCGAGTTGATCGACGACGGTTCCGTTTCGCTTTCCGGTCTGAAGGCGATTAAATTAGGCGGCGAGAGAATTTATTCTTCCGATTTGAAGAAGATTTTTCAGAGGTTTCCGGGAATTCTTTTGATAGAACAATACGGTTCCACCGAAATGCCCGCCGTGGCCCTGCGTACGTTTACGAATGCGGAGGATGAGTCATTTTATCTTTTGCAAAACGAGCGATTCGCTTACCAAATTCCTTTGGAAATCGACGGGTGGCATCCTTTGGTTGTACGGGATAATTTTCCCGGTCTTTTGTTTCCGATCGGTCGTTTTTACGACATGGGGGACGATGTGCTTTGCAAGTCCGGAAGGATCGTGGACGTACGAAGAAGAGGGGACCGTTCGTTCGAGTTTCGGGAAGAAGTGGAGCAGCTTTTGGATTTGGGGCTTACGAATGTTCAGATCGATACGAACCGCGCGGAGGTTTTTTATTCAGGGGCGTCCGGTCCCGGATCTGTCGGTTCTTTTTCGATTAAGGGAAAAAAGTATTCTCTTTTAAAGCAGAAGTTGAATCGGATTCATCCATCCAATAAGCTTCCGGTTCTCGTTTGAATTTGGTGTGAGTTCCCGCACAGTTCGGGGTTCAAAGAAAATCATTTGTCGTATACGGATCTGTGTGTGAGTTCCCACACAGTTTGAATTTCAAAGAAAGTGTTTGGGTTGAATATCGAAGTGGTAGGAGTTCCTACGTTGGTTTTTTGAATCAACGTAGGAACCCCTCAAAAGAAAAACCCCCGAAAAATCCCAAGGATCTTTCGGGGGTTACAGACAAAAGAAAACTAAAAAAGAATTATTTCTTTCCGAGTCCCAGTTTATCTGCGCCGACCAAAATGGACATATTTCCGGCCGGGTGTTTGTTTTCTTTCATCAATTGGTGCGAATGCGCGGTTTCATTCCACGTAAATGTTTTGGAAAGACAAGGATCGACTTTTTTCTCGATGACCAGGTTATTCAAACCGATCGAGTTTTCATCGTTCGCGAAATGGGAACCTTGAAGACGTTTTTGTCTCATCCAAAGATAACGAAGATCCACGGTCGCGTTGTATCCGGTAGTTCCCGCACAAATTACGACCATCCCACCCGTTTCACAAACAAACATAGAAGTAGGAATCGTGGTTTCACCCGGATGTTCGAAAACGATTTTAGGATTGTTTCCTTTTCCGGCGATGTCCCAGATCGCCTTTCCGAATTCGCGAGCAGCCTTGGTCCATTCCACGAATTTTTCGGTCTTATTGATCTCGGAAGTCAAAGCTCCCCAGTGGTTGAATTTTTTACGATTGATCACTCCTGCGGCACCTAACTTCATACAGAAGTCGATTTTATCGTCTTCGGAAACGACGGCGATGGGAATTCCGCCCGCAGCTTTTACGATTTGAATCGCCATAGCGCCGAGTCCGCCCGCGCCTCCCCAGATCAGAACCACGTCGTCTTTTTGTACATCGTTCGGTTTCCAGTGATGAAGCATTCTGTAAGCGGTTGCGCCCACCAACATGTAAGCGGCCGATTCTTCCCAAGTGAGGTGTTTCGGTTTTGGAAGACACTGATGATCCTGGACCTTGCAGAATTGGGCGAAGGATCCCCAGTTGGTTTCATAAGCCCAGATCAACTGAGAAGGGGCGAACATCGGATCTTTTCCGGCTTTTACCCAAGGATCGTTTTTATCCCAGATTCCGCAGTGAAGGACCACTTCGTCTCCGACCTTTACGTTTTTAACCTCGGAACCCACTTTGTAGACGATCCCGGATGCGTCGGAACCGCCGATATGAAACTTTTCGGGTTCGCCTTTTTTGTTTCGTGCGCCGATGACGTCTACGGGAAATCCGAGAGCGGCCCAAACGTTGTTATAATTTACGCCGGCTGCCATAACCGCGACGAGAACCTCGTCCGGAGCAATTTCCGGAACGTCGATGAGTTCTTCCTGAATTGCTGTGATCGGGTCGCCGAAACGTTCGGGACGAACGACCTGTGCATACATTTTTTTAGGGACCTGTCCTAAAGGGGGAAGTGTTCCGATTGGAACGGATTCAATTTGGCTCATGAGCACAGATTTCTGAGGTTTGGTATTTGATCTACACCAATTTTGTGAGGAGTTCCTACGTTTTGCGGAGAAACCTAAGCCTTTCGCAGGGAAAAGTTAGAGTTCCTACCTGACTTTGATCCGGAAAAATCCTCCTTTTCGACCCGTTTCGTATGAGTTCCCACACGAATCGCTCCGAGCAAATAAAATCCCACTACCGCCTCAAAACAAAAAGGCCCTTTTAGAATCGTCTAAAAGGGCCTTTTTTGCCACCGGGAAAAATCGGGTTATTTCTTAGGTTTTACGAGACGAGATCTTTCCGAATCATCCGAAGAAGACGGATTCTTGTCGAACGACTTGGAACCGAAATTCGTTTCCTTTAACGTTTTATCAACGAACGGGCCCAAATCGGAATCCGTGCGGAATTTACCCAAAAATCCCTGCACTTTGGAAGTCTGCCCTTTTTGAGAAATCGCATAACTTTGAATCGCGAATTTACGAACGGAAGTATGTTCATTGTTGGCTGCGATTTTCGATTCTAAAAATTTGGAATTCGTTTCGGAAGGATAAAACTGAAGAAGTTTTATCGCTCTGGTTTTTACGTAAACCCGCAGATTCGGATCCTGAACGACCGCGATCAGATAAGGAGAAGGATCGGCTGCGTAAAATTCGAGTTCCGCTTTTAGTTTTTCCGAATTTTCCAAATGTCTCGTACCGGAAAGCACGGATTTGATGTCCGAAAGTTTTTTCGGATCCAGGCTTTCCGCGAACAGAAAGCCCGTAGAAAGCGCAAGAAGGAGGATAAAAGTTAACTTTTTCATAATATTAGAATCCTATAAAGTTTTAGTAAACGAGAGGGTTTAACCGCAACACCCAGCCTTGTTCTCCCGTAAGTTTCGTCTGCGCGGTGACTCCGTCCCCCGCCCAAAACATCAAATTCAAAGCGCCCGAATTGAAGAATCCGGTGTTGTTGCACTCGACGATGCTCACTTGTCCGTCGGCCGGAGCCGTGTCTTGTGTGCTATCGCACTGCGGAGTTTCGATCAGAGGATCCTTGCTCATGTTCGGAGTTCCACTTCCGGAAGCTCCCGCGCTTTCGTTCGTATGAAACAATCCTAAGAAGTGACCCGCTTCGTGGGCCATCGTATCTCCCAAAAAGGTAAGATCCGCATTGCTCAACGCGGAACCCACCGCTCCCGAACTACGATGCGCTTCGATAAAAACCACCATTCCCGATTGAGGAGTGCCGGTGAGACCGATGGTTCCCGGAATTCCTCCTGAAACGCCGAGAACTCCGCCCACTTGGGTTTCTTCGCGAGTGATGTACAGGTTCAGCGCCGTTTCGGATTGGTAGGATCCCGTGGAAGAATACATTCTTCCCAAACTGGAAGTCGCTCCGTAATCATCCGTGGAAAGGGATGCGATGCTCAGAAAGTTCGCGGAATCCAATTCCTGCGCGGTGAATTGAATATCGATTTTCACCGAATCTTGGGAATAGATCGAAGACCAACGATCCAACGCGGCTTGTAAACCTTCGATGGTCGGATCCGGGTAAGCGTGCGTGTTTCCGTTTTTGACGAAAATTAGGTTTACGTTTAACTTTTTGCGGTTGGTCCAAACTCTGGATAAGCCGTTCGTACTGGAGCTGAAACCGCTGTCGGGACTGAAAGATTTTTCATCGGTATCCAATGTTCTACAATTGGTAACGATCGAAGCCTGAGCGTTCGTAACCGCAGGAGAAACGGGAAAGTTAAAGTCGACTCCATAGGTTGTGCCCGTGGACGAAAGGTTGTTTACGAACGTGCCGATATAGTAAATACCGTTTTGTCCGTAAGGACTCATAGAAGTGGTCGAGATGATGTTCCAGCCTTCGCGGCCGATATAGTTTTGGTTCGATCCGTCATAAAACGTAGGAAATACGGGACGGTTGGTAAATCCATGGTCTTGCTGAACGTGGAAAATGGCCGAAGGTTTCGACTGTCCAAGAACATAATCTTGCGGATTAGAGTAATAATACGTATTACCGCCCGGTCCGGTAAACGTGCCCACGGACGAAGTAATCGTAGACGAATTTTTCTGCATACAAGGGCCGTTGGTCGCCGGATTCAAAAATCCGCCCGCTGCCAAAAGAAAAAGTAGGTTCGTCGTGTCCGAACCGCCACTCCCGCCTCCGGGGCAATTTACAAATGAAAACGTAAGAAACGTCGAGATCAGTAGTTTTTTTAAATTCATTTTTGTGTTTTACCTTCTAAAATTGCTATTCGAATCTTTTTGGAATACAGACAAGGAAAATCCAATTTTCCCCGAACTCGAATGGTAAGCGAGTTTATTCCATTTTTCCAAAATTTTGTTATCCGTGAGTTTTTCCTACACAATTATAAGTCGCTTAACGAAAATTACGAACCAAGGTAATAAGTTCTGAAGCAGGTTTGTAATCGTGCTTCTTTTACGTTAGGTTTTTATACATTCTGCAAATGAATTTACGCGTTTTTGATTTGTGAACCGTATTTCATACATTTACTATTCCATCAAAGAGACGGATTTACGGCAAAAGGATTATAAATTCCGTTCGATTCGATCATTCTTTTTGAATTTCATTTTATAATTTAGTTAGAATCGGTGCAGAATCGAATTTTCTCCCGTCTATTAGGCCATCTCGATTCCAAAAGAATCCAAAGACAAGAAAGACCGGTTCTCCCGAACGGAAAAAACGGCTTTCGAAAACAAACCAAGGCTTGGAGACGAAACGGACATGCTGGCACATATAAAACCCGATCAGCTATTATGCACGGAAGCGGATAAGGAACAAAGTTTGCGGACTTTGGGCATGATGCTCGAGTTGAGCGAGAAATGTTACGTTTTTGGAAAGTATTTTTTGATCGATGAATTCGATTCCGAACGTTACCCTTTTCTTTTAAGGAAAGGGTTCGAATTGATGGGAATCGGAATGGAACCCGAAAACGTCCGTTCCATCCTAAAAGGTTATATCGTATCGGGCGGTTACGAAGGTAAGGAACTTTTGGATCGTCTCGTCATCTTGGAGGGAATGGAGGCGATTCAGAAGGAGCTTCCTATCGCCCTGTTTTTGGAAAGAGTCGCGTCGTATTTCGGGGAATCGTATCATAAGGAATTTTGGGATTACGTTTCCGAAAAAAGAAAGGAGATCGATACGATCCTGCTCAACGACTTTTACGCGGAATTCTGCAATTCCAAACCGCAGATCGATTCCGACATCCTTTTGAGCAGGACGTTCCATTCGCTTCCGCACAACGAGCTTAGGGACTTGTTGAGGCAGGTAAGTCTTCCCGATCTTGCGGAGGCTTTAAAAAGCGTGCGCGAAAAATTAGTGATTCAGGTTTTGGACTTTCTAGATCGGGAATCCTCCCGTTGGCTGATGAAGGAATTGATGAAATCGGACGACTCGAGCGAAAGTGCGGAAAAGATTCAGGAGGCCCAGCTGAAAATTCTCGGAGTTTTTGCGTCCAAACTCGGAATGAATCGGGCTTACTGAAGTCACTCATTCGAAACGTTTTCCCAATTCTTCGCAGAGGATTTTCGCGACCTTATAGTTTCGGTACCATTTTTTATCGGAGGGCACGACGTTCCATTCGCCTTCCTGACGTTTATCGTCTAGGATCATTTCGTACGCCTCTTGGTATTCCTTCCAACGATCCTGCGTGGTAAGATCGGATGGATCGAATTTCCATTTTTTATCGGGATCGGAAAGTCTTTCCGCGATCCTTTCCTTTTGTTCCTCTTTGGAAATGTGAAGAAAAAATTTCAGGATCAGGGTTTGATTTTCCCGCGAAAGATGACGTTCGAATTCGCGGATCGACTCCAATCTTTCCTTCAGTCGCTGGTCCGAAAGTTCCCCGAATATCTTAGGCATCAACACGTCTTCGTAATGCGATCGGTTGTGAATCTGGATCATTCCTTTGGCGGGAACGTATTTGTGGATTCTCCAGAGAAAATCGTATTGAACCTCCTCCGAATTCGGCTTGGTCCAGGATTTTACGGAACAACCCTGGGGATTTATTCCACCAAACACGTGTTTTACGGTCCCGTCCTTTCCCGAAGTGTCCACGCCTTGAAGTATCACTAAAACGGAATGTTTTTTTTCCGCGAACAGCTTTTCCTGAAGCAGGGAAAGTTCCGCAGTCAATTCCTCCGTTTTGCGAAGGACGTCCTCCTTGTTTTTGCCTTCGGGAGGAACGGTGGCGATTTCATTAAGATTCATATGATTCTCCCGTTTTATCTTTTTAATAGATCGATGAACGTTAAGAGCGATTTTCGGACGGATCGAAGCAGCGGAAGAGAGGAAAGACGGAGCAGTTGAAAAATCAGATCGCATCCTTTCTCCAATAAAGTCTCCGCCTTATTTTTTGAATCCGATTCGTCGAACAACCAAACGTATATTACCCCTAGTTGAAAAAGCCAGAACAAATACGGAAGACTTTCCTTTAGATCGGCGGGAAGCGATTCTTTCGAACCGTTCATCGCATCCCGAAAAAGGGAGATTGCGTCCTCGCGGATTTGACGCGTTTCTCCGCTGAATGGCGAAAGCGGATGTCTCGGATCTCCGGCGCTCCGCGCCAGTATGTGGAGGAATTTTTCGTATCCCTTAAATTGTTCGATCTTGAATCGGACGATATTGCGGATCCTCTCCTTCAGTTCCTTTTCCCTTTTGCAAAATTCCAAATTTTGAATGTATGCTTCTTCCTGAGTCAGTCTGTAGAATTCGAGGACGATTTCCTCTTTGGTTTTGAAATGATAATAGCTGGCGCCGACCGCAAGTCCGGCTTTTTGCGCGATCTTACGCATCGTCGTTTCGTCGTATCCTTCCTTTTGGAAGAGGGATATGGCGGTTTTAAAAAGAAGAGACCGGGTCTGTTGCGACTTCCCGGTCTCTTTTGTTTTGGTCGGTTTCGATTTTTTAGAAGTCATACTCCGGCTTCAGCGTGATTTTCTCCGAAGGTATTTGAAATTCTTTTTCTGAATTTCGCGAAAAGATACAGATTGAAAAAATGCATCGCACCGAGTATGAGCAGGACGATCCCCACTTTGGTGGTTAGGATTTCGATACATTCTGCCAGATCTAAAGGTTTTCGGCTGGAGGTCAAGGAAAGGCTGATGTAACCGATGTTAATCAGATAGAATCCCACGATCAAAAGGTGGTTGATCGAATCCGCGAGTTTCTCCTCTCCTCCGAACATCTGCACGAGAAAAATACGTCCGTTATTAAACAAGGTTCTCGCGACCCAAACGGTCATTAGTATGCTGATGATTAGATAGGAAACGTAAAGGGCGATCGTAAACGGTCCCGATTTCGCCTTCGCGGGTTTTACTCCCCTTGCAAGAAGCAACGCCGCCACCTGCACGTTACCGTAGTCGGTCGCCAAGTCCAAAGCGTTTTCTCCGTTGCGGTTCAGATAATCCAAATTGGAATCCTTTGTGAGGACGAGCTCCATCATTTTATGATCGGGAATTTTTGCGGCGGCGTGAATCGGATAATCTCCCGAATTGTCCGCTTCGTCGACGCTGGTTTTTCTTTCCAGGACGAACTTGAGAACTTCCGGTTTCCCGCTTTCGATCGCGTAAAAGACGGCGCTTCTGCCGCGGTTGTCCGGTTGTTCCAAGAGATAAGGATCCTCCGCGAGGATCGCTTCCGCCTTTTTCAGATTCGCGTTGCGGATCTCTTCGAATAGTTCGTATTTCGCGTCGGCGAAAAGGGAATTCGCTCCGAATCCGACCGACAAAAGGACCGTTAAAAATATGCGTTTCATGGAATTTCTCCTAAATTTGAACATGTTCAAATATTCGCAGGACGAGGGGATTTTTGCAAGTCAAAAATTTGAACGTGTTCAAAAATGTTAAAAACAAGAATCGTCCGGTTTTGCAGAGGCCGGAGGTTTTGCGGTGCGGGAACTACCACATTTCTGTTTTTTCCGGCGAATCGCCGGTTTGAAAGGGTTTTCCGCGCGAAGGATACGAAGGGCTTGGTCCGGTTCGTCCGAAAACCATCCTCGTAGACTCGATCCGAGGACCGGAGCGAACGCGGAGCCCGGAGTAGCCTGGCCCGGGTCGTTTCGGAGTTCGTTTTGTTTCGGAAGGATTTCCAGGGACGCGCCCGCGGCCGGACGGAATTTTTTATTCGAAAAAGGATTGAGTCCGAGATAGATATATCCATAATGGATATATGTCCAGAAAAGGGGAAAGTTCGGAGCGCCGATCGGTCACACCTGCGATGTTTCACATCCTTCTTTCCCTTGCGGAAGGACCTTCGCACGGTTACGGAATCGCGAAGTCGGTGGAGGATTCCTCGGATGGATCGTTTAAATTGGGACCGGGTACGTTGTATCGGACTTTGGAGCAGCTGCGGAGTTGGAATTGGATCCAATATTCCAAACGAAAGACCGCTGCGGACGAGGATCCGAGAAGGTTGTATTACGAAATCGCCGCGGCGGGAAAAAAGGTTCTCGTATCGGAATTGAAAAGACTGGAGTCCACACTCAGAAAGGCGAAACGTCTGGATCTACTGAGGAACGAAAAATGATATTACGTTTTTTGCAATTGTTCGTCGATTTCCTCTATCCCGCTTCGTTTCCGCAAAGGGTCCGTTCGGCGCTTCTCTGTCATTTGGAGGAATCGTATTCGGACGGCACGTTGACCTTCGTTTCGTTATGCGACGTTTTGATCTCCGGTTTGAGGGAGCGCGTTTCGGGAGAGCGCAAACGTCTGGAATTTTGTCTAAGATGCGAACCCGGAATTCTTTGGGGAATTCTCCTCCTTTTTCCCTGCAACGTATTCCTGTTTCTGATCTTCGTGAGTCTGTTTTGGGGCGGGCCGGGTTGGCTCCGTTTTTTCCGTAACTTTCCGTACGAAAGAAATCCTTCCGCTGAATTTTTTCTGCCTTTTCTTTTTTTGTACGCTTCGTTCTTATGCGTTCGGGATTTTTTTTCGAAACGTTTCCTTTTGAAACGGGATCGGAACGTCTTCAAAACTTACGTTCTTTTTCTTCGTTTGAATCTGGTCTGGACTTTTCCCTTTTTTATCATCTTAAACGTTTGAGGTTGTTATGAAAATTACGGCGGTCGTCGGTTTGTTGTTAGGCGTATCTTCTCTTCTGTTCCTGATCTATATGGGAGCTTTTTCCCCGGTGGAAGTGAAAGAGGAGGTGCGGGGTCCGTTTTTTACGATTCAACACGAAAGAATCGGCGATTACAGAAACGTAGGGCAGACGTTCGAAACCTTACAAAAGGAGCTTCCGCTTTCCGGAATCAAGGATTTCAAATTGTTCGCGATTTATCTGGACAATCCCAACGACGTTCCCAAAGAGAAACTCCGTTGCGAGGTCGGTGCGATTCTTTCCGAACCGATAGGCACGCTTCCTTCCGGACTTTCGCTTCCGCTGACGATCCGGACTATTCCCGCGCGAAAATATCTGCTCGCAGAATTCCCGCTCAAGAATTTTCTCTCCATTTTCCTCGGAATTTATAAGGTATATCCGAAACTTTTCAGGGCCTGCGAGGCGCAGGGTTGCGATCTTAAGGGAAGGCCTTCCATGGAGATCTACGAGCCCCTGACCGAAAGAAGAACGACGTATCTGCTTCCTCTGTGATCTGAATTCTCCCTAATAGTCTGAAATTCCGGTTTTTAACCCCGAAAAAGGGGTTGAAAAACCGTTTCTTAAAAAATAATTGTCTAAATAATTGTTGCATACGCAACAAAATAAGTCTAAACTTAAAAGACGATAGGAGAAACGATTATGGGATTGAAAGTGGGAGACTTCGCTAAGGATTTTTCGGTCCGCGATTATCTGGGGAATACGATCGGTTTGAAGGATTTAAAGGACAAATACACGTTATTGGCGTTTTTTAGAAACGCTGAATGCGCCCTTTGTAATCTGCGTGTGCATCAGCTTTTAAAGGTTTATCCGGATCTACAAAACAGGGGTCTTGGAATTCTGGCCGTTTTCGAATCGGATGCGGAGAGGATCCGCGCCAGCGTTGGAAAAACGTCGGTGCCGTTTTCTTTGATTCCGGACCCCGAAAACGATCTTTATCGTCTTTACGGCGTCGGTTTTTCCTGGATCGGGGTTTTTAAAACGATGCTGACCTCGCAAAAGGAAATCGGGGAGGCCGCGGATCTCGGTTTCGAAATGAAAAAGGTTCCGGGTATGAAAATGGATCGGATGCCGGCCGAATTTTTGATCGGTCCCGATCTAAGATTGAGGATCGTTAAGTTTTCCAAAAAGGTGACGGATCATATCCCTTTGAACGAATTGAAGGGGATCTTGAAGGACGTTTCTCGGCCGCAATACGAAAAAACGGTCTGATCTTCGAACACATGTCGAATCGGATTCAGATCCTTCCGTTCAACACGTTCGTTTCGATCGTTTCGGAGATTTTTTTCAAGGTCTGAAGATCGGAGGGAGAAAGCCCTTTGTAGACGTGTTTTCGTTCCTTCAACATTATGGGAGTCGTCCTTTCCAAAAGGGCCTTTCCCTTTTTTGTTATGATCACGTTGAACTTTCTCCGATCCTCGGCATCGTCCTCCCGCGCGACAAGATCCTTTTTTTCCAATCCGTCCAAAAGACGCGTTATGTTCGGTCTGTCTTTGAACGTTTTATCCACAAGATCGGTTTGGGATGCGGTTCCCA
>NZ_NPEF01000065.1 GCF_002811955.1 Leptospira ellisii
TTTGGGAATCGGAATTGAGAACCGCCAAAAACAGAAGTGCGGAATCGAATTCAGGGAAAGGGGCGGAACAACCTAGCAGCGCGCACAGAGTCGAAGTAAATGCAATTTTCCGAATATAAGAATAACATTTTTTCATACGATCGTTCCCGAAATCAGTCGAAACCCTTTCTGAAACCGACTTCGATCCTACCGAAGGAGCCGAGTCCGCCCGAACCCGAACCTCCCGTCTGCGCGGAAGGATCGCTCCAGCGGGAAGGGATTTCCGGTTTCGATTCTATCAAAACCGTGGTCGAATGAAAAGAACGTTTTTCCAGCCATACGTTCAATCCGTAACTCAAAAGGGCTAAAACCCCGATGGCGGTCTGGTTATTCTGATGTCTATCGTATTCTTTTTTGTCCTCTTCCCTTTTATGAAGCAGATACAAGGAAACCGGAAGCGGAGCGCCAAGGACGGATAACGTTAAAAAAGCGGGATCGTTGGTCGCCGATTCGGCGAGGGAATTTCCGGCCGTTCTCTCCGCGTTACCCGCAACCGCAAGCGCTCCGAACCAGACCAGTAAAAACGAAGCGCGTCCGTATTCCTTTTTTTCCAAAGGCAAAAGTCCGGGAACCCAAACCTTCCAGGAGGTGAACGTCCCACCCGTTAGTTCCCTTCTCTTTTCGGCCTCGACCGCGCTTTTGGGACGGTCGTGTTCCACTAGAAACGGGGACCACTGACTCCAAGAGGAAGGTTTACCGAAACGGTTGAGCGCTGAGATCCTGAATTCGTATTCGCCTGCGGGAATCGAAAATTCGAGACTATTGACCGAAACCCTGTCTTCCCTGATCAGAACGTCCGGGACGGAAGGTTTCCGGATCTCCAACTTATAACCGTTGTTTCCCTTGACCTCGTTCCATTCGATATAATACGTGTATTTCTTTTCTTCAGAATATATTGAAATACTAATGCACATGCAGAATAGAATCGGAATCGACCTGAAAAAAGTCCTCAAACTCATTCTCCTCTTTTGCCGCTCGACTTCGTTTCGGGCGCGGCCAGCTCTTCCCTGAGTACTATCTTGAATTCCGCGACGGCCCGCTTCTCTCCGTTTCCGTCCTGCGGCGTCAGGGACCAGGAGAATTTTCCCACGTCCAAAACGCTCAGATCCGTCAAACGAAACGATTCCCCTTGAACGTTCCGTTTCAGGATCGAATCCCCCGACCCGCCGTACAAAGTTAGACTCCATTTTACGTCCTTGGAGACTGAAGTATGTTTCCATCGAAAAACGATCGAATCTTTCCCCGTCATATCCACGGTTTTACCCTTTGCGGGAAACGCGAGAACGGGGACATCGGAAGCGGTTTCATTCCGTTTATTTTCGGAGGAATCGGATCCGTTTCGGGACGGATCCGTCTCGTTCTTTAATGCGACATCGTTCGGATCGTGATCCGCCGCGGACGCGCCCTTTTCCACTTGAAACGAACGTATCTCGGAAACGGATTCCGTGCCGGGAAGACCGGAAAACGAACGCACCCTCCAATGATACTTTCCTCCCGAGAGGGGAATCGAAATCGAAGTTTTGAAAACCGTAAGTTGCCTCAGCCCGGTTTTAAAATCGGGAGACTCGGAAATTTCCAGGATATAACCCGTCGCCAAACGGGAGGGCTTCCAACGGAACGACTGTAGTTCATTTCCTTCTAAATTCGTATTTTTTAAAGGGAAGAGCAAGGTCACGGGAGGATTGGGAAGGATCCTGAATTTTCTAACCGACGAAAGTTTTTTCCTGTCCGGAGAAGAGAGCCTCCAATAATAAATTCCTTCCGGAAGACTGGCCTCCGATGTTTCACCCTTAAATTCCTTTTTTAGGATCAAAGGATGGAAGTTTCTGGAGAGTGCCACCTCCAAAACGCCGGAAGAATTTTGCGAGTTAGCCTTCCAACGAAAACCCACCTTGGCCTCGCCCGATTCGGGAAAAATCCTGTGGTTGTCGGGAGGCTCTTCGAGATTCCAATCCTCCCCGACCGTACTCAAAACGTCTTGGGAAATTTTCACGTATCTCCCTTCGGGAACCGTGACCGTCTCTCCGCCCCCTTGGATCCACTTTAAATTTCCCTTTTCGACCTCGATCAGATTTTCTCCGTCCTTTTCCTCGCGCGTTATGCGAAACAGGCTTTGATCTACGCTTTTAAATTCGGTTTTACCCGAAACCAGACGGACCGTTTTTGAGGAATGGACCTTGACCGACCCTTCTTCGAGTCCGAACATCTCCTCTTCCTCCTTGAGATTGATGACGATCATGGATCTCGGATCGAGTTCGAACTTCGTTCCAGAAACAAGCGTTACCACCGCCTCCGAAAGTTCGTCCGTGCGTACGGAATCGTGGTTGAAGATGGGAAAGTTCTGCTCCACGTCCTGCCAGACCATGCGGTCCGACAATTTTCTCTGCGCGGTTCTGTATTTGAACGTGATATTTCCGACGCTTTCCTTTTTTCCCCAATCCAGATCCACTGCGCCTTCCCTCCAAAAAAGGAAAAGGGAAGCCGAAAGGATCGCGAAAGAGGCGAAACCTACGTGGATTTCCTTTCTGAATTTCGAATACGGATTCATGCCAGCGACTTGGAAGGGGATTCGGGGTCGGGAATTCCGCATAACGTGCGCAGTTCTTCCAGTGATTTCGGACAATCCTGATCGTCCTTCCAACCTAACACCGCGTAGATGATTTGCGGCTTTTCCTTGCCGCGGATCCAAACCGGAGGAAGTTCCACGAAGTGAAAGTGATCCTTCGCCTGTTCGTAGGTGCTTTCCGCGATGAGTATGTCAGTTCCGAATTCCTTATTGAGATATTCGATCCGCGAGGCGAGATTCACCGTGTCGCCGATCACGGTGAACTCCAACTTCTTATCAGAACCGATCTGCCCCACGATTACGGGCCCGGAATTGATTCCGCAGCCGAAACGGGTAAAAGGTCTTCCGATCTCCTCCCCTTTTCGGTTGAATTCGATCAAGGCCCTTCTCATCAAAAGCGCAGCGTTGATCGCGTTTTTCGGTTCGTGACCGTCGTGTAAAAGCGCGCCCCAATGCGCCATGATCGCGTCGCCTATGAACTTATCCACGATCCCCTGCGTGAGATAGATGCACTCCACCATCTCGGTGAAATACTGATTCAGAAAATCGACTACTTCCTCGGGTTTCATCTTTTCCGACATACCAGTAAAGTTTCTCAGATCGGAAAAAAACACCGTGACGTCCCGATTCTCCCCGCCCAATTTCAGATCGGAGGAAAGGGCCCTTTCCGCGATCTCCTTGTTCACGAATTTTCCGAACGTGTTTTTGATTTTTTCCCTTTCCTCCAAACCCCTCGCCATACGCAAAAACGAATTGGTGAGAACGCCGACTTCGTCGTGCGTCGTGGGGCGGATGTCCACCGCGTAATTCCCCTGTTCCACCTTCCTCGTCGCGGAAAGAAGTTGTATGATCGGAATGGTGAGCGATCTCGAGAACACGAACACGACGAAAAAAGCGACGGATAAAACCGAAATCATGATCAGCAGATTCTGTCTTCGGATCTTATAAACCGCTTCGAAAGCGAGATCGGCGTCTAACGTGGAAATGATTCCGAGCCCTCCCACTTCCAATTGTTGATACGAACCCAAAACCTCCCGTTCCTCGAAATCGAAACGCTGGGAACCGTTGTCGGAAGGACTGCGCAACATGATCTCGACTAGAGGATGTTTTTTATAGTCCTTACCGGATACGGCTTCCTTATCGTTCGAATGCGCGATCAGATTTCCGGAGGAATCCACGACGATCATCTGGAAAAAATCGGTCTGTCTAACGGAGAGAAAGGAATCCAAAAACTCGGCCGCAGAAAAGACCAATCCTGCGATCTCCGTTCCGTCCGGCTCCGGAATCAGGACCGCGACCGCAGGGAAGGCGAATTCGGAAGATACATTCAAAACTTCTAATGTACCGGAAAGACGCACGGAAGCCTTTTCCAAAGCCGCTTTCAGAGTTTCCGGATCGGGAACTCCGGAAACGGAGTTAGTCCTGAGAAATTTCAGATTCCAAAAAAGCGACGCGATTTCCCTCGTGTTTTCCCCGGGTTTGGATCTGAATTTTACGTACGAAACCGCGTTCGGGTTGGCGCGGAAAAAACGTTCCGCTTCCGCCGGACGGAAATCCTGGATCTTACGCGTGGTTTCCTTGAGCTGGCCGCTCAACTGAAGACCGGTCATCCTCGCGAGCGAAAGGTTGTATTCCTGGATCAAAATCTCGCTGTATTTTCTGAAAAAGTAAGTGGCCATCGTGATCATAAGTCCCATGCTGATCATGATGATCGCGGATACGATGGAGAGAAGTTTGACCCGTATGGTAAGTCGGGAAGGACGGAACGACTCCTCGCCCGCCGCGAATCCGGACGTCTTTTCGTGCTTTAGATAATCATAATATTTAGATTCGATCGCGCCGTGTCCGCTCTCCGAAATCCAAACCTGAACGGGCCCCGACTCGGAACGGTTCCGCAAAAAACGGAAGAATTTCTCCGCGGACTCGGTCCCTCCGGAAAGGATCTTTTCGCTGTCCGCCGAAGAGATCGAAAAACCCCCGTGTTTTAGATCGCGGACCAGCTTAAGGAAATCGTGGGATTTTTTCAGCGTTTCCGCCTTCTTTGCGGGAAGACAAAAGACCGCATCCTGGATACCGGCTTCGAGTTTTTGGGAAATCAGAGTTCGGATTAATAAATCCGCGTCCTCGCCGACGGAATCCAGTTCGGGAAGAACTTCCCAATAAATCCGTTTATCGGATTTTTTTTTAAAGCGATCAAGCAGCCTGGACATCCTTTCCCCGTTCTCCTTAATTCTGGAGAAGAATGGGGAGGATTTTTATCCTGTCATCCTAAAATCTGATTTTTGAGGAAAAGGAAGAAGACATAGTCAAACCGGCTTTCGATCCGCGACGTATCGACACGAACGGAACGGGGCGATTTACTCTTGCAGGATTCCGATTCGAAAGGGAAACTGCGCTCATGGATTGGAATATTCTGCGGATCCGCTGGAGCGAGGACGGATTTTCGGAATTCGGAACCGCTTTTATTTCGTTCGCGCTCGTGTTGTTTTTCGGTTATCTTCTGGGAGACAGGATCGTGCCGAAACTTTCCGACGCATTGTTGCGTAACGGAATCCAAAGACCGCATCCTTTGTACGAATCCGGACGCAGGATCGTCCGTCTGTCGTTCTTTCTTCTGGCTTCTTTCATATTCCTCAAACTCCTAAAACTTTCCGAACGGACGGGAGAGACCGTTTTTCTGGGATTCAGGATCCTTTCGATATTTCTCCTAACGTTCTCCTGCGTCCGTCTGTTTTCGGCCGTGTTCGAAGCGTATTCCGAAAAGACGGAGGGACTGATCTCTTCCGCTTCGATTATCAGTAATGTTATACGAATTACCATGTTCGCAGTGGGGCTGCTCCTCATTCTGCAGTCCCTGGGAATTTCCGTGGCCCCGATTCTGGGAGCTTTAGGCGTCGGAGGCCTCGCGGTGGCCTTGGGTCTCCAACCCACGTTGTCCAATCTGTTTTCCGGATTGAGCATCCTGTTGGAAAGACAATTGAAAAAAGGCGACTATATCCGTCTGCAAGGGGACGGCCTGGAAGGATACGTGGAGGACATCACTTGGAGAACGACCGCGATCCGCAGGTTCAACAACAGCACGATCGTGGTTCCCAATTCGATCATGTCCTCGTCCGTCTTTACGAACTTCGACATCCCGACGAAGGAATTCTCCTTACAGATCGAAGCCGGCGTCGCTTATCAATCCGATCTGGAACGGACGGAAAAAATCGCGGTCGAAGTCGGACGCGAAACCTTGAAACGGCTTTACCCCGTGCACGAGATCGGCGAAGTTTCCTTCAGTTATCAGAAATTCTCGGAGAACTCAGTGGATTTTAAGGTGACCCTTCCCTCTTTCGAATATACGGACCAATTCGCCATCAAACACGAATTCATAAAACTTCTTCACGCCCGGTTTCGAACCGAAGGAATCGAGTTCCGACTTTCCCCTCAAGGCGTATCCCCGAAAAAAGGTCCCTGATCGGAGCGGGAATGAACGGAACCGATCGAACGAAAATTTTCACGTTAGCCGCAATATCGACGGCTCCGATCGCCCATGACTGAAGACCGGAGCGCCGTGAAAACGTTCCTCCACTACTGGAACGTGCTCAGCCTGGACGTGGTCTCGGGTTCTTTGTGCGGGGCCGTATTCGTTTCTAGCTTATTGCGTTCGGATCTGAGGACCGCTTATTGGTTTCTGCTTCCGGCGTCCGTTTGGGTGATTTATACGACCGATCATCTGATCGACGGTTGGAGATCCCGCGAAAAAAGCGCGAATCCGAGACACGGATTCCATTACAAAAACAGGATTTTCTTAAGTATTTTGACCGCTTCGAGCGCGGCTTCCTGTTTCGTATGCGGCATCCTATTTCTCCGGGAATGGGTCGTGATCGTGGCCTTGATCCTCGGAATCTTCGTCGCGATTCACGTGATCATGGCGTATCTGCAGCCCGCGTTCTTCTGGAAGGAATGTTCCGTTTCCGTACTTTACACTGCAGGAATCTGGTTCGGTCCGATTCTGACGAGCCGGACCGGATTCGGTGAAATTTGGACCCCTTGCGTCTGTTTTTTGATAACGGCGTTATGCAATTCGTTTATGAATTCCTATATGGAAAGGGAAATCGACCGGAAGGAGAATATGCAGTCGATTTTGAAATCGGTCTCTCCGAAAACCCTCGGACGTTCGGTTCATACGTTAGCCGTCATCGGGACGTGCGTCGACGGATTCTGGCTTTGTAAATCAAGCGGATCGTTTTTGCCGGAAGCGGCCTATTTTTTTCTGGGTTATTGGATTCCTTCGGGAATCGTATTCTGGGAAAACCGGTTTCGAAATTCCCAGATGTATAGGATTTTAGGAGAGGGTTATTTCCTTCTGGCCTTGATTCCGTTTACGATTCGGGAACCGTTTCCAATTTAGAGACGGGCGGAATTCTCAACACCCATCTCAGGATATCGTAAAACCGGACCGCCTTAAGGACGGGGTTCAACCACCCGGTGGTGATGCAAAAATACGTATCGTGCGGAGGAGTATGGTGCACTTTGTGATGTTCGGGCCCCAGAATCAGTTTATATTTTTGTAATACTCTTATCAACGGAGCAGGAGAATCCTGATGTGCCCATTTGTGGATCTGATTGGTGGCGAAAATTCCGAGCAAAAGGAAAAACCAAAACAAGGCGACCAAGGAACTGACCGTTCCCGTACTTTCCCAGAAAAAAACGTAATAGATCAGAATCGGAAGCGAAACCAGACAATTGTTTCCGTTGGTTTCGATGAAATCGTGTCTTGTGATCCCTTTCGGATCCACGTGATGATCGCGAAAGGGAAAGATGAATCCCGGACCGAGGATCGGGGTCGTTTCGGAACCGACGCTGTCTCCCAAAAAATGAACCAAACCGGAAATAAAATCGGCGCCGATCCAAGAGAACAGAATCACCGAAGGTAAGGTCCAAAGAAGCCATTGATTCTGCGAATAATCCGCCGCGAACAGAAACGCGAGTTGATACCCTAAATACGCCGATAAAAGCAGGAAAGAGATTATGCCTGAGGTTTCAAAGATCCTATGAACGGTAAGATCGGGTTTAAAAATCGGATTCAATTCTGTATTCATACGTCTGCCTGGGGTAGTCTTACCATAAATAAGGATTGATGCGAGATTTTTTCCGATTCGAATCCGCGGGAATCGGAAAAAAATGAAACTTTACACCAAACGTCTCGGCCGCATCCTTTCAGGAATGGGTCCCTTATCGTTCAACACTCCCGGATTATTGTTTCCCGCGATTTCGCTTTTGATGTTGGCTTACACCAATCGTTTTCTGGGGTTAGCGGGTTTAGCAAGACAACTGATCGGAAAGTATCAGGAAAAAAAGGATCCGGATCTTATTTCGCAAATCGCCAATCTGCGTTTCCGCCTCTCCTTGATCCGTCATACGCAAAGTATGGGAATTCTCAGTCTTTTGTTCTGCACTTCGTGTATGACGACCCTCGCCTTCGATCTGTTTCTCGCTTCCTGGATTCTGTTCGGACTCGCCTTGACGGCCCTCGTGATCTCGCTCTGCATCTGTCTTTTGGAAATTCATCTATCCGTCCACGCGTTGGACATAGAAATGCACGCTCTCGATAAGAAGGATTAAATTCACGCTACGCGCCGGAAGGTGAGACTCGATAGTCGAATTTCCGAATTTCTTTTTCGAAGAATTCTTGAATCGATTTCGATTCTTTTGAAAATCGCCTTTTATAAGAAGACCGAAAGGATCCGCAGGCACATCCGGCCGCGGAATATTCGGAATGGAAATACCGCCAAACGAGGGGAATGCGATGAGCGCGACGTTTTACAAGGATAAGGTAGTATGGATCACGGGAGCTTCCTCCGGAATCGGAGAGGAACTGGTCAAAGAAGCGGCCAAACGGGGAGCCAAAATCGTATTATCTGCGAGAAGGGTCAAGGAATTGGAAAGGGTCAAGAGGGAATGCGGTCTCGGAAAAACGAACAGCCTGATTCTTCCTTTGGATTTAGAATATTATAAAAAACTAAAGAACGTACCCAAAAAAGTGATCGATCAGTTCGGAAGAATCGACGTCCTCGTCAACAACGGAGGAATCAGCCAGCGTTCTCTGACCTACGAAACTTCCATCGAAACCTACGAAAAACTGATCGACGTAAACTACTTCGGGAACATAGCTCTGACTCTCGCGGTTCTGCCGTTTATGAGAAAACAAAAAAGCGGAGCGCTCGCTTCGATTTCGAGCGTCGCTGGTCTGTTCGGAGTTCCGCTTCGAAGCGGTTACAGCGCGACCAAGGCTGCCCTCACCGGTTTTTACGAAGCCCTCCGCGCGGAGAACGTCGGAGAGAACATTCAAGTTTCCTTAATTTATCCGGGGTTTATCAAAACTCAAATCTCCAACAACGCGCTCAAAGGAGATGGAAGCAAACAGGAGAAGATGGATTCCGTGATTGAACAAGGAATCGCGGCCGACGAATGCGCCCGCAAGATTTTGGACGGGATCGCGAATTCGGAAAAAAGAATCGTCATCGCGGGGCCGAGGGAAAAGTTCGCGATTTTCGTTTACCGGTTTTTTCCGAATCTGTTCGCCAGGATGATCGCAAAGGCGAAAGTGACCTAAATCGCGATCCATCGAGAGCGATTCGAATTTTTATAAAAGGATTCCATGGCGAAGAATTACGTTCGATTTAACAAAAAAAAGAACGTCGATTGGGCGTTGCTCGAAGGGGACAGGATTCTTCCGTTGGGTTGCGGAGATTTGTCCACGAAGGACTTTCTCGAATTCGTAAGGAAGAAAAAACCCGCCAAACACAAATCGATTTCCTCCGAAGGAATCGACGTTTTGTCCCCGATCACTGCGCCGTGCCAAATCGTCTGCCAAGGCGCGAATTACAGACAACATCTGATCGAATCGGGGTTGAATCCGGACGATAAAAATTACAATCTTTTCTTTACGAAATCGGACGCGTCCCTGTTTTCTCCGATCGGAGACGTTGTGCGTCCTTCCCACGTAAAACTTCTGGATTACGAGATCGAACTCGGTCTCGTGTTCGGGAAAGGTTTCGATTCCGATTTGGATCCGAACCCGGAAAACGTAATTTCGCACGTCGCCGCGTTTTTTATGGCGAACGACGTTTCCGCAAGGGACGTCCAACTTCCTCAGCTGCAATGGTATAAGGGGAAATCGTATCGGACCTTCTGCCCCGCGGGTCCGCACCTTACGGTTTTGGAACCGGGGGATTTCGATCGGCTGGATTCCCTGGAGCTTACGCTGACGGTAAACGGAGAAATTCGGCAACGGGACACCGCCTCCAATCTAGTTTTTAAGCCGGTGGAAAGTATCGTAGAACTATCACGTTTTTGTAATATTGCTCCGGGCGACGTGTTGTTGACCGGAACTCCTTCCGGCTGCGCGCTCCGGGCGCCCGGAAAACTCGTGCAGGCTCTGGGCGGTTTTTTTTCCGAAAAGACGAAGTGGAAATTGTTCGTCAAAGGTCAGAGTAAACGAAGTCGATACCTGCGACCGGGCGACGTCGTCCGTTCCACGATCCGCACCGCAGACGGCGGAATCGATCTCGGAGAGCAGATTTTAAACGTTAGCGCCGAGTGAATCGGACGAATCGACGCGGAAATACGTTTCTATTTCGACTTTCCGGCGTTGAAGTCCGGAAAATGAGGAGTTCCCACATTTTTTCGGATTCCAAGGAGCGCCCGTCTACAAGGAGTTCCTACGATTTTTTGCTCCAAAGGATAAATTTCCGTATTCACAACCCGCAAGCGACACGCACTGCTTGGTCTGAAAGACCGAGCGGGACTCCGCGAGCAGGAAGTGGCGCGGTCCGCGCGTGGGAACTCAAACGAATTCGGTCCCACATTCCCAGGCGCGGATGCGGCCAAAACTTTGAGCGGGAGTTCCCACACTCAAGGAGCGCCGTAGAGTTCTGCGCCGCGATCCAAAAACTCCCTCGACTTTTCCTCCATTCCCACTTGAAGAGCCTCGGTATCGCCGATGCCTTTTTCTTCCGCGAACTTTCGGAGTTCCTGCGTCAGATTCATCGAACAAAAATGAGGGCCGCACATCGAACAGAAGTGCGCGGTTTTCATCCGATCCTGCGGAAGAGTTTCGTCGTGAAAGGACTTCGCCGTTTCCGGATCGAGCGAAAGTGCGAATTGATCCTCCCAACGGAATTCGAAACGCGCCTTGCTCAAAAGATTGTCGCGTTCTACCGCTCCCGGATGCCCCTTTGCCAAGTCGGCCGCGTGCGCAGCGATCTTATACGCGATCACACCCTGTTTCACGTCCTCCTTATCGGGAAGTCCGAGATGTTCCTTCGGAGTCACATAACACAACATAGCCGTTCCGAACCACCCTATCATCGCCGCGCCGATGGCGGAAGTGATGTGATCGTAACCCGGAGCGATGTCCGTTACAAGAGGACCTAACGTGTAAAACGGCGCCTCCCTGCACAATTTCATCTGAAGATCCACGTTCTCCTTGATGAGATGCATCGGAACGTGACCGGGACCTTCGATCATCACCTGAATGTCCTCTTTCCAGGCGCGGTCCGTCAACTCTCCGAGCGTTTCCAATTCTCCGAACTGCGCCTTGTCGTTCGCATCCGCGATGGAACCGGGACGTAATCCGTCGCCTAACGAGAAAGATACGCCGTATTTTTTCATCACCTTGAGAATTTCGTCGAAATGAGTATAGAGAAAGTTCTCCTTATGATGCGCGAGACACCATTTCGCGAGAATCGAACCGCCCCTCGAAACGATCCCGGTGACACGATCCGCGGTCCAAGGAATATAACGCAGCAGAACGCCCGCGTGAATCGTAAAATAATCGACGCCCTGCTCCGCCTGTTCCTCTAAAGTCTCCAAGAAAACTTGAATATTCAAATTCTCCGCTTTACCTTTCACCTTTTCGAGGGCCTGGTAGATCGGAACCGTTCCGATCGGCACGGGAGAATTCCTCAAAATCCATTCCCGCGTTTCGTGGATGTTTTTTCCGGTGGACAAATCCATCACGGTATCGGCCCCCCACTTGACCGCCCAATGAAGTTTTTCCACCTCTTCCTCGACGGAGGAACCGAGCGCGGAATTTCCGATGTTCGCGTTGATCTTTACGAGAAAATTTTTACCGATGAGCATCGGTTCGAGTTCGGGGTGATTCCGGTTGGAGGGAAGAATGGCGCGTCCCCGCGCGATTTCGGAACGGACGAATTCCGGATCCATGTTTTCTCTAAACGCCGCATAACGCATTTCTTCGGTGACGATTCCGCGTTTCGCATAATACATCTGCGAATGATTGTCGTCTCCGCGTTCGATCCGCTTTCGAATCCATTCCTTACGGAGCGGCGCGATTCCGTTTTTATAGTCCTCCGGTTTTTTTTCGGAAAGCGCCCCTTCGGTATGATAAGGGCGATATTCCGTTCCGTCGGTGAGCCGGATCGTCTTGCGGGGAATTTGAAATTCTTGGTTGGGGTCCATAGGTTCTCCTTGCCGCGGGGAAGGGAACGAAACTATGGATGAAGGAAAACGCCGAAAATTCGAAACTGCGAAAGGAACATCCGCAAAATACGGAACGCCGTATAACGCCCATTCTGCTAAAAAATTCCCAAGTGCGATCCGTTTTCCTACGCAGGCCTTATCCTGATCAGGTTCCGGGGACTCTCTCAGAGGCTTTGTCTTGTAAGCCCCACCCCCAACGGTTTCTTAGGTTAATCTTCCGGATTCGAAAGCTCTGACAAGTAGAAAAATCGGAACGTCAATTCGGTTTAAAAAATGTTCCTCCGCGTTCGATCTGATTCGATTGAAACGTATCTTATTCACTTCGTTCAACACTTTATAACGCTTGTTAGAAAAAGAACGAATTTAAAAATTTCTTTTTTTAGAATTTTGGGAACTTTTCAACCTTTTCCGGAAATCCTGTTTGACACGATTCCCCGAACTTCTAAAGTTTCACCCTGTGTCCGGATTCCTAAAATAAAGACAACATCCGGAAACAGTATAAAACAATCTGAATCGTGAGTAAGGAGTTATTAATGGTTCGTAACATGAGTAAAGTGTTGCTTGTTCTTGCCGTATTATCCTCGGCTGCAAGCCTAAGCGCAAAGTCTTATGCGTTTGGAAGTCTTGGTTTGCAGTTCGACCTCGGACAGTTAGGCGGAACGATCACAAAAGACGGTCTGGATGCAGCGAACTACTACCCGGTAACGGCGACCAACGGTCAACCTGGAACCGCGTCTCGTAGAGCTATCATCGCGGAAAACCGTCTGCAAACTTTGGAAAACACGACGGTCGGTCTGATCAACGTGAAAGCAAACGGAGCGATGTCCGGTCTCGTTTTATCCGCGGGATACGAACATGAGTTCGGAAAGTATTTCTTCGCAAGAATCGCGGCAAACTATACGAGAAAAATCATGGGTGGGGATACCGAAGCTAAGGCTTTAGGATTCAAATTTTATGATATCACTTGGGACTATAATGCGGTTCAAATCCCCGTAAACGTAGGGATTAAAGTTTCCGTAACCGAAGACGCGGCATTCTATCTCGGTGCCGGTATCCACTACTTCAAAGGTGGATGGAGTCTTGCAGGTTCCAGCCTTTCCGGCGTGGTTCACGACCAGATGGTGGCTTTGGGAGTTCCCGCAACCGTTTCCAATCTTCTTGCGGACGGAACTTCTCCTCCTGCAATGTGGGAAGACACAAGATTCAGTGTTTCCGGATTCGCTCCGAACTGGTTAGTCGGTGCACAAGCAAGGGTAACCGAAAAAGGTCACATCTTCTTGGAAGCGGAAACCCTTTTCTCCTACAAATTGGGAACTGGACACACTCAGTCTTTGGGTGGAATTTCCAGCTTGGCTCCGTCTCCATCTTATCCGATCGTATTGGGTGGAACTCAATACCGCGTAGGTTACAAACACGAACTTTAATTCCTGTTCGTAATCGATCGATTAAAAGGCTCCTTCGGGAGCCTTTTTTATTGAATGTGTGTGGGTGGGGGGTGAACGCGGTTTTCGAAAAATTTCGAAGAGCCTTGACAAAACCCGGATTCGTTTCAGCCTCCGTGATGTTTCTTCCGCCGTAGTCGAAAATGAATCCGCTTTTATTCCGTTGGATCGATTGTCTTCGTAAACGTAGGATCTCCTCCCGCGCCGTTCGCGTAATTTGCCTTTCGCTTTTATTCAACTTAGTTTCACCGTTGAGTTCCAAATCCTATTTCGTCGCGGGAATGGGACTTCAATTCGATCTCGGAAACATGGGTTCGACGATCACAAAGGACGGAATCGATTCCGCCCAATACTTTCCGGTGGAATCTTCGGATCCCTGCGCCGTCGGATCTCCGGGATGTAACGCGAACGGGAGGGTCGGAGGAAGCGCCTTGCGTAGACTCGTCATCCCTGAAAACAGATTGAAGTCGATCGAAAACACGACTGCGGGCGCAATCCGATTGGACAGCGCGCAAGGTGCGATGGTAGGCGGAAATTGGATGGCGGGTTATGAACGCGATTTCGGATCTTATTTTTTTTGGAGAATTTCCGCTTCTTATACGCAAAAGATCACCGGCGGCGTGACCAAGGCGAGTTTTCTCGGGTATCGTTTCATCGACGCGAATTGGAATTACCAATCCTTCATCGTTCCCGCGACGATCGGAATCAAACTTACCGTGTCGGAGGACACCGCTTTGTATTTGGGAGTCGGATTCAGCTATTATTCGGGGGGTTGGGGAATACGGGGAAGAAACGATTCCAAATACGTCACGGACACTCTTGATGTGTTGGTCGTAAGCGTTCCGCAGTTGGCGTTGATTCGGGACTTATTGCGGGATGGACCGGATCCGCCCGCGTTCCGGGAGAACACACAATTTAGAATTTCGGGTTTGGCGCCGAATTGGCTGATTGGAGCCCAAGCGAGAATATCCGAAAAAGGTCATGTGTTTTTGGAATGGGAAACCGTGATCGCCAATCGGATGGATTCCGCATCCAGTCAATCGGTCGGAACCGCGGTGAATCTTTCCGCAAACCCTGCCTTCCCGATACAAGTCGGGGGCCAGACGTATCGGGCCGGCTACAAACACGAGTTATGACCTAGAGGGAGTTCCCGCACGCAAACCGCGCCGAATATCAACCCGACAAGAAAAACCGCACCGCATGCGGCGCGCTCCACGACTGAGGAGTTCCCACTTACGCAGGATCGAATTCGATTCCGCCGAACCGCGCGAAAAAAATCGGCGGAACCGATCCTCGTTTACTCAAGGAGCCATTTCGTACGCATCCTTATAAGAATAAACCTTCGCACAAATTCGATCGAAAAGCGCCTCGTTTTCCACGGGTTTATGAATCATCTTCAGACACAGCTGCATCTGCTCCGGAGTGCTGCTCCGTTTGGAATACAACTGCAGCGCGTATTTGGAGAAATCACGGACCATAAAATCGAAGATCTGATCCAAAAGATCGTCCTCCACATTTTCGATCGCCGCGTTCTCGATGAGAAGCTGACCATACGCGACTAACGTGAACAACTCTCCTACGATCAGCATAAAATCGAGATCCTTCGTCTGCTTGGAATCGGGAGGATTTTTTTCCAGGAATTCCTTGAGAAGTTCGATCTGTTTTCTGAAAACGAGAACGTTCGGAAGGTTTACGCTTTTATAAACTTCGTTGTAATCGCGGAAGGAGATTTTCTCGAATCCCTTCGTGGTCGCGCCCTGGTTAAAAAGGAAATCGTCGTTCTTGCGATCGTCGATTTTCGGAATGATCGGAAGCGAAGCGTTCGAATCGAAGAGATAATTCTGCATAAACTTGATGATGAGCGCCATATTCACGTGCGCTGTCCCCTCCAATTTGGGAAGACCTCGGATGTCTTTCGCGGCCATTTCGAAATACATGTTCTTTTCGAATCCTTTCGCGGCGATCACGTCCCAAAGAAGGTTGATCACTTCCTCTCCCTGCATCGTCACCTTCATCTTCACCATAGGGTTGAAGAGAAGATAACGTCTGTCCGAAGCGGATGCCGATCTCATATAATCCTTGGCGCGGGAGGCGAAAAGTTTCATCGCGAAAAGTCTGCAATACGCGTCGACGAACAGCTGTTTGATTTGCGGAAAATCCGTAACGTAACGGTTGAAGAGTTTCCGTTTGGAAGCGTGATTGATCGCTTCGAAGAAGGAATGCGTACAGATTCCTATGGAAGCCCATCCTAAGTTGTATTTGCAGATCGCGATCGTGGAGAGGGAAGCGTCCCAGGCCTCGCGGTCCTTCGAGAGAATATCCTTCTCCGAAATGGGATAATCCTTTAACGCGTATTCGCCCACGTAACTCTGCGAGTTGACCACGTTCTGGATGAGTTGATAATTGGGGTGTTGCGAATTGACAGCGAAAAAGACGTAATTTCCGGATTCCTTCGACTTACCGAACGTGGAAACGATCGCGGCCTTATTGGAATTTCCGATATAGTATTTTCTTCCGTTGGCGATATAATTTCCGTCCCCGGTTTTTTCCAACGTCATATCGCTGGAGATCAAATCGGCGCCGTGTTCCTTTTCCGAAAGACCGAAGGCGAAAATTTCCCCGTCCTGAAGAAGTTGCGCGGTCTTATGTTTGATCTCTTCGTTTTTGCCGATCCAGATCGGACCCAAACCCAACATCGAAACCTGCCACGTATACCAATAACACAGACCGTAAAAACCGGCGATCTCGTTGAAGTCGCAGATCCGGGTCGTATCCCATCTCGAATCCGAAGGACCGTATCCCGCCGGAGTCATCAAAGTGGCGAATACCTTTTCCTGTTTTTGAAATTCTAAAAAGTCCGCATACCAGGTCTGCTTTCTATCGTCTTCCTTTAACTTGTCCTTTCCCCTTTTTTCGAAAAAGGCGATCGTACGTTTCATGATGTTCTTGGACTTCTCGTCCAGATGTTTGAATTCTGCGGTTTTCGGGTTTAACAATTCCATATTTGATTCTTCTCTAATACAATTTGATTCGTCGGGGTAAAAAACGGCGTTCGATAGGCGGAATGAAATCTCGTTCGATTCGGAACTCGGTCTTCCGAAAAACACAAAACGAATCCAGACGGATCTCTCGAATCCGGCGTTTTTCAAACCATTTGTATGAGGAAGAAACGGATTCACAACCGTATTTCTTCGGAAAAATTCCGAAACGGGAACGAAACCACGGCGTCCGGTCGGGTTGAATTCTACCGAATCGTGTTTGGTAAGCGTATTCGGAGCGGTTCGATATATGCGCAAAAACCGGACTCGGCCGGAGAATTTACCGTAGGAAACGGAGCGGGATCCGAATCGGAACAAAGGGAAATCCGAGCGATACGAGACGATCCAAAAAACATTCGAAAAATAGAATATTCTAAAATACTTTTATCTTCGCGGATATGCGCGGCGAAAAACGTGGACGATCCTCCGACGTCCTTTTGCGACGTTCCTGCGGGAAGCGAACGAAACCGGTATTCCGATCAGACGTCGGCTCCGAGCAAGGGGACGAATCGAACGCCGCCGTGATTTCGAAAGGACCAACCGTTTAACGTTCGTTTACCGACGACCAAACGTTGACCGTTCGCCGGAGTTTCCGTCGGAAAAACGAAGCTTCCCCCCGGAACCAACGCGTGAAAGTAGGAACTCCCCGCGTCCGGGATCTTCGGAAGAGCCGCGCAGGAAAGGATTTTCTCGAACCGGGGTTCCGACCTCAAAATCTCCTTCCCGTCGCCGGAGATCAAACGGTGTTTTTTCGAAAAACCGGGACGCCAGACTTCCAGATGGAGAAGCGCGTTTCGATGCAGCTCCGAAAAAAATTCCGCCGAAACGATCTCCGCTCCCAAAAAATCCAGAACCGCTGTTTGATAACCGGAACCGGTTCCGATTTCAAAGACTCGATCCCCCGGAAGGATCGAAAGTAGTTCCGACATCCACGCCACCATAAACGGCTGGGAGATGGTTTGACCGCAGCCGATGGGGAGCGGCTTGTCTTCATATGCGAACGGAACCTGCTCTTCGGGAAGGAAACATTCCCGAGGAATCGAAGTCATCGCGTCCAAAATCCTCGGATCGCGAATGCCGCGCGCCGCGATTTGAGAACGCACCATTCTACTTCTTTCTTCCTTACGAAATTCCCGATCGTAGATTTTAGAATCGGATGACATCCGACTTCACCGAAAAAGGAATGCGGAACGAAAGCTCTTTCGGTTCTTTTTCGTTGACAGTGAGACTCGCTTTTCTATGCTGTCCATGAGTTCGGCCTTGTAGCTCAGTCGGTAGAGCAGAGGACTGAAAATCCTTGTGTCGGGAGTTCGATTCTCTCCGAGGCCAGAACTCGCTTCCCTCTACTTCACTTCGCGGCTTTTCTTTCTTCCCCTAATTTCCAAAGTTCCGAAAAAACGACTTCATCAATCACCTTACAGAGTTCCGGCTTGTATAATTTTTTCACGGGAGGTTTGGGGTAGATATGAATTTCGTCCGTATTGGGAATATACGTCATCATCTTGAGGATTTGATCCTCCCCTTCCACCTCGTACATCGTATAAGACATACCTTTGGAAGGAATGATCTGTTCCGTTTCTAAATATTTCATTTTTCTGGATTCCTTTGTGTCGATCCCGCTTTCGGAGCGAAAACGTTTCTGGATTTATGTTTCTTTTAGGCTATTCAAATTCAAGGCATTTGTAAAGTAAAAGAAGGAGGAAAACCGATTCGAGATGAATTCCGACCGAAACCTCATCCTGCTCCGCGGACTGCCTGGAGCCGGCAAATCCACTTTGGCGGCGCTTCTTTCCGAAAACGGCGCCTACCCGGTCTTTTCCGTGGACGATTACTTCATCGATCCGCAAACGAAGGAATACGAATTCGACTACAAGGAAAACCACAAGGCATATCGTGCCTGCGAGGAAAACGCTCGAAACGCGCTTCGATCGGGAATTTCCAAAGTGTTTGTGGACAATACCTTTACACTTCTCTGGGAATTGGAGCCCTACTTGAGTATGGCCTCCGACTTCGGGTACACTCTTTTTGTCGTAACCGTGGAAAATTACCACAACGGCAGGAACATACATTCCATAGAATTCGGACTCTCCGTTGTATTCTACGAGGATCTTTTCCCCGTCGTCTATGTATTTGCGTACGATCATCGAAA
>NZ_NPEF01000066.1 GCF_002811955.1 Leptospira ellisii
TTAAAATGGGAATGTAAGCTCCTTTCTTTTTGAGAAAGCGTTTTTTTTCTCAGTGATCGTAACTTACCCGGTTTGGAATATGGACAAGATGGGAAAAAGAGGAACGTTACTTTCTTTGTTCTTCGATAAAAAAGGAACCTTCTTTTGGAACGGAACTTTGTGTCTGCTTTCCGGTTCCGGAATTTATTTTTCCTTAGGGGAATTTTCCGCTCCCACTCCCGTTTTGTACATTCTCATTTTATGTTTTTTCTTTCCCTTTTCGTTTTTGCTCATTTCCGTCTTATATCTCGTGTTGATTTCGGAAAGTAAGGGGATCGGGGATTTCGAGGAGACCGAAAATTCGGCTTCCGAGCGTTCCTTTCTCGGGTCGCGGATTTATAATTTGAGAATGACGCCGCATTTTCTGTTCAATTCGCTGATGACGTTGCGCATTTATATGGAAGGGGAACGGGCCGACGCGATCGATTATCTGGACAGTTTATCCAATATGCTCCGTTATTCGTTTCGTTTTGTGGATCGGGAACGTGTTTCGATCAGCGAAGAATTGGATTTCACCCTTTCCTATTTCGATCTCATCAAAGAGAAAGCGAAGGGTCCTTTTCGGATTCTTTTGAAAAAAGGGGAGGAGTTGGAATTGGGAGAGGTTTTTATCCCTCCTTTTCTGATTCAAACCTTGGTCGAAAATTCGATCAAACACGCGGTGTTGAAGTCCGATTCCACGGTGACGATCGAAATCCTGATTCAAAAACCTTCGTCGGATCGGATCCGAATCATCGTGCAGGACGACGGGCCGGGAGCCAAAATCGCCGGGACTTTTTCTTCGGGAACGTTCTTTTATCTACGCAGAAGATTGAACGAAATCTGTTCCCAATCCGATCTGAAAATCCAAAGTTCTCCCGGAGAAGGTTTTAAAACGGAAATTTCCTTCCATAACTCTCATTCGACGCAAGAACGGAAAAAAAGCCCCTTCTCGGGAAAAGAAATTTCTTTCTGAGCGTTCATCGAATTTCGCTTTCCCGCTCTATTGATTTATAATACGGATGATTCCGCCGGTGGGATTTCCCGCCGCGCCCCGTCTAAAATTCTGTTCGGAGTAAAGCATGATTTTTGAAAACAGCGAAGTAGATTATTCTACGAGTGAAATGAAGGTTTCGGTCGAGGAATTCTCCGGCTTCCAATCGGATGACGGTTCGAAATGTTTTATCGTAAAGGTTAGCGGCGAGGTGAATATCTTCTCCGCGAAAAATCTGAAGGCGTTGATCGAGGAGATCGCCAAGGACGGGAACCGCAAGATTTGTCTGGATTTGGCGGACCTCCGTTATCTCGATTCCTCGGGGATCGCCGTTTTTATCGGAGCGCACGCTTTGTTGCGGAGAAAAAATTCGGATCTGATCCTTTTTTCCATTCCCCCGCAGATCGATCGCATCTTCGAAATGACGCGTTTGAAACCTTTGTTCAAGATTGCGGCTAACGCCGATGAGGCGACCCGCAAGGCGGCGGGAGAGACCTAAGTGATTCGTTAAAACCGAAGTTGGAACCGGACCTGGGCGCCGGTCTCCGAATTGGGGGAAACTCGTTCCGTCGTAATCGGAAAACGAAAGGAGGGGACTACGCTGAAGGAGGATTCGCTCCGGTTCGAGATAAAAGGATTTAAAAACCAAAGATCCAAAAGATTGAGGACGTAGAATAAGGACGTCAGGATCAGAAGCGAACGGTTGTTGTTCTTGTGATGGTAGTAACCTTCATAGTCGAAGTCCGCGTGTAATAGCCCGTAATCCCCTCCGAATAATATACATTTTTCGTTATATATTCTCTGCTTATGAAGTTCCTTTTTTCCCCGTTCGTATTCGTATTCTGCGGCAAGCGCGGTAACCACGGTGGACGTCAGTAGGGATACGCCGATTTTTTTTCTCCCTGTCCGTATCTGATAACTTCCCGGTATTAAAAATTCGTAAAATCGAATCCGTTGTGTCGCGGGGCGCTCTTCTTCCGTTCGTTTCGGAACGGAGGCGGCGGGTTGCGCGGTCGGTTCGTTTCGATATAGGATTTTTTGAATCGCCGAGTTCGGAATCTTCGTTTTGGTTCCCTTTTCGATTAGCGTCGTTTTGTTCGAATCGATTTCGGAAAGAAATCCCGATTTCGTTTTCCCCCGTTTTAAAAAAATTTCAACCGGATATTCCCCGAAAACGTTCCTGAATTTTTTTTTCACGGGAGGAAACTTATATTCCGCCGAAAGCAGATTCCTCAATTCCACGTAACGTAGTTCGGAGTTCTTTTCGTCGTAATAGACGAATCTATTCTTGGAGTCCGTTCCCAAAAAGATCCATTCGTTTTCTTCCGGATATTCCTTCGTTCTGAGGCTGGTCCGGATTCCGTTAAATCCGATTTCGATGTTGAATATCTGATCCGACCTCAGTTCCGAAATCCCGTCGGGGGTGGAGATGAGTATTCCGTTTTTCTTATATTCTATCACTTTGCCGATCAACGCGCTTTTATCCTTGAGAAGGATCGTGTCGGCGGTTAGGGGGAAAAGGGGGAGCGAGATCAATAATAACGCGTATTTCGCGTAAAGGGCGGGTCCGTATCCTGTCCCGGTTTTTTCGAATTTACGATACGGACGCGTTAATACGCGTAAAAAACATGGGATGCGGTTTCGTAAACCGCCGGAGACCGGATTCTGAAACATGAAACGATACGCGAAAGAGGCGTCGAATTTTCGGCCGAAGTATGCCCGGATCGCCCCGGGTGAAACTTCTTTCCGACGATTTCAATCGACGGTCCGAGGTTTCGAAATACCGACCCGCTTTCCAATTTTATTCCGCCGTTTCGCTTAACAATCGAATTTAGGCGTCGCGGAATCGAAAATGTTCTCCCGTATTCGTTTTTATCTGCAGTTCATCCGTTTTTTATCAAGGCCCCGCCACACAACGGACATAATGAAGGTTGGTTTTCGTCTCCCCTTCGCTTCCCCCGAGATCGAAGTCTATGATCAGAGCGACGTGTCTTCCGCCTCCGTCTCCTCCGTCGTTCGGGTGAGTGGTCGATGTCCAATAATAGGAGTTATCGGCTGACGGTGTGTTTGGAAAAAAAGCGACCGTGATTGCGGGAGCTTCCGCACCGAAGTTTACGATCGAATAGAGTTCCTTGATGTTGGGAAGTCTCCATACGAGTCCGCCCGTGGTGAGCGTGTTACAATAATCGAGAGCCGCTTGCCAGTTGACCGCGGTGGCCGTTCCCGAACAGGCAGCGGCGGGATCCTGACCGAGGCTGCACTGCGCCCAAGTCAAACCGGTCGTGCCGTCTAGTACCGTTCCGGACGCTCCTCCCGGATTGAACGGTCCTACGGAAGGACGTTCCACTACGACAAAAAGAAGAAGCGACACGATAAGTATGATGTGTTTTAGATGTTTCATGGATTCATTCTCCTCAAAGACTCGTCACGCAAAGATGATAGTAGTCAGTGCTTAACGTTTTGGTTTGATTTTGCGTTTTTCCGGCGAAGATGCTGATCTTGAAAGCGTTGTCTTTGTTGTTGGCTCTGGATCGGCTCGTCGACGACCAGTAAAAGCTGCTGCTTCGTATGTTGTCCGGAAAAAACGCCGCGGGAATCATATAATCCCCCACGAAGGAATAATCCAAAATCGACAACATTTCGCGTATCGTAGGAACCCTCCAGCCCTGTTTACCCGCGTAACCCGCTCCGGAGTTCATCGTATTATAATCTTTGCATCTTTGTATCGCCTGCGACCATGTCGCCTGCAACGCTCCGTACGGCGCAGCGCCGCCCGCACCGCGACAATTTCCGGACCCTGGAGACCAAACTTGACCGTGCACACAGGACGCCCATGTTAAGCCGGTCAATCCGTGTCTCGTAATCGGATCGAGGGGATAGGAGCCGCTCGTACTCGGTCCGATCATCGTCGCACTCGGAGAGTTTCCGATGATCGATCCGTCCATTCCGGAAGCGGCGCAGCCGATCTCCGTTCCGGCCGTGTTCCAACATAGGGTTTGCCCTGTGTCGGATAACGCGAAACTTCCCAAATCGGCGAGCGTTCCGCTGGTCGCGACTTTGTTCGCGTTGAGGAAGTTTCCGGCCACGTCGGTTACGCTCGATGCGACGAGAGTCCAGCGAAACGAAAAATTATCCGGCAGAAATCGGAAAACGACGGTAAGTTCCCTGTCCGAATCCCAGGTATGGGTATAGTTCAGATTGGGAAACGGAACGTATGTGCTGCTTGCGATCCGATCTTCGAACGTGACCGTAGGCGTCTTCGAGGTATCCATAGGTTCGTCGAATGCGAAATACAAAGTGAACGTTCCCGTGCTGTAACCGGAACTTCCGTTGACAGGATTGAAGGTCGTTACGGTGGGTGCGGTTGTGTCCGGAATGGCGGCTAACGTGGCCGTCGTGTTCGGATTCGTAAAACCGCCGGGAAGCAACGCTACTAACGCGGGATCCGAAGGTTGCGCGGTAATTTGAGCGGAGCCGATCGCCACTTTGGACGCCAACCCTTTGCTGCCGGCGCCGTTCGAAATCGACATTACTCCCGAATCGGACGAACTCCAATCCACTTTATCCGTCACTTCGGACTGAAGAGCTCCGTCGGTGTAGTGATACGCGCGGAATTGAATCGTTCCGCCGTCCACGTATCCGCTGGGAGTATTGGGTTCGATCACGATACTTTGAGCGGGGATCGGCGTTGCGGGAGGCGAGGCAGGAGGAGGCGAACCGCTTCCCACGTCCGATTTATCGCTCGCTTCCGTTTGTCTGCTCGGATGGAGCAGCGAAAAAAACAGGGTTTCCCCGTTAGGATTTTCGGTGAGGCAAAACTGTGAAAACGCAGAGGCAAAAAAGATTAAAATCCATTTGATCGTTCTTAAGCGGAATCCAACGCTCGAATCTCTGAAGTTTTTCTTGTCGCAAATATCTTGTCTCATCCAGCCTTCCTACGAATCAAATACATTAAGAAAAACTAATGTATTTCGAGAATTCTATCTTTTTATGACGTGAAACCTTTCATAAAAATTCTCAATGAAAAGTACTATTTGACTGCTTTTTATGCCCGAAGAAGAAGCGGTCGTTCTGCGGGAATATCCCGCTGCTTTTTCGGAATAAAAAATTGACCTGCAAGGGGACGTAAAATGTGCTTTATATAAATTATTTTCGCGTTTTATACTTTGTTATCATTTTATTATTTCTGCTTTGTTTGTTCGAAAAAGCGGAATGAAGCGCTTGTTTTGGGGAATGAAACGCATCGTGTTCCTGTTAATACGAATGGACAGCGGATGTTTTTTTTTAAATATAGGTCGAAAGGTTTATTTAAACCTTGAGTTCTAGGGTTGGAAGTATGGATAAGTTGTACAAAACGGTGATCATCGAAGACGATTCGAATATCAGTGATTTTATAAAAAAAGAAGTGGAAAATCACGGTAAATTCGACGTCGCCGGAACGTTCGATAGGGGTTCGGATGCTTTACGTTTTCTGATCGAAAACAAGGTGGATCTGCTCCTTCTGGATATCGAACTTCCCGATTTTAACGGATTCGATATTTTGAAGGAATTGGACGAACCGCCTTTGACGATATCCGTGACCGGATACGAAGGAAACGCGAAAACCGCGTACGATTACGGAAACATCGATTACGTTACGAAGCCGATCGTGCCGGAAAGACTTTACAAGGCGTTGGACAGGGCGTACGAAAAGGTTTCGTCCATGAAAGGGGTTTCGATCCATAACTACGGAACCAAGTTTAAGGGTGTGGACAGGAACGTTTTCGTGACGTATTCCAACATAGTATACATTTCGTCTAACGGAAAACATTCGATTCTGCATACCGTAGACGACGGAATAGAGGTGATCGGCACCCTGAAGGACCTGGAGCCCAAGTTGTCCATGGGAAAATTCAGAAGGGTTCACAAGCAGTATATAATAAATATGGAATATTTGGCTCACATCGAATATTTCAGCGGCGGTTCGCACGTAGCCTATATGAAGGACGACGAAAAAAGTCAGGTCCCCGTAAGCAGAATCTATCTCTCCGGAATTTGAAATAGAAGCGGACGACGCGCGATATCGTCCGCCTGTCCGTCGTTTTCAGGAGCCAAACCTTCTTCCGAAGGAACGACCGGTCCTCAGCGGGAACCAGGGGATTTTCGCTTTTCACGGCCCTGTGGTATCCTGATCGGAGCGACTTGAGTCGAGATTAATGCGATTTCAAATTTCCGATCCGGTCTCGTTTTACGCAGGATTGTCCCTGCGGAGCCAGCGGGGTATCCGCGACGAAGGATGAATCTTTCCGTATTAAGAATCCAATCTTGAACGCATAAAAACGCCGATGAGGTTTTGCAATTTTGGGGATAGGGCGAGGCCCTATCGGCGTTTCCGAAATCGAAAAACGAAACCGGTCCGGAGTTTAACGGACGTTTTGCGGTATCATTTTTCATTCTAAACTTCTTCATTCGTTCGCCCTGTCGTAATCTTAGAAACCGGCAGGGCGACTTTTCTTGGGATTTTCCGCCGAATTCCCTTTTCCTCCTCTTTAAAACTGATTTTCTATTTTCGTGCGCGATTCGAATCTGGCCACGACAGCATTCCCTATGCAGCCAGAATATTTTTCCAATACCCGTTCCCGTTCCTCGGTGGATTATCTTTTAAGGACCGTTCATCAACATCACGTTCAACTGAGTCTTATGGCGGATCAAAAAGCGAACATTCTGATCGCGGCTTCGTTCGTCATTTTATCCCTGGCCCTCGGTTTTCTCCAAAGGGGAACGTATGTTACGGGAATCGTGATTCTTATGGGGTTCATCGCCGTGGCCGCTTCGCTGGCGATTTTTGCCGTTATGCCCCTTTCCAGACCCGACAAGATCAAACGGGAAAATCCGCTTTTCTTCGGCAATTTCGCCTCTAAGGACGAGGATACGTTTCTCGCAAATTTGGAGACGGCTTTAGAGACGGACGCGTCCTTGTATCGCGCGATATCCAGGGATATTTATCAGATGGGAAGGACGATTTATTATACGAAGTACAGGTATCTGCGTTGGAGTTATCGGTTCTTTTTGGCCGGATTCTTCAGCGGAGGGACGTTGATCGTCTTCGAGATTCTGGGTTGGGTTCCTTTTCTGGCGATCTGATCCGCGTTGTCGGATTATATTTTCCAATCGTCTATCTGTCCGAGGATTTCCCGAACGCGCGAGTTAGGGTTCGATATGTACTCGTTCCGATTGGTAATAACTTCTCAAAGTTCCCGTAAACTCCCCTCCGAAAGGAAGCCATCTCTGATCGTCTAACAACGATTCGAAATCGGAAAAGGAGGCTAACGGAGACCAGATTTCCCGAAACAACGAGACAAGAAGTTTTCTGTAATATACTCGGTCCCAATGGACGTCCGAGGACGCGGTTTCGGATTTTTTGGGAGCGACGGCGGTTTTTGCGGAATTCGATCCCTTCTTTTTCATCATCTGCAGCGCTTCCTCCGGGAGATACCATCTGTCCTTACGTTTCCCCTTCCGATTGAGTACCAAATAACGGATCTTCTCCCCCGCTTGGACGTCGATTCCCAGTTCTTTGAGACGAAGCAGGGAAAGGGAGGATGCTCCGTTCACCTCGTATTCCTCCAAGGTTTTGGAAGTGGATCTGCGGATCAGCAGATCCTCGATGTCCACGGATCCGTTTTTGAGTCTGAGATCATATTTATTATAAATTTCTAATATTTCATTTTCTGAATTTTTTAACCCGTCCACTCCGACTTTCCCGCGCATCCATTCCAGCATTTCGTTTTGCGCCGTCTTTACGAAAGCCGGGAGGTCCTTTCTTCTGGAGCCGATTCCCCTACATTTGAGTTTTCCGCTTTCGAACCTTCCCATATAGCGGTTTGCCACGGGCATTTTGGGATCCTGAGAGGAGGAGGGGAATTGCAGCCAGGTATAAACTCCGTCGACGTCGATTCTGATTCCGGTCTTCGATTTTATCTCTTCGCAGAGCGAATCCAATTCCTCCCGGGAAAAGGGGGAAGAGTCCGTCTTTCGGATGAAGATGCTGTCGGTGATCGCATGTACGAACGCGTATCCTCTTTTTTCCGCGCTTTCCTTGGCTGTAAGAAGTTTTTCCCTAGCGAACGCGTTTACGCTTTCGTGACTTTCCAAACGTCCGAATTTGGCGTTTCTATAACCCAAATATCCGAACGAAGTCACCAACATCCATTTGAGGCTGTTCTGTTTTTGCTCGTATTCGCCGACTTTAGCGTTTTCCTTCCTTTCCTTTATGCCTATTTTATAATATTATCTTCTTTCTAATACGTGTTTAAGGGCTTGGGAAACGATCCCGCGTCTTCGCACGCAGATCCTGTATCCCAGACCGGGAACGATCCTCGCTTTCGGGTTTTTTTCACAGCAGACGCAGTTTACGCATTCCGGGGATATGTTGTGGTTCACCATGATGGTGGGATACATCTGCGCGAAGTCCAGCTGGGCCACGTTTTCGAAAACCGTGCCGTCGGAGACGTCGGGTTGAAAAACGAGTCCCCCTTTGTCGGCTTCCAACAGTTGTAAGGCGGTTTTCGGGGATTCTACGGCGCTCTTTTGCCAGGGAACGAGATAACCTTTTTTTAAAGCGACGTCGACTTCGATGCTCGTGAGGGCCTTACCGGTGGACGCCCTGGACATCTTTTGTATGGGAAGTCTGGAAAGCCGCGCCAATTCTATGATTCCCAAAAGATCCGCTTCCCTATGTACGAAACTGTTTTGAGAATCTATATGCCATCTTCCGAATAGAGGATACGACGGCGCGCGGTAAACGATGGTTCCGTAGGTGTTGTAACTGGTGCCTTTGGTCTGGATATGTCTTCGGATCGGAATCGTTCTATCCCTGTCGAAGGCGGGAAAGATTTTCAGCTTCTGCGATTGGGAGAATAGATAGGGAAAAATGGTATGATCGCCGAACGTCGATAATACGATATCCGGGTCCTCGAGTTTGAAAAGCGAGTCGATCCCTTGCAGAAGCTCCTTGGGATTTTTGCCGGAAAATTCGGAGAGTTTTTCGCCGCATCGAAATACGATGGAGTTGTGTTTCATGTCGATACGATGACTTTGGGAAAGGCTCATATACATCGTTTTGAGTTTGGGAACGGAATATTCCATATCCCTCACGCGGTTGAGGATTTCGATCCCGCGCACTTGTCTGCCGAATTTCTCCTCCGAATAGGAGAGTTTTAATTCGCACAATGGAAAAAGTCCCTTGGAAACCATGTAGCTCGTGGGAACCTCTATGTCGGAATGATAGATGTCGAATTTTCCGTAAAGGGCGTATAGTTTTCGCGAAACCTGGGAAAGTACGGAAGGCCGGGAAATGGTAAGTTGCAGTACTTGGACTTTCTCGTTTTCGTAAAAGAGTTTTTTGTCCTTGTAGACGGGGATTTCCGCGAGGGCGTCCAACTGATAAAAACGGTGTACGAGTTTTTTTAGAACGGATTCGTTCCCTCTTGCGTAGACGATCGGTTGATGGAAATCGTAGAAAAGTCGCGCGTTGCCGTCCTCGTCCTTGATCCAGAGATGGATCTTGTCTTCTATATGATAGATATCGAATAGACTTCCCTTGACGATCCCTAGATTAGACATCCCCTTTGGAAACCTTGTATTCGCCGAATTCCTTTTTGAGTTTGTGTATTTCTTTTTTGAGATCGATCATCATGGTGAGTAGCATAACGTCGATCGGATAGGGACCGGAAGCCATCACCCCCGCTTGAACCTGCAGTTTTGCGGTTCGGATCAAATCGTCGAAAATCTCCTGATCGGGCTTGCGGAGCCCTCTTCGGAATTCCAGGAGTTCGGATTCCACCTGCTGCATCTGTCTGGAATAAGGCGTGACGGTTCTTCCCATATGATTACGTTACGCTCCTTTGTTCGTAATAAGGGGATACGTTATCCGAAACGGATCGTTTCCTGGTTTTAAGATAGGAGAGTATGTCCTCGATCCTCAATTCCCAAAGATCGGAGGCTGTTTCCGCCAGTTTCGGAAAGAAATTTTCGAACGTAGGATGAGAGTAGTGTAGCGATTCCACCACGAGAATCGGAAATCGTTCCGTCTGTAGCTCCTGCAAAATCGCGAGCATCCGATGTAATAGGAATCTTCCTTCGTCCTCCTGTACGTCTCCGTCGAAGAATTGTTTGCAGGGAGCGAGAAGGAAGTAGATGGTGTTCTCCGATTTTCGTTCGGATATCGCGCGCAAAGAATCCAGAATCTGATACGGAGTAAACGCTCTTTGGACGAGGATGTTTTCGAGAAGGGATTCGGGATGGACCCTTCGTTTTCTCGTTTCTGCGGTTATGACAAAAGGATTGAATCGGATCGCACAATCGAGGTTGAAAATTTTGAAACCCGATACTGCGAACGCGTATTCCCATTGTAGCGCGAGTCTGTAAATTCCGGACTTTCCGGTGAGAATTCCTAAACCGTTCCGTTCCCAACTTAGAAGCGGATGGTAAAGATGATCGCTGATTGCGGTCGGGAACGAAGGTAAATCCATAAATACTTATTATATGATATGTATATAAATGTAAAGTATTTTTGCGTCATTTGGGAGGTGGAGAGGTTGATTCTGTCTCTTATATCCGTTTTTGGAGCGGGTTTCGGGTCGAATGGCCCGTCGTAACAGGGAAAATGTGGGAACTCTCACACGTAGTGTGGGACGGAAGGATTTCGGTATTTTTCCAAGTATCATTTTTCTCTTTGAAGTTTTGCATGTAGGATCTCCTCGATTTCAACTTATAAAGTGCGTCGATTCACTTAGAACCTAAAAAATCGTAAGGAGAAGATCCGGCACGTAGAACCGACACGAACATCTTTCGGAGGTCGAAGGGAAGGGGATGTGGGAACTCCCGCCTTTTCCGATAGACAGAGGAAGATTTTATTTACGTAGAAATGCGGGAACTCCCCTCTGGTTCGGCAGGTTTTCCGTTGCAGACGAGGAATTCGTTTCTTTTTTTCGACAGCTTCGTCCCGCTTGCGATCGTCTATCGCATATCAGTTCGCGTTAATCGTATTTTTAGTAACGTTCGAGGCGTGATGCCGGACGACACGAATTCGGAATTTCACAAAATTCTAAATTACTTTCCCGCCGGATTCGAAAATTTTTTCCGTTCTCTCTGTCCGATATGAATTCGAATCCGAATATCTCCTAATAAAGTTCCTAACAAACAAGACGCGCGCGGGATAGGAAAGAAAAACACAAAGGATTCTGGAATGAAAAAGAAACGATTCGTCTTATTCGGGTTGATCTTGTTTACTGTGGCTTGTTCGACTCCGAGAAGAATTTTAAAACTCCCTACGGAACCGATCCCTCCGAAGACGCTCCAGGGAAAGGTGGTGTTCGCCGGAACGTTATTGCCTGCGGATCCCTTATACTTCAGCTCCGGTAGAATGCGTTATACGCTTCACGTGAGAAGACCGCATATCGTAACTCCTCAGTTCGCGCAGATTCTTCCCCCCGAAATAGGATCCAGGATCGAGTATCCTTCTCCCATTCCCGTCGCTTCGCAACAATTGGACGTCAAGTTGAAGGAATTAGGGATGCAGGGGGATTATCATCGCCTCGAAGGATTTCCGTACGTCTTCGACACGATCGACAATCCGCAACAGATGGATCCGATGGCGCTCGAGGTTCTAAATTCCAACTTTAAAGGGGATTATTATCTGATCTTCGTTCCTAAGATAGAAGAGGCAAATCAACCTACGATCTTCAATCTTATGAATTTTAATCTGTCCGTCGCTTATCAATTGATCCTCTACGATAAAACCGGCCTGAAACTCTTTCAGAAGAATTACGCCCTTAAGTTCGACAAAGTGGAGATGTCCTATCTGGAGGTGCCCACGTATTACTTTTATCTGTTGAAGGGTCTGGTGGCGCTTAAGGGTTCGATCGTTCAGGATCTCGCTTTCATCAAAACGGCCAAACCTTCGGCTCAGTCGATTCAATCGCATAAGTTCGAATTAAAACCGGCGGAGGCGGCCGCGGCTCAATAGGTTTTGCAGGAAGGTTTTAGTTTAGCGATGAATTCCGGGAGGATATCCGGAAACGTAGATTCGTTTAACGTTTTACGGGGTAGGTATAAAAAAGGCGCGGTATTCCACCGCGCCTTTTTTCGATCGCATCTTCGCGTCCAAAAGCGTCTTTGCGAAAGAAGGATCTAAAAAAATTCAATCCAGACGGAAACCGTCCATCGGAAATCTCTGAGTCACTTCCTTGACGCCGCCTCTGACCTTGGTTTTGTTTTTTTCATCGTTCGGATTATCGAGAAAATCGCAGATCAGATTTCCCACGATTTCGATGTCGGCGGGTTTGAGTCCGCGCGTGGTCAAGGCCGGGGTTCCCAAACGGATTCCGGACGCGACCGCGGGAGGATTTTTGTCGAACGGAATCGCGTTCTTATTCACGGTCACTCCGACTTCGTCCAATCCGTCCGCCGCCTGCGCTCCGGTCAGTCCCTTTACGGAAACGTCCAAAAGCACGAGATGATTGTCGGTTCCGCCGCTGACCACTCTGTAACCGCGTTTTACGAACACATCTGCGAGGGTTTTCGCGTTCGCCAAAACGGTTTCGATGTAGGTTTTGTATTCCGGTTGAAGGGCCTCCCGAAACGCCACCGCTTTGGCCGCGATCACGTGCATCAACGGTCCGCCCTGGATTCCCGGAAAAACGCGGGAGTTTAGTACTTTCTCATTTTCTAATGTGGATAGGATCAATCCGCCCCGAGGTCCGCGCAACGTTTTGTGGGTGGTCGTGGTCACGAAGTCGAACAGACCCACCGGAGAAGGATGATATCCGGTGGAAACGAGTCCGGAAATATGCGCGATATCCGCCATCAGCTTCGCCCCCACCTCTTTCGCGATTTCGGCGAATTTGGAGAAGTCGATCGTCCTCGCATACGCGGACGCTCCCGCGACGATGAGTTTCGGTTTGTGTTCCCTGGCCAGTTTCGCGATTTCCGAATAATCGATCGTTTCCGTTTTCGGGTCGACTCCGTACGGGATCGGTTTGTATATTCTTCCGCTTACGTTCACCGGAGAACCGTGCGTCAAGTGTCCTCCGTGCGCGAGATTCATTCCCAAAAAGGAATCTCCCGGTTCGAGACATGCGAGAAAAACGGCCATGTTCGCCTGCGCGCCGGAATGAGGTTGTACATTCGCGTATTCCGCGCCGAAAAGTTTTTTCGCCCTTTCGATCGCGAGCGTTTCCACCACGTCGGCGTTGTGACAGCCGTTATAATAACGTTTTCCCGGATAACCTTCCGCGTATTTGTTCGTAAGCGTGGAAGTATAGGCTTCCAGAACCGATCTGGAAACGAAATTTTCGGAGGCGATCATCTCCAGGTTGTTTTCCTGTCTTTCGTCCTCTTTTTTTATAGCTGCGAATATCTCTGGATCTGCTTTCGGAAGAAACTGCATTTCTGGCCCTTCTTGTATGGATCGAAGTAGAAGAAACCCGATCAATCCCTGAAGATGAAATCCATCCTAGAGTATTTCTCCGTAAAAAGCCGTTTCGCTTCCCGAAGAACCGTTTTTGAAAATCGGAGATCCCTCTCTGTGTCCATTCTGGAAAGACCTAAAGATTCGGCAAATACATGAGATAGGTCTTGTCCAAATTTTGCGGAAGAAAAATCGGCCGGAAGAGAGGTCACGAAGTCGGAATGTTTGCGGTTCTTTCTATATTCCGGTTCCTCGGGCGGATGTTTGAGAAGCCCCGCGACACGTTCTATGAGGGAGGGTTTTAGGATGAGCGTGCCGTGGTGTACGACCGCGCCTTTTTTACGGAACTGCGCGTTGCCCGATATCTTTTTTTCGAGTCCCGCTTCGATCACGGCCAGGTCGGATTTTCCGCGGAACGTTGCGTCTAATGTCTGTTCGGCGAGAGTCCTTTTTACCAGTTCGAGAAAGTAGTCGTAGGATTCCTTCACTTTGTAGAGTTCCGGTTTTACGTCCAGGGAAACGAAGAAGGTGAAGTTTAGATTCTCCTCGGGATGGTGAACCACGGTTCCTCCTCCGCTGGCCCTTCGTACGATCGAGGGATTTTTTCGGTCAAAAATTTTTTGACCATTTGCGGAGTCCTCGTTCTTATTTTGAGATTCGGTCGGATCCGCTCCGTCGTTTTTTAAAAAGGGATTCGTTTTTTGAAATTTCCGTACGATTTCCGGTAGAATCGTGTCTCCCGCTTTTTCGGAAAGCCCTAATACGATGGAGAACGGATTTTTCCAAATTCTGAGTCCGGCCCCGTATCCTGAGGAAACTAGGTTTACGCCGATCGATTCCTCGACCGCAAGATTGTAGGCGGGTGATCGTTCCGAGTTTTGGGTAAAGAAGAACGTACGCATCGGTTTACAGATTGGGAATCGGCCCCCGCTCACGCAATGAGAATGTCGATTTTAACGGAGATACGATTCCAACTTTTTCCATCGTCCGCCGCCGTTCCAAACTCGGTCGCAGCTTTTTTCATCGGAAGTTCCGGTTTCCTTTTTCCATTCCGAAAAACCGCAAGGACCTTTCGTTTCGGAGGAGGATTTTTCTTTGGATCGCTGCGGCGCTTCAAACGTAACGTTGCGGATTTCCGTAAACGCGCCGTCGTGCGAATAGCGGATCCTGTGAAGGGATTCGGCTCCTTCTACCACGTCGATGATGTTACCTTCGACGTCCTTGTATTCGCAGTTCGGAATCCGGTAGTAGTGGTAGATAATCCCGTTTTTTACGTCGATCCTGTTTCGAATTTCGGCGGTGAGGCTTTCTATTTCTTCTCCGCATATCGCGTCCCGATCCTTGAGGGGGAAGGCGACTCTTCGAATCGTGTCCTTTATGAAATACAGATTGTAGTAGTCCTCGTACATCCCGCAACATTCGAAACAATCGGTTTGTCCCGTTACGAGCAGGTTCGCGACGGGGAGTTCGTGTTTTTGGATCCATTCCGCTTCCGCGAATCCGTTTTTGTAGCGTTTCCCGTCCTTGGAAAAGACGATCATTTTTTGTAAGGAGTTTTGAATATTCAATTTTTCTTGTATTTGATAGGACCCAATGCGGAGATTCCGCGCGTTTTTATAGTTTTTCAGACGATCGCGGTCGTCCTGCGATAACTCCTCTATGTCGGTCGTCTCCAAACCGATGTCTTTGGAATCGTAGGCGAGGATCGGAAATTCGGCGGTCTGCGACAGGAGCAGATATCCGGAAAACATCCATCCGGCTTTGTTTTTTCGGGCGACTCGTATCCAATATCCGTTTTTTCCGGATATGGTCTCCAGGTTTTTCGTTTTGTCCAGAATTTCGCCCGATTCCCTATAACCCACCACTTCGAGCGATTTGGCGTTCGTACTCGGGCTTTCCCGCAAGTGTAGTCCCGACTTCGTGATTACTTTGTAGAATTTGTGCCGCGTCGTTTCGTTTTCCGATATCGTCGCGTCGGAGACCCGTCCCGGGGGCGGAGTCGTTTGGCTCGCGCCCGGAGAATTCAAAAAACAGAATATTAGAAATGATAAACCTGCTGCGGTCGTTCGCGCGTATCCTTGCATCGTTTCCCTTTTCCGATTCGAAAATCCCTACGTTCTTCTCAATTTGAACGTCAGGTGGCTTTTGACCGTAGGCCATTCGTTTCGTATGACGCTGTAAACGACGGTGTCGCGTAACGTTCCGTCGGGCATCGTCCTGTGATTGCGCAGAATTCCGTCCAGAACGGCGCCCAATCTTTCGATCGCTTTCCGCGACGTTTCGTTGAGTCTGTGCGTTCTGAATTCGACCGCGATACATTCCAGCGTTTCGAAAGCGTGTCCCAAAAGAAGCAGTTTGCATTCGGTGTTGACCGAGGTCTTTTGGTAACTTTTGGAATACCACGTCGAGCCGATTTCGAGACGGCGTTCTCCTTTTTCGAGATTCATGTAGCGTGTGCTTCCGATGAATTTCCGGTCCTTTTTGTGATACACCGCGAAAGGGAGGGAACGTTTTTGGGTTTCTTCTTCAAGCGCCGTTTCGATCCAGGTTTTCATCTTCTCCGGAGAAGGAACCGTGGTGAACCAAAGTTTCCAGAGTTCTCCGTCCGATACCGCCTGCGCCAAGGCGTCCGCGTGTTCCTTCTTTAAGGGATGCAGTTCTATCGTTTCTCCGACGAGGATTAAGGGTTGGGGTGGATAAGCGGTTTTCATTTCCATCGGTCATTCTCTCTGTTTTTCGTTTTGATGTGGGAACTCCTCCGAAAGGAAATCGCGGGAGTTCCCACGCGTAGAAGATATACCGGAAAAAATTTGTCGCGCCAAATGCAACGTTTCCTTGTGAGAGTTCCCACATCATCACGGTATACAAACAAAGTTTTGTCGTACCAAGGAATCCGCCGGTGGAGTTCCCACACAAAATCCGAAAAAGGTTTATCTACGACGATCGGTTCTCCTCGCACGGGGAGTTCCCACGCGGAAATTCATTCCTCTGAATAATAACGGCTCGAAGCCTCTTTCAGGAATTTTTTTTCCTTCCGGGAAAGGGAATCCATTCCGTTTTTGGAAATCTTATCCAGAAGCAGATCCACCTCTTCACGCACGTGAATTTTGCGGTTCATTTCCTCTTGCCATTTTTTCATCTTTCGTTTTTGAAGATAACGCCCGAGGGAAAGCGAGGCCGGAAGTTTCGGCTTTAGTTTATTATAATAAAAGAAATAAAGAGCGCCGCCGATCGCTCCACCGAGGTGCGCCATGTGAGCGACGTTCCCGCCGGGTCCGGAAAGGGCGATGACGAGCATCAGAATGACGACCATATACTTCGCCTTGAGGGGAAAAAATCCCATAAACAGAAGTTCCTGATTGGGCCAGATCAGGGCGAAGGCGATGAGAAGACCGTAGATTCCGCCCGAGGCTCCGATGATCGTACCTTGGTGGATTCCCAGGTTGTGAAGGACCCACGGAAACAACCCTCCCATAAAACAGGAAAAAAGATAGAACTTCAGAAAGTTTCTTCCGCCCCAATGATTTTCCAGAATCGAACCGAACATCCAAAGAGAAAAAAGGTTGAATAGGATATGAAAAAAATTCTGCGTAGAATGTAAAAAGGAATACGTAAGCAATTGCCAGACGTAGAATCGGTGCGTCACCAAATCGGGGGTCATTCCCAGATACAGGGTGAGCCAGTCCCCCACCGTCCAAGATAAAAGCAGTTGAATTCCGAAAATCGCCGCGTTTACGATCAATAAAATTCGGACAACGGGAGTCAGTTCCGGACCGATTCGATTATAGGCGCCTGTCATAGGGGAACATGATTCTCCTTTTGAATCCGAAGACAACCGTAAAACGAATTTTCTTTCCTCTCTTCTCTTTGACAGAAAGCAGGTTTCGGAAAATCCTGGGTCCAAGGTGATCATCCAACTCTACGGGACCCGAGGCTCGATTGCGGCCCCTCTTCGTACTTCAGAATACGTTCAAAAACTTTCCCAGGTCCTCGAAATCGTCCGGGACCGAGGGGAAGGCGTTCTTTCCGACATTCAGAAATTTATTTCCGAACTTCCGGAGTATCTCGCGCACGTCGCGGGAGGAAATACCACCTGCGTTTCGGTGGTTTCTTCGACGGGACAAAGGATCCTGATCGACGGAGGAACCGGGCTCCGAGTCGCGGGAGACGAAATGATGCGGGAGGAATTCGGAAAAGGTCACGGAAACATCGTCTTCTTTTTTACCCATACCCACTGGGATCATATCCAGGGAGTTCCCTTTTTCAAACCTCTGTATATCCCGGGAAATAGGATCCACTTTTATTCCCCGTTTCCCGATCTCGAACAACGTCTGGAACTGCAGCAAGGGGCTTCCTTTTTTCCGATTTCATTTTCCAAATTGGCTTCTACGAAACTCTTTACCTGTCTCCCGCCCGGCGAAACTTTGGTTTTGGAAGGGGATTGTAAGGTGGACGCGTTTCCTCTCAAACATCCGGGAGGATCCTTCGCCTATCGGTTTCGGGAGAATGGAAAAACCTTCATCTTCGCCACGGACGCGGAATTTACCGGCGAAGATTTCGCGTCTATTTCGGAGATGAAACCGTTTTTTGCGGACGCGGACCTTCTCGTTTTGGACGCACAATACACTTTGGACGAGTCCTTTCAAAAATTTGACTGGGGGCATACCTCGTACACAATGGCCGTAAACTGCGCCGTGGCCTGGAACGTCAAAACCCTGGTTTTGACCCATCACGAACCCGCGTATGCGGACGACGTCTTGGATATCATTCTTCAGGAAGCGAAGGCGCACGCGGCAGCGCTCGGAAATTCCGCGTTGCGGATCGAACTCGCCTTGGAAGGGAGCCAATATAATTTGTTATGATAAAAAGTATAGGATTGCATAGAACTTCGAAAGCCCTGCTCGTCATCGCGCTCTTGGGAGGTCTGTTTTTCGGTTATATCCTTTCGGAAGTGGACGAAGGAGGGGAACTTGCGATGCTCGCCTCCTATCAACCCACGAC